>VYFG01000143.1 GCA_009842505.1 Gammaproteobacteria bacterium
CAGGACCGTTCAATTTATCCGGGAAATCGACCTTCAAATAATGTGGGAGATAACATGCGGCAAACATGGTGATCGCGCCGGCTAGGCATCGCATGAAGGCCGGCCACGACATTACAGTGAACCGGAGCCGGCGGAAAGATCACCCGGGCGGTGTATTGGAGCGGCTCGACCCGATCGGGCGGGGGCGCGTGCAAGTTCTACGCGTGCCCATTGATGAAGCCGTCCAGGCCGTCCTGGCGGTGCGCGAGTTGGAACGCCTCAAGACCCAGGTGACTGGTTGGACCTGGGCCAAGGCGGCGGTCATAGCCCGGACCTGGCGACAACTCGGCCCTGTCCGGAGCTACTGCGAGGCGCGCGGCATCCCGGTCCAGGTGGCATCCGACGATCCGCCGAATGTCTGGCGGCTGCGCGAAACCCAGAGTCTGGTCGAATGGCTCCGGCGACGTTCCGGCGCCGCTGTCCGGGTCACCGACATCGCGGGATGGATGGACCAACAGTCAACCAGCCACTGGTGGTCCCTGCTGAGAGAAGGTCTCGAGGACTTGTCCCACGAGTTCGGCGGCCGGGAGATTGACCGGAAGGACGTGATCGAGTGGTTCGCCGAATGGGGCCGCGACACCCGAAAACGCCAGACAGGGCTGCTACTCCTGTCGGCACACCGGGCGAAGGGCCTCGAGTTCGACGACGTGGTCATCCTCGACGGCGGCTGGGACCGGCCGTCAAACCGTGAGGACGGGGACGCTGATCGCCGCCTCTACTATGTCGCCATGACGCGAGCCCGCCGGAGCCTGGCGCTGCTCTCAATGGGTGCCCGACATCCCTTTATCGACAGCTTGGACGGACCGGAGGTGGGGCATCGCGCCCTAGACGGAAAGGGCCTGGACGTTGCTGATTGCAGAATGATCTACCGTACGCTCAATCCCTCGGAGGTCGACCTGGACTTTGCGGGACGGCTGGCTGATGGGCATCGGGCGCTGCGGTCCCTCGACAGGATTGCGACGGGTGATGCTGCCGGCCTGGAACAGGACGGTGACCGCTGGTTGATCGTCGATCGCGGTGGCATCGCGATCGGGCGTCTGGCCAGGAAATTCAAGCCGCCGGAAGGTGCCACCTTCGTTGCAGGCAGTGTGTATGCGATCATCACGCGCTATCGCTCGGATTCCGGCGAAGACTTCCGGTCCCAACTCCGCCGGGATCGTTGGAGCGTTGTGCTTCCCGAATTGGTCTATCGGTCCTGAATTGCGCGAGGAGGTTCTGGTAGCGGGGGCAGGATCTGAACGTGGAGTTTTCAGGCTGTGAGCCAGTGGTCCACCTCGTTTCGGGTGGAAAACACCGCCGCGCTGTCGAAGTTGAAAGTGTTGTGGAAGTAGTTGGTGCATGCGGCCTGGTGGTACTGGCTGTCGTAGTAATCCCGGTTGGCACAGATGTCCTTCAGCGCCGCCACCAGGGCGTCCACGTCCTCACGGGTGTTGTAGATGCCGAAGCTCGTGCGCACCATGCCGCGCTGCAGTTCCGCCAGGGCCTCCAGTTCCTCGTTGCCGAGGCCTTCCATCTGGTCCATCAGGTCGTCGCCGATCATCTCCCGCACGTAGGGATGGGCGCAGAAGCAGGCGTTGCGCACCGCAATGTTGAAGTAGTCGTTGAGGATCGCGGCGGTGAGGGAGTGGTGCATGTCACGCACGTTGATGGATACCGCGCCGGTCCGGGGGCAGTTGCCTGTGTCAGTACGTCCGTAGACCACCACTCCGTCGATCTTCTCCATCTCGCGGACGGCGTAGCCGACCAGGTCTTCTTCCTCCCTGGCAATGAAGTCCATGCCGATCCTCTTCAGCGTGTAGAGCACGGTGGCCAGGGCGAGGGCGCCGGCGATGTTGGGCGTGCCGGCCTCTTCGCGGTCGGGAAAGTTCTCGGTGGGGATGTATCGGTCCACGTGCACGTCGTCCACCATTCCGCCGCCCACTTCTTCGGGTTCAATGCCACTGAACAGGTCCCTGCGGGTGACCACCACCCCGGGGGAGCCCGGCGCGTAGATCTTGTGGCCGGACATGGCCACCATGTCGAGATTCCTTGCGGGATTTTCATGCCCGCTCACCCGGATGGGGACATGGGCCGCCATCTGGGCCGCGTCCACCAGGATCAGGGCGCCGTGGCGATGGGCCAGTTCGGCGATATCGTAGATCGGGTTGACGATCCCCGTCACGTTGGACACGCCGGTGACGGAGACATAGTTCACGCGGTCGCCGTACAGTTCCAGCGCCGCCTCGACACCCGCCACGTCCACGGCGCCGAAACCCTCTTCCGAGACCATCACGGGAATGTGCACCACCTTGCTGAAATGCTTGCGATGCGGCAGGTCGTTTGAATGGTGTTCCATGATGGTGGTGATCACTACGTCCCGGTCCGGCCGCTTTTTCGCCATCGTGCGAGCGATGCGGTTGATGCCGCCGGTGGTGCCGCTGCCGACGAAGAAGCAGCCGTGGGTCTCGGGGTCCGCGTTGACGAAATCCAGCACCATCCGGTGTGCCCACTCGAATTCCCGCGTGGACAGCTTGGCATTGAAGTGGACGTTGGTGTGGGTATTGGCGTAGTAGGGTAGGTATTTTTCCATCACTTCCCTGACCACGCCGAGCTGCAGCGTGCTGGCGGTGCTGTCGAGATAAATCCGCCGGCTGGTCTCGCCGGATGCCAGGGAATATTCCACGTCAAGACCCGTGGTGCTCTGGCGGAGTTTTTCCAGGGCGCGGTGCCGGTCGAGTTCGTCTGCCGGACCGGCGGGGGAGACGGGCAAAGGATTTTCTGTCATGGCGGCCTCCAATCAGCGTCAAGAATAATTTATTCC
>VYFG01000003.1 GCA_009842505.1 Gammaproteobacteria bacterium
AGCCTCCGGTCAGGCAGGAACCTGCTTGGCCGGGGAATTTTGCAAGTACCTCACGGGGCAGTCGTTGTCGCGGCCAGCACCGATTTCTCGCGGTATTCGCTGACGGACACCCCCCTGGTCGGCCGCGACGGAGCCGGGGTGCGGGCCAACGCCATCGCTGCCAGGCTCTCCGTGGCGCTCGAGACGGACCGGGACCGGGTGATGGTGGCGCCGATGTGGAGCCGGCATCGGCATCACGATGACGGGGATGATGAGGATGATGAGGATGACTGGGATGACGGGAAACAGCACAAGAATGGCCATCACGACGGGGATCACGATCACGGCCCGCGGCACCGCCGGCCCCTGTGGTTCACGGCCTCCGCGGCGCTAGATGACGGGCGCTGGCTGAACGTTGAGGTCGGTCCGCCACCGGGGGCACCGCCCTGGGGCAGGACGTTCGTGCTGTCGTTCATGCTGTCCGCGCTCGGAATCGCCGTCGGGGCGGTACTGACGGGGCGCGGTATCGCTAAACCCATGCGCCGGCTGGCCGCCGGGGCGGGTAGGTTTGGCCGCGGCGAGGCGGTGGAGGACCTGCCCGAAGCCGGTCCCCTGGAAACCCGGGACACGGTGCGCGCCTTCAATGTCATGCGCGAACGGCTCGACCGCTTCGTGCGCGACCGTACCGCGATGCTCGCGGCGGTTTCCCACGACCTCAGAACCCCGATCACGAGCCTGCGCCTGCACGCGGAGATGATCGATAACGAGGAGACCCGGTCGAAGATCATTGCCGCCCTGGACGAGATGCAGCGGATGACGGAGGACACGCTCGCATTCATCCGAGAGGACATGCAGCGGGAAGGCACCCGCACGGTGGACCTTCATGCGCTGGTCGACAGCGTGGCCACGGACCTCGCGGATCTCGGGCATGAAATCGCGGTGGCAGACAGTGACCGGATCCTGGTGTCCTGCCGGACGGTGGGGCTTCGCCGCGCACTCCGTAACCTGATGGAGAACGCCTGCAGGTACGGGGACCGGGCGACGGTCCGGATCGTGCCGGGCGACTCCCAGGTTCGCATCGTCGTCGAGGACGAGGGACCGGGCGTACCGGAAGCGGAACTCGAGCGGGTGTTCGAGCCTTTCGTCCGGCTCGAGGCATCGAGAAGCCCGGAGACCGGGGGCACGGGGCTTGGCCTTGCCATCGCGCGCAGCATCGTCCGGGGCCACGGCGGCGACATTCGGCTGGAGAATCGACAGGCGGGAGGATTGCTCGCGACGGTGACACTGCCCGCAGACGGACAGGGGTAGTTGTCCCGGGCCTGCCCGGCCCTTGGGTGGATCAGGCGCCTGTCCTTCTTTTCAGGATCACGGACAGGTTGACCGGGCACATCGTGAAGGCCATGCGCTCCCCGACTTCGTCCGGGGCCACTGCCGCCTCCAAGTCGAAATTGTGGCACAGCATCGCCAGGATCATGCGGATTTCGAGCAGCGCCAGGCTCCGCCCGGGGCATATGCGCGGGCCGGCTCCGAAGGGAATGAAGGCCTGGCGTTCATGGGGCCGGTGCCTTTCCCCAGGCGGCACGAGCCAGCGGTCGGGATCGAAATCACTGCCGTCGCCGAAATTCTCGTTGCGGGTCGCCATGCGGCGGGCAAGGATGGTGACCGGCGTCCCTTTCGGTACCCGGCAGCCGAGTATGTTCATCTCCGTGACCGTCTCGAGAATCTGGAGCGGCGCGACGGGTTTCAGGCGCATCACCTCGTTGCAGAACGCATCGACAAAGGGGAGCCTGCCCGCCTGTTCCGGGTCTTCGATGATCCGGCCGGGTGCGACCAGGGCATCGACCTCATCCCTGGCCCGGCGGAAATGCTCCGGGTACCCGGTCAGATAGTGCACGGCCCAGGCGATGCTGTTCGCCGTCGTGTCCTCGCCCGCAAGAAGCAGTGTGCCCGCATTGGCGAACACCTCCTCATCCGAAAACCCGGATCCCTCCTCTGCGAGCGCGGCCAGGATGGATTCGAGGAAATTCGTCGGTGCCTGCATCCGATCCGGGTCCGCCGCCATCCGCTCCCGGGTAGCCTGGACCATGTCGCCAACCTCCTGCTCCAGCGCAACCAGTGCGCGGTCCATTACACGGTCCGACGGCAGGCGAAAGATGCGCCAGTAGGGGAAGATGGAATTGACCCGCCGGTTGAGCACGGGAAAGACCTTGTCCAGGTGCCGCTGGATCACCGGACCCTCGGTTTCCAGGGTATTTGCATCGATGCCGACGGCAACCTGCATGGTGACGTCGACGGTGAAGCGCATCAGGTCGCGGCACAGGTCCACGGGCTCCTGCCTGTCCGCGGCCGATTCCCAACGCCGCTTGAGCCGCCCGACCATCACCTGCATCTGCGGGAAAAGAGTTTTCAGCCTGGTGCGGCCAAGGGCACCTGCAACAATACGGCGCTGGCGGCGCCAGTCCTCTCCCTCCGCCGCGAATACCCCCTTCAGGCGCATGTCGGAGGCCGTCAATTCAATCATGGAAGGGCGCCGGAAACTGTCGGGACGGTCGATCAGCATGCGCTGGACGGCCTCGCGATCCGAGATCACCAGACCCCGGATCGGCCCGTAGCGGACAACGAACATGTCCCCGTACCGTTCCGCCCACGCCTCCAGCTGCAGATGCAAACGGTCAAAGCGGACCTGGTGCAGGTTGCCGATCAGCGGGAGCCCCCGGGGACACGGAAGGTCCCGAAGCGTCTTTTCCGTCAACAGGCCGGAGTCCAGGCGTTCGCCTCCCTGCATGCTCATTTCAATCGGGACAGTTCGGAAAAATCATGCTGGGATGGGTCGGCATACCGTGATCACCGAGGTCCGGCGCCAAGGAGTCGCCCCTGACGTACTGGCGCGACGGGAAGTGAGGCGGGGCCGGCATGGCCTCGTCTGTCCGGATTGTTCTCATGCAAAAAGGATAGCACACGGACATTCGGAAATCGTGCCGGCCGGGATGGAGATGAGAAGGAGGACGGAGGACGGTTTCGTGAACCAGTGCCGTGTTGTTTGGTTCTTTCCGCTGCCACGAACCGGGCGATTGGAGTTGACAAATTATACAAGAAGTATACATTATGTCTCCTAGTCGGATGCTGCCCTGCGGCCGCAGGGCAGCATCGACTGAAAGCGCCCCTTGTCGACGACCAAGGGCATTGTCGCCATGGCGGCCGGACCATTACGGGGCATGACCGGGCCGGGCCTCGTGCGGATGAAAATACTGCAATGAACACGCGGAGACGAATAATGCCCAAAGTTTCGAACGACCACTGCTTCCGGGACCTGAAGCGAAGAATTCTCGCCCTCGAACTCGGGCCGGGAACACACCTCGACGAGGTGTCCCTTTCCGACGCCTATGGCATCTCCCGCACGCCCCTTCGGGAGGTGCTGCAGCGGCTCTCGGGAGAAGGCTATGTCCAGCTCCAGGCCAACCGCGGAGCCAAGGTCGCCTCGATGGACATTGCCACCATGCGGACCTTCTTCCAGACGGCGCCCATGGTCTACGCCAACATCGCGCGACTCGCGGCGGAGAACCGGAAGTCCGGGCAGATCCGGGAGCTGAAGGCCACGCAAAAGGATTTCATCCGGGCCATCCGCAGCACGGATCCCACGGCCGCGGTGCTGTGCAACCACCGGTTCCACGAGATCATCGGCCAGATGGCCCACAATCCCTACCTGATGGCCTGCCTCGACCGCCTGCTGATCGATCACACCCGGCTGGGCCAGACCTTTTACCGTCCCGCCGCACCTGCCGAAAAGGTCCTGATCCTGAAAGCCGCCGAGCAGCACGATGCCATGATCCTGGCCATCGAGGCACAGGAGGCAGGCCTCGCCATCGACCTCACGCTGCAGCACTGGGACCTGTCCCGAGACCGCATCGAGCGTTTCGTGCGGCCGGATCCGCTCCCGGTAGACGTGGTTTCCCTGAAGGACCACCGCCATGCAATTTGACGGCATCTACACGCCCCTGGTCACTCCGTACCGCGACGATTTCACCCTGAACGGGGCGGCGCTCGCCGAGACCGTCGAGCACCTGATCAGCGCGGGAGTCCACGGCATCATCGTCGCGGGCACTACGGGCGAGTACTACGCCCAGGGTCCCGAGGAGCGGATCGAACTGATGGGGCGCGTCAGGACGCTGGTGGGTGACCGCCTGCCACTGATCGTCGGTACGGGCGCGATGCGCACCGAGGACAGCATTCTCTATGCCGAGGCAGCGAAAAATGCCGGGGCGGACGCGCTCCTTGTGGCTACACCGCCCTATGCCTGCCCCACCGGCCGCGAGATTGCGCTTCACGCACTGGCGATCGACCGGGCGGCAAACCTGCCGGTCATCCTCTACAACTATCCGGGCCGCATGAGCGTGAACATGGACGAGGAATGCCTCGACCGGCTCGGCCGTTCGCCCAATTTCTGTGCAATCAAGGAAAGCTCGGGAGATCCGAACCGCCTGCACATGCTGGCACGTGACTACCCCCATATCGCGCTGTCCTGCGGGATGGATGACCAGGCGCTCGAATTCTTCGCCTGGGGCGCACGCAGCTGGGTCTGCGCCGGCTCCAACTTCGCCCCCGAGGCTCACATCGCGCTGCATCGCGCCTGTGTCCGGGAGGGCGATTTCACCAAGGGCCGGGCCATCATGTCGGCCATGCTGCCGCTGATGCGCGTACTCGAGCAGGGGGGCAAGTTTGTCCAGTGCATCAAACATGGACTGACGATGCGCGGGATCGATGCCGGCCCGCCCCGCCGCCCGCTCCAACCGCTCAACAAGGACGACAAGCGAGAACTGGAGGAGGTCATCCGCACCATGAACAAGACGATAGAAGCCATTGAGAGGGGCTCGAAATGAAGGAACTGCTGACCCGGGCGGAGTACGCCGCCATCGCCGCCGAACTTGACCTGCCCTCCGCACCGTTCATCGATGGCAGGTATCAGGCAGGCACCGGCCCCGCCATGCCGACCGTGAACCCCGCCACCGGCGACAGACTCGCCACCGTCGCATCCGCGGGCCCTGAAGACGTCGACCGCGCCGTCCGGAAGGCACGCGAGGCGTTCGAACAGGGGCACTGGTCACGCCTGCACCCGTCGCAGCGCAAGGACATCCTCATCCGGCTGTGCAAGTACATCACCCGCAACCGGCGTGAACTTGCGGTGATGGAAAGTCTCGATTCCGGAAAACCGATCCGGGATTGCGAGACCATCGACATCCCCGAGACGATTCACACGATCAAGTGGCATGCCGAGGCCGTCGACAAGATCTACGAACAGGCCGGACCAGCGGGAGATGACGCGGTCTCGATCATCGTACGCGAGCCGGTGGGTGTCGTCGCCGCCGTCCTTCCCTGGAACTTCCCCCTCCTCATGCTCGCCTGGAAGATCGGCCCGGCGTTGGCCGCAGGCTGCTCCGTGATCGTCAAGCCCGCGGAGCAGACTCCGCTTACCGCCCTCCGCGTCGCCGAACTGGCGCACACGGCCGGGGTGCCCCGCGGGGTACTGCAGGTGCTCCCGGGCGACGGCCCCACCACCGGGGAACCCCTGGGCCGGCACATGGACGTGGACATGGTTACGTTCACCGGTTCGACGGAGACCGGGCGCCGCTTCCTCCAATACGCCGCGGACACCAACCTGAAGAAGGTTGTCCTCGAATGCGGCGGCAAGAATCCTGCGATCGTCCTTGAGGACGCCGAGAACCTCGACCACGTTGCGTCCCACGTCGTCAATGCCGCGTTCTGGAACATGGGAGAGAACTGCTCCGCAGCCTCAAGACTCATCGTCCACAATGCGGTCAAGGCACCCCTGATGGAACGGATCGAGGCCCGCCTGCGTGACTGGAAGACGGGCGACCCGCTCGACCCGGCCAACCACCTCGGCGCCCTGATCGACGAGACGCATTGCGCCAAGGTGGCCGGCTACCTGCGCGACGGCGACGCCCCGGAGGGTCTTTTCATCACGCCAAGGGTTTATGACGTCGAAAAGGACGATCCGCTTGCACGGGAAGAAGTGTTCGGGCCGATCCTGGGGGTGATCGGGGTCGCGTCGACGGAGGAAGCCATTGAAGTCGCCAACGACACCGCCTACGGACTCACGGCCAGTATCTTCACCGCCAATGCGCGCACGGCGGTCCGGACCGCACGGGAAATCCGCGCCGGCACGGTCACCGTGAACTGTTACGGGGAGGGAGACATCTCCACGCCCTTCGGCGGCTACGGGCAGTCGGGGTTCGGCGGACGGGACAACGGTGTCCATGCCCATGACCAGTACACCGAGTTCAAGACGATCTGGATCGACCTGACCGACCCCAGGGACGGGGATACCGTCGGGTGACCACGCTCGAGAAAACCGCCCGCCGTGGGCGCGACGCCCGCAAGGCCGTCCGCCAGGTCCGTGACGCCACGATGCTGCCCGCGCTGGAGCGCCGCCTTCCGCTGGTGGAACCGATGGACGAGGAGGAAATCCTGCGGATCGATGCCGCCTCGATGGAACTCCTGGAAAATATCGGGGTCGTCTTCCGCGACCCTGTCGCGCTGGAGGACTGGCGCGGCGCCGGGGCGAAGGTGGTGGACGAGACCGTTTTCCTCGACCGGGGTCTCGTGCGCGAACTGGTCGCCGGCATCCCCGAAAGTTTTACCTACCACGCACGGAATCCCGCGAACAACCTGCCCTTCGGCAGGGACCACTCGATGTTCGTGCCGATGACGGGTGCACCCTACTTGCGGGATCTGGAGGATGTCCGCCGCAACCCGACCCTTGATGACCTCGCCGATTTCCACAGGCTGTCGCACATGCTGCCGGCGCTCCATTCCAGCGCCCATCACATCGTCGAGCCCTGTGACCATCCGATCAGCCACCGCCACCTGCGCATCACCTATTCCTCGATGAAGCACTCCGACAAGACGTTCATGGGCATGACGACAAGCCCGAAAAACGCCGAGGACGTGATAGAGATGTGCGCGCTACTGTTCGGGGCCGAGTTCATGGAGACGCATCCGGTCGTGACCGGTAACTGCAACGGCAACTCGCCGCTCGTATGGGACGAGATCATGCTCGGCGCGATGCGGGCCTTCTGCCGCCGCAACCAGCCCGTTCTTTGTTCACCATTCGTCCTCGGCGGCGCCAATACGCCGGCCTCGGTGGCACCGGCCGTCGCGCAGCTCAATGCCGAGGCCCTCTCGGCGCTGGCCTATACCCAGGTGGTGCGGCGCGGATGTCCCGCAATCTACGGCCATTACCTGTCGACCGTGTCGATGAAGTCGGGAGCGCCGATGGCCGGCACCCCCGAAATCAGCCTGATGAACTTCATGATCGGCCAGATGGCCCGGTTCTACGGTGTGCCCTGGCGCACATCCGGGGCCCTCGGCGGCGCCAAGCTCCTGGACGCGCAGGCAGGCTACGAGAGCGCCACCACGCTGCAGGCCACCCTCTTCGCCGGGGCGAACTACATCTGGCATTCTGCCGGCTGGAACGAGGCCGGCATGCACTGCTCGATGGCCAAGTTTGTCGTTGACGCCGAGCAATGCGCAATGGCCTACCGCATGGCCGAAGGCATCCGCTGGGACGATTTCGGCGAAGGGCTCGCTGCGATTGCCGACATCGGCCCCGGGGGGCACTACCTGGGGCATGCCCACACGCTGGAGAATTTCCAGCGCGCCTTCTTCATGCCGGAACTCTTCGACAACAACTCCATCGAGCAGTGGCAGGCCGAGGGCTCCGTCGCCACCACCGAACGTGCCCTTCGCCATGCCCGGGAACTGCTCGCCGGCTACGAGGAGCCCGGGCTGGACGACGGCGTGGACGAGGCACTGAGGGACTTCATCGCCAGGCGGGAACGAGAAGTTCCCGCGGCCGATGCCCTGAACCAGACCCATTGAAGCCATGGTCCGCATGGCCGGTATCAATGTAAGGCGCCTGCCCAGGGACCCGGGACCCGCCGGGTGGAACCGCCTGCTGCCGGAACCGGAACCGGCCACGCCGCTGGAAGGCGCACAGACTACCGACTGGCTGGTGATCGGCGCCGGCTTCGCCGGGCTCGCGGCAGCCCAGCGACTCTCCCAGGTTTGTCCTGGCGAGCGTATCACCGTGCTCGACGCGACGCGGGTGGCCGATGGCCCGGCGGGGCGAAACTCCGGCTTCATGATCGACCTGCCCCACGACCTGGCATCCGGCGATTACGGTGGGTCCCTCGATTCGGATATCGCACAAACCGGGGATAACCGCATCGCCATCGACTTCGCGCGCGAAATGGCGGAGGAGTTCAGCCTGCCCGACGAGGCTTTTACGGTTTCCGGCAAGATCAACGCCTCGGCCACGGAAAAGGGTGACCGGCTTAACCGGGACTATGCCGCACACCTGGCACCCATGGGGGAGAGCTACGAAATGCTCGATGCCGCCCAGATGCGGGAACTCACCGGCATCGACTACTACCGGGGCGGCCTCCGCACCCCGGGAACGGCCATGATCCAGCCTGCCCGATTCGTTCGGGGCATTGCCAGGGGCCTGTGTTCCAAAGGGGTCGGACTCCACGAACAAAGCCCGGTGACACGCCTGGAGCGCCGGGGAGACTGGGTGGCCACGACCCCAGCAGGCAGGCTGACGGCACCGCGCGTGATTCTTGCCGTGAACGGCCACCTCAACAGCTTCGGTTTTGCCGTCGGCAGGCTCATGCACATCTTTACCTATGCCTCCATGACCCGCGCCCTTGCACCGGACGAAGTGCGCCGGCTTGGCGGCCAGGCCGCCTGGGGTGTCACGCCGGCAGATCCGATGGGCACGACGGTCCGGCGGATATCGGGAACCGGGGGGGATCGCATCGTAGTGCGCAACCGGTTCACCTTCGACCCGTCCATGGAGGTGGACAAAGCGCGCATTGCGCGGGTTGCCAGGGACCATGACCGGGCATTCCGGGCACGCTTCCCGATGCTGGACGGGGTTCAGATGGAGTATCGATGGGGGGGACGCCTCTGTCTCAGCCGCAACAACGTCCAGGTCGTTCGTGAGTTGGATCGGGGTCTCTTCTCGGCATGCTGCCAGAACGGGCTTGGCACCACAAAGGGAACCCTTGCCGGAATGCTTGCCGCCGACCTGGCAACGGGCCATCCGTCGCCGGCCCTTGATCGGATGCTCGCCTCGAATGCCCCCCGGCGCCTGCCCCCGGAGCCGTTGGCACGGATCGGGGCCAACCTGCGCCTGAGATGGGCCGAAACCCGGGCGGGGGAAGAGCTGTAGCTGCACTGCCGCCCTCCGGCAAGGATTGGCAGGTCCGTATTCGGCATCCGGGTCCCGGTGTCCCGCCGCAATGTGGTACATCCATCGAAAGGGACCTTGCTGAACGAACCCGTCCTGCGCCCTTTTTTGAATCTGTGAGACAGCGTAACATCCGGTTATCTCGAAACGATCTGGAGTGGAGTTCTGCATGAAAACCTTCCTGTCCTCCCTGGTATCGCTTTCCCTTATCGCCGGTTTGGGATGGCTTCCGGCTCAAGCCGGCCCGCTCGCACCGAAGCCGCGCGTCATCGCGGACCGGGACCGGGACTTTCTGGAGTGGTCCGGCGCCCAGACTCTCGAGGAGCTGCTGGACACCGGGATCGTCCGCTACTTTTTCACCGGGGGGCAACCGCTGCCGGTGCTGGTCAACGGCCGTCCCTATGCCTCGACCGCCCATGACCTGGACACCCTGCCGCTCTCGGCCATCGAACGTATCGAGCTGCTGAGCGGCGACAGCCTGGGTACGCTGGGAGGGGGGGCGGTACGCGGCGCAATCAATGTCGTCTTGCGGAAGGACCTGGACGGCTTCGAGACGCGGGTGCTCACCCGATTGCCGAGCCGCGACGGCGGTGACGGCCGGCAGGGCAGCGCCTTCTGGGGCGGAGACGTCGGCCAGGGGCGCATGACCATCGGAGTGGATGTCCTCGAGCGCGAGGAAATCCCCTCGCGGAGCCGGGAGTTCAGCCGCTCTGCCTGGCGGCCGGGCGGCGCATTCAACGAGACGAAGAATGTCAGCATCAGCGGCAACACCGCTTGGGTGGTCCAGCGGGACGAGGACGATGAGGTAACGGGCGAAAGATCGGTCGCGCTGGGCGAGTGCGACCCGGCGAAGGGCTATACCGGCCCGCTCACGAATCCGCCCGGCATCCGCAATGGCGATGAGGGCTGCGGCTTCCGCTACGGCGATATCATGTGGAACACCGACCGCCTTGAGCAGCGGACCGCGATCCTGAACCTGGACCATCCGCTCGGCGAAGGGGCGGAACTCCACATCGACGCGAACCTCGGGCAGGGTGAGACGGCCTTCCGCTACGCACCATCGGTCGACGTATTCAGCTTCACCCCCAGCCCGGAAGTGATAAGCGCGATCAACGAGGCGGCCGGCTCCATGATCGCGGACGCCAACGACCTCTTCGCCATCGGACACCGCTTTGTCGGCCATGGGAACCGCGACTGGCTGACGGAGTACGATGAATACGATGTTTCCGTAGGGGTCGTGGGGCAACTGGAGGAGGGTCTCGGCTACGATGCCCGCATCGACGTCTACCGGCTCGACGGTTCCCTGTCCGGCGACACCTTCGTGCATGCCGGCAGGATACGGGAGGAAATTGCGGCGGGCCATTACGACCTGGTGGACCCGTTTTCGACCGCCCCGGAGCATCTTCAGGCCATAAGAAACACCAGCCTGCGGGAGGAGATCGATTTCGGCGACGACTCCCTGGGAGCCCGTCTGGCGCTGGAGGGGAACGCTTTCACAATCGGCGGCCGCGATGCGGCATGGACCGCGGGCCTCGACGCAGGAAGAGCGAAATCGCATTTGCTCCTGCGCTTTCGTGACCAGGACGGCATGACCCATCCTGTGACGCAGGTGCTCGGCGCCGGCGGGGTCAGCTATGCCGGCGAGAGAGAGACCGTGGGGGCGTTCGCGGAGCTGGCGCTCCCGCTGAACGAAACCCTGGATATCCGGCTCGCGGGCCGCGGCGACGAGTACGACGACGTGGGCGGGCTGGGCGCCTGGAGCCTGGCGACCGAGTACCGGCCGTCCGACTCCGTCACGCTGCGGAGTTCCTGGAGCACGGGGCAGAGGCCTCCTTCCATGTCGAGCCTGCACAGCACCGAAGACCAGGACCATCCCTACATCGAGTGCGATCCCGGCAGTCCGCCCCAACCCTGCACGGAACCCAATCCCCGACAGGTGACGCGCTACACCGCGGGCAACCCGGATCTCGATCCCTCGGACACCGATCGGTTCGCCGTCGGCGCTGAATTCCGCGATTCGTCCAGATACCTCAGTGTGGAATGGTATCGACTGTCGCGCTCCGGCCTGGTGGGGCAGAACACCGCCGACTGGGCCATGGAGAACTTCAGCGAGTGCGCGGACGGCGATACGGTTAACTGCATTGAGCGTACGGGTGGCGACATCACGATTTACGACAGCTATGCAAACATCGTTGAGGACGGGCTTTCGGGCATTACCACTCGCTTCGGCCGGGGCTTTGAGACGGCCTGGGGCGATGCCAGCATAAGTGGCGCATGGCGGCATGTGACCGATACAGACCTGCGTATCGCCGACTACAGGGTACAATATCCCATCTCCAGGAATATGGCCCGCGTCAGATTCGCGGCCCGGCGCGGCAACGTGCACGCCATCTGGACCGTGAACTACCGGGCCGGATTCAACAACCTGCGGGGCACGGGAGTGTTCGAATCCTGGACCGGCCACGACGTTGCGCTGGACTGGAAGAAACCCCTGGGGCTGGAAGGCGCGCGGGTTGCGATCGGCGTATTCAACCTCACCGATGCCAGTCTCACGGTGGACACCGCCAATCCCAACAGTACGGACGGTCCCACCGCGGCCGGCTGGGGCCGCACCTTCTTCCTGGCATTCAACATGCGGTTCTGAGAGAGGACCGGTGTGGGTTCTTCACACTTGATGAAGTCCCGAATCGGTCTCCCCGACAGTATGCGATCCGGCACCACGGCGGCACGTCCGGCGAACGGCCGCCCTGCCCTGGCCGGATAGAGAGTTTCCGGATGCTTCCGTCTACAGCCCCGCTGAAGCCGGGGCATGAAGCTTCATCTCTCGGTCCAGGTCACAAGTGATACCGCAGGGCAAGTATCCAGTCCTCGCTGGTGTTGTCCCTCTCCACGTTCTTCAAACTGAGGTTGATGCCCAGGTTTTCGGTGACCCGGCGTTCCAGCGTGATGAACAGCATGGATGAATCGAATTCGCCCACCGAGAATTTGGCCACGAAGCCGTCGAGTTTCCAACCGGGCCAGGGCAGGGTCCGTATGCCCACTTCAAGGTAATAGCCGTCATCCGCCACGACCGTGGGCGGGATGAGGTGGGGAAAGCCGGGAGCGGCGGTGCGGATCGTCGTTTCCGAGTTGATGTAGCCCGTGCGGTACTGCATCGTCTTGCCCTTGCCTTCCGGGCAGTGCGGCGCAGCTTCTCCAGTTCTTCGTCGGTGCGTTCTCTATGGTTTTTTTGAGGGATCTTCCTTTTCGGAAGTCAGATTGTCCCGGATCAATTTGGCCAGATTGCCGCTGTCGCCATAGAATGACTCAATCGAGCCCCTGGTCTTATCCTCGCGGCTGATTCTACTCCACTCGATCTCATAACCAGCCTCACGGGCGACCTGGCCAATGAAGGCCCGCTGAGAACGGCCGTTTCCTTCCCGGAAAGGGTGCAAGGCGTTGATCTCGCCAAGATAGTGACCGGCGCGTTCGCTGAATTTCTCTGCATTCATCCCCTTCAGGTGATTTTCATCGGCCAGCTGCCTGAACAGTTTGCCGGCTTCCTTCTCGATATGGACGTGATGGGCAAAGAGGTCATTGCCCCTGCCAATATCGATCTGGCGAATCTCGCCGGCCCAGGGATAAACATCACCAAACAGGTGCTTATGGATTTTCCGCAGGTGGTCCAGGTCGAAATTTCCTGGCAAGGGAGAGGTTTCGAGCTCCTGAGCCCGCAGGTAGGACAGGTTGGCTTCGGCCTTGTTAAGATCGGGTGTGTTTCTGATGCCAAGGATGTTTTTCAGAACACCATTGGGATCAATATAGGGATCAGATTCCGCATCATACGGCCCGGCGTCCGGATCACGCTGATACGGCATAATTCCGTTTCATTGCCTCTACGGCGTCGGCACTGGTCATCTCGCCCTTGGCGACTTTAGCCGCAAGGTTCTTGGCATCCTGGCTGGGCTCCAGACCTTCCAGACGGACAGTAGCCAGTGCGGTACGCATGGCGTAATCACGGCGTTCTTGGCTGATTTTCTCTTTTTTCATTGCTGTCACCAGTGACAACGATTTTATCACAAAACATCCTCTTAAGCCCCTGTTTTACTGTTCTTTTTGAGGCTCTAGCCGGTTCGAAAAATGGTCAAATCCCTTCACCCCGGCGATAAAATCACTATAGGCATATAGCTCATAGTCCATAGCAGCAATCTTACGGCCTTCCTTGACCGGTTCCGCCCTGAAACCGCCAACGCTGCAGCCGCCGCCCGGCGACTGCCGGAGTATTTTCAGCAAGTCGAAGAAATCTACTGATTTATTGGCCTGGGGCTTTGTGTCACACAAAGCAAAACCCGTTTTTCTTGCATAGCCCACCAAGTCCGACCTGCGAGTGCGGCCAGTCTGTGTCTACACCAAGGATGATGTGCGCGGCCACCTGATCCTGTGCATGCTGACATATAACCGGGGTGGCACATGCGTCGGCGGTACGCACCGCTGCTGTTTGAGGAGGATGATCGTGAAGGGCCCGCAGGCGCCGGGACCACCACAGCGCTTCGCCCCACCAGACCAGCCAGAAGTCGGGGTCGATGACCTGCGCTTGCCGAAAGGCCTCGCCGGCATCCTCGAATTCTATGTGGCAAGCGCCGCCGACAGTCGTGGGTCGAGATCGCCGGTTTCGCTCATGGCGTCGCGCAGTCCGGCCTGCAGACTCTCGAGCCGGACGCGATGCTCCGGGTCATCCGCGAGATTGCGCATCTCGTGCGGATCCGCATCCAGATCGTAGAGCTCGGTGAATCCGTCCTCCTGAACCACCAGCTTCCAGCCGTCCGCGTACCAACAGCGCTGCGGCGCCGGTTCGTGCAGCCCGTAGTGCTGGGCCATGAAACCCGTTCGCCACAGTGCCCGGGGCTCGCCCACCAGCTCTGCGAGGTTCCGCCCGTGCATGCGAACCCCTTCATCGATACCGCACATCCGAAGGATGGTGGTCGGGAGGTCCAGGTTCGAGACCAGCCGATCGCAGGTCGTGCCGGGCGGGACTCCCGGGCCGCGCATCAGCAGCGGAATCCGCATGGTCTCCTCCACCATCATGCCTCCCTTGTTGCTTACGCCACCGTTCGAGCCCACTGCATCGCCGTGGTCGGCGGTGAACACGACCAGCGTGGAATCCGCCAGCCCGATGCGATCGACGGCTTCGACGACTCCGAGTAGAGCGGCCTCGACGAGCGCGACGTGCTCGAGCGCCCGTGCGACCATCCGTCGCCATTCCTGGGCATCGAGGCCCAGCGTGGTGCGCCAGTAGTCACGGTACCGGTGGTGGTGGGACGGTCGGCCTGCGAGGTCGAACAGGAGATTGTGCGACGGCTCGACGGCGCTCGGTTCGAACATGCCGCGCCAAGGGGCCGCCAGCAGGTAGGGCGGGTGTGGCCCCCAAGGGTCGATCCTCACGAAAAAGGGATCCCGTCCAAGCGAGTCGAGCCAGCGTTCCACCAGGCGAGACAGGAAAAATGCCTCGTGCGCCTCGGCCGGACCGTCGAGGCGCGCGACGCCTGATTCGTAGTCGAACCATTCGTCCGCGTCCACGAGGTCGATCTGCGTCCCCACCGCGAGACCTGACTCTCCGGTCATCTCGATTTCCGCGACTGGCGGCGGTAGTCCCGCGTCCTCAAGGTAGCGCCGGTATTCAGGTGTCGCGTAGGGATAGCCGTAGCCCGGCAGCGAGAACCCCTCGAAGCCATAGTCGGAGGCGGATCGGTGATTGTCGACATGCCACTTCCCGAACCAGCCGCAGCGGTATCCGGCCTCACGCAACGGCTGGTGCACCAGCCGGTCGCCGGGATCCAGACCGGCCCGGCCACCGAATCGGCCGTCGTTCTCGGTGACACCGTGCGCATGAGGATACAGCCCGGTGAGCATGGAGGCACGCGCCGGACTGCACACGGGCAGAACCGTTCGGGCTCGCGTGAAGTTGCATCCCTCGCGCGCGAGCCGCCGCTTGAGGGCAGTGCGCCACACGGTTGGCCAATGATGGGCATGTGCCTGGTGATCGGCGACCATCCAAACGACGTTGAGCGGCCGATCAGTCATGGTGCTCCGCTCCCGCCGAAACGGAACGCCTCATGGCCTGTGCCCTGTAGAAAGACGGAATTTGGAATGAAGCCAGATGAATGATCCTGTTTACAAGGCTGGGCGATCAGGTTTCGGAACCCCCCGGATGGCATCACGGCCTGGCTGGGAAACAGACGGTCGTGGGATCTGAAGCCCATGCCCGGATTGGAAACCAAGGCCTGATCAGCTCAACCAAAGGAATTGATGTAGTTTGAGAAAGAGGAAATGGATCTCCGATAAGCCTCAATCGATCCGTTACCGGCTGCAGGGAAGTTCCTGTGGTATCAATCTTCCTTTGTCGACTGTCTGTCCCATTGGGCGTTTTCGCTATCTCTCCCAGTCGCACTTGCGAATCGTGATGCTGTGGTTGTTGGGCAGATACTTCGAGTCGTAGGTACAACTGCCACTGATGCCGACGTACTTGCCGGTGCCTCCGATGATCTCGGGGTGACCCGCACCCCCTCCGCCATCCTGTATGTCTCCGGCTTTCCGCCGCGACACCAAGAACAAACTGTCGCCGTCAGCGTTGGTGGTCGTGCAGGGCGCCTCGAGATCGATGCCAGCTTCCGTCTTGCAAGCATGGACAATGCAGGCCGCGGCCGAAACGGAACCCTCCACGAAAGGCGCACCGCTGCTTTGCAGCACGGTACTGGTGCCGTAAGCGCCCCCCGGTGACCTGGCCGCCGGCATGTTCGATGACGGTGTAGTCGCGCTCATAGCTATACAGGATGGTGAAGCTGCCGCCCTCTTCGGCGACAGCCGCCTGAATTGCCGCCAGAAACCAAGACACTACAACGACTGGCGTAAAAAAATATCAATCTCGCGAGGGACTTCGATTGCATGTTTCTTCCTCAAGCACAAGGGAACAGGCCCGAATACTACACACCGCCCGAATCACTGACCACCCTTCCGTAGAGCCAGAGTTCCGCCCGCTTTCAGAGAGCCGCAAGGCCGATACCGGAGTATTCGTCCCGTACCAAGACACCGAATCCGGGGACTCGGCCTTGCCGACGCCGACAGGAGCTGGAGGGACTGTGCAACATCATATACGTCGGGGTGATAATCCCATCTAGGAGTCGATAGAACTCTCTGTATTTCGGGTTTTTGTGGTGCTGAAGGTCACCAACGGCATTAAGGATGCCCCACAGAAGGTTCCGGATCGTCCTGGCAGCCTGCTTGACCGGCTCCAGGCGGCAGTGCACCGCCCAGGACAACCACCGCTTCCAGCCCTTCTCGGCCCAGGTCCTGCTGGAGTAATGCCACAGCGACATGGCCAGCTTCTTGATCGCCCAGGCCCGGGCCGTCTTGAGCGTGCTGTCACGCAGCGCCTGGAACCGTGACTTCCGTCGGCGGCTCATGTTGGCCGGGTTCGTCAGCCAGTCGTACTGGCTCCCCTTGAGGTCCTCGCAGCCCTCCCGCATCAGGGCCCGGTGCTCCTGGCGCCGGACCTTGTCCACCGCGTCCCCCAGGTGCTTCGCCAAATGGAGCTTGTCGAAGGCGACCTTCTCCTCCCCCTCGGGCACCTGCTCCAGGTTCGCGTGGATATAGGCCGGCCACATGTCCATGCTCACGCTCTCGAGGCCGGCGAGCTGCGCCGGCGTCAGGCTCCGGTACCACCCCTCCAGGGTCTCCTGCCTGCCTGCGGTCCTCTCCCACGTACAGCACCTGCCCTTCCCTCTGGTCCGACACCACCGTACGTAGTCGTGGTGCTTGCGGAACGAGGTCTCGTCCACGCCGATATGGGCGCACACCCGCTCCTGACGGCGCGCCAGGCCCCGGGCCACCGCCGAGGTGCTCGCCTCCTTCAGCCACTCGATCACCACCGACTCGAACAACATCGTGAACCGCGGCAGGGGCTCCGCCCAGGGCACCGGCACCGTCACCATCCCATGCCCCGGGCACTCCACCCAGGGGACGTCCGCCGCCAGGATCGTCCGGTACTGGCAGGTATCCAGGTGACGCCACTCCCGCGGGCGGCGGTCATAGCCCCTGCAGGCCGCACCGCACTGCGGGCAGGTCAGTTCATGGCCGGGGTCGTGGGAGACATGGACCTTGACGGTCTGCTCCTCGTGGCGGATCTCCACGTCCGTGACCGCCCAGGGAAACTCGATGCCGAACAGGCGGTTGCATTGCTCCTTTTGATCATGGTGCTCGTCTTTCAGGTCGGTGGAATCCCCGGCACTGGCGCGCTGGCGCTTGCTGTCCGCGATGCCGCGCGACAAAGCAAGTTTGTCGCGCGGCATCACGGATCCAGGGTGAAAAGCGGGTCATGAATGACCGGTTCCAGGGGAAACCCTCTGTATAGCAGGAAATCCTACCCACTCAAACAGGGGAAGAGCCTTATTTATAAACAGAAATATAGATGGTGCCGGAAAGAGGAATCGAACCTCCGACCTACTGATTACGAATCAGTTGCTCTACCGACTGAGCTATTCCGGCATGGGGATACAGCGAGGAAACGGATTATATGTATTGGACTTTGCAGGGTCCACCACCAACTGGAGAAAGCGAGCGCAATACCGGGACCCATGTCGGCAACCCGAACAGTCCGGAATAACCGGCGCATGGGAGCATGTAGAAGCAACCAGCGCAACAACGCTTCGACCGAAACGGATAGCCCCTAGCCTGGTTCCAGACGCCAGACGGCGGCGCCATTCTCGTCCAGAAGCAGGTAGATCAAGCCGTCGGGACCGGTGCGGACATCGCGAATCCGGTTACCGAAATCCGTCAGGAGACGCTCCTCATGAATCACCTGTTCCCCGTCAAGCTCCAGTCGGACAAGCAGTCGGGCGCGCAGCGCACCGACGAACAGGTTTCCGTTCCATCGGGGAAACATGTCGCCACGATAGACCGTCAGCCCCGAGGGGGCGATCGACGGCACCCAGTAGGTGGCGGGCTGTTCCATGCCGGCACGTGCGGTCTCGTCGGTGATGCTGGTGCCGCTATAGTTTCGGCCATAGGTGATCGTCGGCCATCCGTAGTTCCGCCCGCGCTCCACCAGGTTGACCTCGTCACCGCCCCGCGGCCCATGTTCCTGCGACCAAAGTCTGCCGGTCTTGGGATCGAAGGCAAGGCCCTGCGGGTTGCGGTGGCCATAGGACCATATTTCGGGAAGCGCCCCCCCGCGATCGACGAAAGGATTGTCGGCCGGGGCCGTACCGTCAGGATTGAGCCTGAGGATTGCACCGGCGTGGGTGCCCAGATCCTGCGCATTGGGCCGGTGGCCGCGGTCTCCGATGGTGACGAATAGTTTCCCGTCCGCATCAAAGCGCAGCCGCGAACCGAAATGCCGTCCCGAGCGGCTTCCCGCACGACCGACGAAGACAACCCGGAACCCGTGCAGCCGATCGTCTTCCAGCCGGGCCGTGCTGACCGCAGTCGTCTTGCCTCCCCCGGTGTCCCAGGTGTGGCTCAGATAGATCCGCCGGTTGGTTGTGAAATCCGGATCGATGGCGACATCCATCAACCCGCCCTGCCCGAAGGACTCGATCCACGGCAGGCCGGGAAGCGGGTCCGACGGCTTCTCCCCGGGATGCAGGATTCGGAGATTGCCGTCCAGTTCGGTCACCAGGATTCGCCCGTCGGGGAGAAACGCCATGCCCCACGCCTGATCGAATGGTCCGCCGACCGGGACAAGACGGAATGAATGTTTCTCCGAGTGGTACTCACGCGGCTCGTAGGAGTCCGCAATACCGCCCGAATTCACGCAAAGCAGCAGGACAGCAACCGCCCAGGCCAGGATCGTGCCCCCGCGATGGCAATCGTCAGTCATTGCATAACCTCGAAAATGCATCATCCTTCGTTGCCGGGAAGCTGTCACGCCCAATCCTTTCGCACGCCTCGGTCACCATGGCCCGCACGCTGGAAGCAAGCGCCTTCGAAAATATGGATTCCACTGATTGAGACTCCCTGGTCAGCCGGTTTTCGCACACCCATACCCGTCATCACATCCTGCCAATCGAGATACTCCATTGTAAACGCATTGAAATGCTACCCGGTGGGCCCGTCGTGCACGTATTGCCATCTTCCCGGGCGTGGCCGGGTGTCTAATTCCAGCCCCTTCCGGTGCGGGATCAGTTCCCTTTCAGCTGCACCGGCAGCGAGAACGAAATATTTTCCCTTGGTCCTGCCAGTTCCTGTATCGACAGGTCGTCCCTGTGCAGCTTTTCCACCACCCTCTGCACCAGTGACTCGGGCGCCGAGGCGCCAGCAGTGACACCGACGCGCTGCACGCCCTGCAACCATTCGTCGCGGATTTCCTCAGGTCCATCAATGAGATAGGCCGGAACGTTCCGCACAGCGGCGATCTCCCGCAGCCGGTTCGAGTTGGAACTGTTCTGGGAACCCACGACGAACACCACGTCGCATTGACCCACCATCTGCTTGACGGCGTCCTGGCGATTCTGGGTGGCGTAGCAGATATCCGCCTTGCGCGGCCCCTTGATCCGCGGGAAACGGCTGCGCAGGGCATCGATGATCCGTGCCGTGTCATCCATGGAAAGCGTGGTCTGGGTGACGTAAGCCAGGCAGGTTGGATCGCGGACTTCCAGCCTTTCAACATCCTCGACGGTTTCCACCAGAAGAATATTCCCTTCGGCCTGTCCCATGGTGCCCTCCACCTCGGGGTGGCCTGCATGCCCGATGAGAATGACCTCATGCCCCCGCTTGATGTTCTGGGCCACCTCGACGTGCACCTTTGTGACGAGCGGACAGGTCGCGTCGAGCACACTGAGCCTGCGGTGCTTCGCTTCCTCCCTCACCCTCTGGGAGACACCGTGGGCACTGAATATGACGATGGAATCCTCCGGAACCTCCTCGAGTTCCTCCACGAACACCGCGCCCTTGTCGCGCAGATTGTCCACCACAAAGCGGTTGTGGATCACCTCGTGACGAACGTAGATGGGGGCCCCGTACTTTTCCAGTGCCCGTTCGACGATCTCGATGGCACGGTCCACGCCGGCACAGAAGCCGCGTGGGTTGGCAAGAATGACTTTCATAGCCGGAGTGTGACTCATCTGCGGAAAAACGGCAAACTGTCCAGGATCAGCATGATAGCGCCTATTGTAATGGCCACGTCGGCCACATTGAACGCGGGAAACATCCAATTTCCATAATGCAAAAGGAAAAAATCGATCACGTAGCCGTTCATGACGCGGTCGACCAGGTTGCCGATGGCTCCGCCCAGCACCAACGAAAGTCCGATGGCGAGCCACCGGTTCCTTTCCCGTTCCCGCCAGATCCAGACAAGCAGGACCAGTGAAAACACCGATGCCAGCCCGACAAACAGGTAATGCTGCCAGCCCCCGGCATCATTGAGGAAGCCGAATGCGGCGCCCTTGTTGAAGACCAGCACCAGGCTGAAAACCGGCAGGATGTCCACCGACGGGCCTTCCAGCAGATTGTCGTAGGCCAGGGACTTGGTCACCTGGTCCAACGCCAGCACCAGTAGCGCCAGCAGGAGGAAAACCACGTAGCGGACGGTGGCGTTCATGCAAGCCCCAGGATATCCCGTGCCCGGACACAGTCCTTCAGGATCTGTGCCTGCAGGGCTTCGAAGCCGTCGAATTTCCTTTCGGGACGGATCTTTTCCGCGAACTCCACGCATACCCGGCTGCTGTATACCTCGTCGTCAAAATCGAACAGGTGAACCTCCAGCAGTGTTCTCAGGCCCCCCACGGTGGGCCGGGTGCCCAGGTTCGCAACTCCGGGCAACGGGCCTTCGCCAAGACCGCGCACGCGCACCGCGAAAACCCCGGTCAATGCCGGCTTGTGGTTGATCGGGACATTCAGGGTCGGAAACCCCCACTGCCTGCCGAGCCGCTGACCCCGTATCACCCGGCCGGCCAGGGCGTAGGGCCGCCCCAGCAGTTCGGCGGCGGCACCAAGGTCACCGGCCTCCAGCAGTTTCCGGACCCTGGTGCTGCTGATGCGCTCCCCGTGCATGCTCAGCGTTTCCGTCCGCTCAAGATCATAGCCCATCTCGTCCGCCAGGGCGGACAGCAGGTCGAAATTCCCCTGGCGGTCACGTCCGAAACGAAAATCATCGCCAACCAGGAGGTACCGGACCGCCAGCGCATCCACCAGGATCTCCCTGACGAAAGCCGTAGCTTCCGTGGACGCAAGGCGGTCATCGAAACGCAGGCTCAGCATGATGTCAATTCCGCATTCGGCGAGGGCAAAGTAGCGCGTCGTCAGGTTCGTAAGCCGGGGGTATCTTTGCTCGCCGCGGAAATATTCCTGGGGATGGGGGTCGAACGTCATCACCACGGCCGGCAACCCCAGGCGGTCCCCGTGCGAGCGCAGGTTCGCCAGGATCCTGCGATGACCGAGATGCACCGCATCGAAATTGCCGATAGTCAACACGCAGCCCCGGCCGGCAAGGCCCGCAGCGGCGGTGCTACGGACAAGCCTCATTCGGTTCCTCTCCCCGAAAGCAGGAACTTCAATGGTACGCCGGACACGACAAGAACAATGAAATAGGTCACCAGTCCCGCCGGAACCAGCCATCCCAGGCGAGAGACGCGTTCCGGTACCGGACTGTCGAGCCACCAACCGGAATCTCCCATCCCCATATAGAGCAAAAGGCCCATCACGGCGCTGGCCCCGATGACCCGCACCAGAAGAGATGGCCATTCCGGCTCCAGGTGAAGCACCCCGGAACGGCGAAGACCGGAGTATAGCAAGCCCGCGTTCACCACGGCAGCGATTGAGGTCGCCGCGGCCAGGCCGACATGGTGGAACGTGGTAAAGAGGGCGAGGCTGGCGACGATGTTGACCGCCACGGCGATGATGCCGATGCGGACCGGCGTCCTGGTATCCTTGCGAGCAAAGTATCCGGGCGCCAGCACCTTGACCAGGACGATGGGCACCAGCCCGAAGCTGTACGCCACCAGGCTGAGCGCCGACATGCCGACCCCGTTGCGGGTGAAATCCCCGTGATAGAAGATCGTGCTGATCAGTGGCACTGCCAGGATTATCAGGGCGGCGGTGGCCGGCACGCAGATCAGGAACACCCAGCGCATGCCCCAGTCCAGGGTGCGGGAAAACCGTCCCGGGGACTCGGCGGCATGCTGGCGCGAAAGGCCGGGCAGGATCACTGTGCCGAGTGCGATGCCGAACACGCCCACGGGAAACTCCATCAGGCGGTCGGAATAGTAGAGCCAGGAAATGCTGCCCGTCACGAGGAAAGACGCCAGCAGGGTATTGATGAGCACGTTGAGCTGTGCGACGGAAACCCCGAAGATAGCCGGCAGCATGAGGCGGAACACCTGCCCCGCGCCGTCGGCTGCCACCCGGTCACCGGGGGTCCTTCGGAGCCTCGGCTTCACGAGCAGCGCCTCCCGTCGCAGGAACGGGACCTGGAACAGGAGCTGGACCACGCCGGCGACCAGCACGCCCACCGCCAGGGCCAGCGGGCCGCTGTCCATCACATCCACCAGCTGCCATGCCGCCAGGATGAGACAGACATTGAGCAGGATGGGCGTGGCGGCGGGGCCGGCGAACCGGCCGCAGGAATTGAGCATGGCCCCCGCCATTGCCACCAGGGAGATGAAGAACAGGTAGGGGAACGTGATGCGCGTGGCCTCCACGGTCAACGCGAACTTCGCGGGATTTTCCGAGAATCCCCAGGCGATGGCCTTGACCAGCCACGGTGCGGCGGCAACCCCGGCCAGGGAGAAGAGTGCCAGCACGAGACCGAACCGTCCCAAGGTGAGCTCCAGGAACCGTTTTCCCTGGTCCCTGTCATGGTTCTCGCGAAAATCCGTGAACACCGGGACGAACGCTGCCGCAAACGCGCCTTCCGCAGTCATCCGGCGAAAGAAGTTGGGAATCCGGAAAGCGACGAAGAAAACATCCGCCGCCGCCCGGTCGCCGAGGATATTGGCCAACACCACGTCCCGTATCAGGCCACTGATCCGTGACAGCAGAGTCATGGACCCGACCACGGAGGTAGACTTGATGAGTTTGCCGGACATACAGGTTATCTCTGGTATCTCGGGAACCGAAAGCGCCCGCCGTTCAGCGCAGTCTTGACTTCAGGCACGAAATTGACGATATTCCGGCGTCCCCTGCAGCCCCCGTGCCCCTGTTTCTGGTCCGGGGACCATCCAGGGCCCGGCAGGACGGGAAGCACCGGACGCGGTGGATACAGGGCGGCGCATTATAGTCCCGTTACAGCAGTCCGGGAATCCCCGCGTACCTGACTGTCCGGTCCGGAACCGGACCGGCGGCACCGCAGGACATGCGAACCAATTTTTCAGGAACCCGATCTTGGCAAATTCATCACAAGCACGAAAGCGCGCCCGCCAGAACGTCAGACGGCGCAACCACAACATGAGCCAGCGCTCGGCGCTGCGCACGTCGATCAAGAAGCTGCTCAAGCTGATCGACGCCAACAATGTCGACCAGGCCAGGGCCACCTACCGCGAAACCTCGGCCCATATCGACCGGGCCGCATCCAAGGGACTGCACCATCCCAACCGGGCCGCGCGCCTGAAGCGCCGCCTGAACAACCGCCTGCGGGCCATCACCACCCAGTAACCTTCTGCCCGGTCCACGTACCGGTCAGGCCCCCGGTTTTTTCCGCTCCCGGTCCCCGCGAACCAGGGCGCGCCCGGCAGTCCCGTCACCTGACGGCGGCACGGACTGCGCGATCCTGACGATCCCGCTGACCTCGGCCGCACCAAGCTCGGCCCAGCCCCCCGCCGGCACCCCGCGGGGCAACCTGACCGGTCCGTAGCGCACCCGGACAAGCCGGCTGACGCGGCAGCCGACGGCTTCCCACAGCCTGCGGACCTCCCGGTACCGTCCCTCGGTGACCACGACACGGAACCAGGTATTGCGGCCCTCCCCCCGCTGCCTCGCGATACTGCGAAACCCGATCCGCTCTCCGTCCAGCTCCACCCCCCTTCTGAGGGTGTCCATGGCGGTGGCGTCCACGTCCCCGAACACCCGGCACAGGTACTCCCGCTCAAGGCCCGTGTCGGGATGCATCAGTCGATTCGCCAGGTCGCCGTCCGTGGTGAAAAGGAGCAGTCCCCGGGTATTGATATCCAGCCTGCCCACGGCCACCCATCGGGCCTTGCGGATTCTCGGCAAGTTGCGGAACACCGTGGGACGCCCTGCCGGATCATCGCGGCTGCAGATCTCCCCTTCGGGCTTGTTGTAAGCAATCACCCTGGTGCCCCTGGCGGCGGGCGGGCGACGTGAAACCGGCTTGCCGTCCAGCAGGATGCGCGAGCGGTCGCTGACTTTCTGGCCGAGTTCCGCCGCCCGGCCATCCACTCTGATCCGGCCTTTTTCGATCCATGACTCCACCTGCCTGCGGGACCCGAGCCCCAGATCGGACAGGTATTTCTGCAGGCGTATTCCGCCGGGGCCTTCGGTCACCCGGCCAGCAGCCGCCCCGGAAGGAGCCTTGGATGCATGAAAAGAAGTGCCGGGCCCTGTCCTGCCGCGGCTGTTCCGCCTGCCCGGTCGCGTCATCCGCCGGGGGCACTGGACACGACTGCGCCATCCTCCAGTCCCCCGTCACCGGTTCCCGCCGGGGAGATTCCCGTCTCCGCTTGCGCCGGTGCGGCCGTCTCCCCGATTCCGTCCGGCCCGGCCCCGTCGGCGTCCTGCCCTGCTTCCGGCTCCCCCTGTCCGCCCGTATCCGCGGACGTCTCGAGGGCCACCAGCACCTCCTGGGGCAGCGACACCTCCATTTCCCCCACGATCTCCATCAGGTCCCTTTGTTCCGCAAGATCGGGCAGGTCCTTCAGGGAACCGAGATTGAAATAAGACAGAAATTCCCGGGTGGTGCCGAAAAGCGCCGGATGCCCGGGGACGTCACGCACCCCGACCTGCTTGATCCAGCCCCGCTCGACGAGACGCTGGATGATGTCCGCGCTCACCGTCACGCCGCGCACCTCCTCGATATCGCCGCGGCTTGCCGGCTGCCGATAGGCAATGATGGCCAGCGTCTCCAGGAGCGCCCGGGACAACCTGGGCGGTCGCACCGCGTGCAGCCTTCGAAGGTAGTCGGCATACTTTTCCCGCGTGTGGTAGCGGTACCCGCTGCCGATCTTCTTCAATTCCACGCCGCGGTCCGCGCACTCTTGGCTGAGGGTTTCGATGGCTTCGTGAACCCGGGCAGCCTCGGGTCTCGCGGTTTCATCGAACAAGCCCTGGATCCTGGCCACGCTCACCGGGCTGTCCGCCGCCAGCAGAACCGCCTCGACGATATTCTTCAGGTCGTCCGGCATCGGTCAGGCCGCCCTGTCCGGCTCCGCCACGGATCCGGATTCCACCCGCTTGAGGTGAATGGGGGCGAACGGTTCGTTCTGCACCATCACCAGGACGTTGTCCCGGCACATTTCCAGGATCGCCATGAAACAGATCACCATACCGAGACGGCCCTCGTCCGGATCGAACAGGTCCTCGAATCTGAGGAAGCGGTCGTGCTGGAGCCTGTCCAGGATCTGGGTCATCTTCTCCCGCACGGTGAGCTTCTCGTGCCCGACGCCGTAATGGCGGTTGTGCACCGAGCGTTCGATGACGTCGCGGAACGCCAGGACCAGGTCCGTCAGGGTCGCCCGGGGCTCCACCTTCACCGGCGCCGGGTCCTCGAAGTCCGCCGCAACGAGGTAGAGTTCCCGTTCCAGGCGCGGCCGTTCCTCGATCTCCCTGGCGGCCTCGCTGAACCGTTCGTATTCCTGCAAGCGCCGGATCAGGGCCACCCGCGGGTCCTCTCCCTCGTCCTCCTCCTCGATGCCGGTTCTCGGCAACAGCATCCTCGACTTGACTTCCGCCAGTGTGGCCGCCATCACCAGATACTCCGCCGCCAGGTCCAGCCGGAATTGCCGCATGAGTTCCACGTACTCCATGTACTGGCGGGTGATCAGGGACACCGGGATGTCGAGGATGTCCAGGTTCTGCTTGCGGATCAAGTACAGCAGGAGATCGAGCGGCCCCTGGAAGGTCTCGAGAAACACCTCCAGCGCTTCGGGCGGTATGAAAAGATCGTCCGGCAGTTCCTTGAGCGGACTGCCGTTGACCAGGATCGGGGGGGGAGTCTCCCCTGCCGCCGCGTTGTCCGCCGGTTCGATCACCAGCGATTCCGGGGCGGATGTCTCGTCGGAACCGGGTCCAGGATGATTCATGTATTCTGGGCTCGATAAACGGGCGACGGCATCAGCGGTAGACCGTACCCACCGATTTTCGCACAATTTCCATGGTTTCGCAGGCCTCTGCCCGGGCCCGGCGGTCGCCATCGGCGATCACCTCCCGCACGAGGTCGGGATTTTTCTCGTAGGGAAGCGCCCGTTCACGGATGGCCGACTGCTCCTCAAGGACACTTCCGATCAGCGGTTTCTTGCACTCAAGGCAGCCGAATGCCGCCTTGCGGCAGCCGTCCTCCACCCAGTCCCTGGTGTCTCGGCTGCTGTAGACCTTGTGGAATTCCCACACGGGGCACTTCTCCGGCTCCCCCGGGTCCGTGAGCCGCACCCGGGCCGGATCCGTGGGCATCACACGGATGGCCTGTTCCACCCGGGCCGGGTCGTCCCGGAGATAGATGGCGTTGTCATAGGACTTGGACATCTTCTGCCCGTCCAGGCCCAGCATCTTCGCCGACTCGGTCAGCAGCGCCGCCGGCTCCGGCAGCAGGGTCACGCCCCGGCCCTCGAGGTAACCCAGCAGGCCATCCTTCCGGGACCGGTCGAGGTTCTGCTGCGCCTCCACCAGGGCCCTTGCCTGCTCCAGGGCTTCCCGGTCGCCCTGCTCGGTAAAGGCCTGGCGCAGGAGCCGGTAGGTCTTCGCGGCCTTTTTGCCCATCTGCCGGATCGCCGCGGCCATTTCCTCCTCGAATTCGGGACTGCGGCCGAAGAAATGGTTGAATCGGCGGGCGATTTCCCGGGTCAGTTCCACGTGGGGCACCTGGTCCTCCCCCACGGGGACATGGGCGGCGCGGTACATCAGGATATCGGCGGACTGCAGCAGCGGATAGCCGAGGAACCCGTAAGTGGCGAGATCCTTCTCCCGCAGGCGTTCCTGCTGGTCCTTGAAGCTGGGCACACGCTCCAGCCATCCGAGGGGCGTCACCATGGAAAGCAGGAGGTGCAGTTCCGCGTGTTCGGGCACGTGGGACTGTATGAACAGCGTCGCCTTTTGCGGATCCACGCCCGCGGCCAGCCAGTCGATCACCATGTCCCAGACATGGCGGTCCATGGTCTCGGGGTCATCGTAATGGGTGGTCAGGGCGTGCCAGTCGGCGACGAAATAGAAACAGCTGTAGTCCTCCTGCATCCGCACCCAGTTGCGCAGGACGCCATGGTAGTGGCCCAGGTGCAGCTTCCCGGTGGGACGCATGCCGGAGAGCACGCGCCGGTTGCCCCTGGGGTCCTGTGAATCTGCACTCATGTCACCGGCTGACGGTATGGGTTGCGGGTTCGGATACGGCAGCGTTTCTGGACGGCGCCTGCGGTCATGCCCGGCCTTCGAACGGGGCGGGGTCGCCCTTGCCGCGGCGAAGCACCTCCGGCAGGCCGCCGGTCAGGTCGACCACCGTGGTGGGCTCGAGGTCACAGGGCCCTCCATCGATGATCATGTCGATGGCGTGTTCGAGCGTCTCCCTGATCTCCTGCGCGTCGTTCATCGGCAGTTCCGCGCCCGGCAGGATCAGGGTGGAACTCATCAGCGGTTCATCAAGTTTCGCCAAAAGCTCCGTCACGATTGGAAAGTCCGGGATCCTGAGGCCGATTGTACGACGCCTGGGATGCTGCAGGCGACGGGGCACTCCCCGGGTGGCCGGGAGGATAAAGGTATAGGGCCCGGGAGTAAAGCGCTTGAGCAGCCGGTAGATCTCGTTGTCGACCCTGGTGTACAGCGACACCTCGGAAAGATCCCGGCAGACCAGGGTGAAATTGTGGTCGTCCTCCACCCGGCGGATGGAGCGGATCCGGTCCATGGCGTCCTTGTTGCCGATGGCGCATCCGAGTGCGTAGCTTGAATCGGTGGGATAGGCGATGATGCCCCCCTGGCGCAGGATCGTGACGGACTGGCGGATCAGGCGCCCCTGGGGGTTCTGGGGGTGGACCTGGAAGAACTGGGCCATCAGCCGGCCCCTTGGCCGGACACGCGCCGTGCCACGGATCTCCTGCGGGGACGCCGCCTGCGGCCCTTCCTGCCCGCACCCGGAGCGGTTGCGGGCAGTTGCTGGATCAGCCGTTGCCGGTCCCGGGGCCCCTGGTCCTGGATCCGGGTCCACCAGGCCACGACTTCCTCGGGGACCTCGCCGATGGCGGCCCGCAGCACCAGGAAATCATAGGCCGCGCGGAAACGCCGGTTTTCCAGCATCGGCTCGATGCTGCGGGGGCGCCGAAGCTCCAGGTTGCCCTGCATCTGCCAGATCTCGATGGCCTGGCTGCTGACCCGGCGCGGGACCGACACCTGGCGGCACTGCTCGGCGAACACCCGGTCACCGGCCCGCCAGATCCGTTCGTTTTGGCCGACCCGGCCCTCCGTCATGCCTTCCAGTTCGATCCGGAAGGGGCGCCACAGGAGGACCGCGTAGAGAAACGCGGGAATCACCGGCTTGTTCCGGCTGGTCCGCCGATCGGTGTTCTCCAGCGCCTTCAGCACCAGGGTCTCCCAGGTGTCCCCGCCGGGCGCATCGAGTGCCGCAACCGTCTGGGGAAACAGGATCCCGGCAAACCCGGCGGTGCGCAGCTCCTGCCAACTTGCCACGCCGTGGGAATGGTGGAACAGCTTCAGCACCTCGTCGAAGAGCCGCGCCGACGGCACGCCGGCAAGCAGCGAACGGTGCCTGACCACCGACTTCATCAGTCCCCGGTCCGGTTCCAGATCGAGTTTCGCCTTGAACCGCAATACCCGGAGCATTCGCACCGGATCCTCGGCAAAGCGCTCCGCCGGCTTCCCGATCAGGGACAGGCGGCGCGCACCGATGTCCCCGACGCCCCCCAGGAAATCCACGATCCGCTCCTTGAGCGGATCGTAGTACAGCGCATTGACCGTGAAGTCCCGGCGCAGCGCATCATCCTCCATGCTGCCGTAGACGTTGTCGTCCAGGAGCCGGCCCTCCTCGGTGGTTCTCGGCGCGTCGCGGCGCCTGCCTTTCTTCCAGGGCAGCCATGTTTCCCGGGCGGCGGCCGGGTTCGCCCGGTAGGTGGCCACCTCGATCACTTCCCGTCCGAAGCGCACGTGCACCAACCGGAACCGCCGGCCGATGATCCGGGCACGGCGGAAGATTCCCCGGACCTCCTCCGGGGTGGCGTCCGTCGTGACGTCGAAGTCCTTCGGCTGCATGCCGAGCAGCAGGTCCCGGACACAGCCCCCCACGAGGTAGCCGTTGTATCCGGCGTCCTGCAGGCCCCGGACAACGTCCAGCGCGGCGCGGCTGATCCGGTGCCGGTCGAAACCGAAATCAGCGGCTGAATGGTAGGTGGGCTTCAAGTATGATGATGGAGGGAGATGGCCGTGGCCCGGCCGGGGGCGGGCGTATTATATACGCTTGATGCGCCGAGGGGTTCCGGTGGTTCCCCGGTGTGGACGGGCCGGCGCCTCCGGGGAGTGCGCCGGCCCTTGATCAGTGCGCGAACTGCTGGTCGGGTACCACCGAGTCCGCCGCGCGCTGGTAGTGGTCGATCTCGTTGAAATTCAGGTAGCGGTACACTTCCGCCGCCATGGTGTTGAGTTCGGCAGCCACCTCCATGTACTCGTCCACCGAGGGCAGCCGCCCGAGCACGCCCGCCACGGCGGACAGTTCGGACGAGGCGAGGTACACGTTGGCATCCTTGCCGAGCCGGTTGGGGAAGTTCCGCGTGGAGGTGGACACGACGGTGGCGTTGTCCGCCACTCGGGCCTGGTTGCCCATGCACAGGGAGCAGCCGGGCGGCTCCACGCGCGCGCCCGCCCTGGCATAGACCGCGTACCAGCCCTCCTCCACGAGTTGTGCCTGGTCCATCTTGGTGGGCGGAACGATCCACATCCGGGTCGGAATCACCTGGCCCATCTTGTCCAGCAGCTTACCGGCGGCGCGGAAGTGGCCGATGTTGGTCATGCAGGAACCGATGAACACCTCGTCCACCTCATCCCCCGCTACCTCGGACAGCAGCCTGGCGTCGTCCGGGTCGTTGGGTGCGCACAGGATCGGCTCGGTGATCTCGTCGAGGTTGATCTCGATCACCTCGACGTACTCCGCGTCGGGATCCGCCTCCAGCAGTTCCGGGTTGTCCAGCCACGCCTCCATGGCGGCGATCCGCCGCTCCATGGTGCGTCGGTCACCGTATCCCTCGCTGATCATCCAGCGCAGCATCACGATGTTGGAGGTGATGTACTCGATGATGGGTTCCCGGTTCAGCTTGATGGTGCAGCCGGACGCCGAGCGCTCCGCGGAGGCATCGGCGATCTCGAACGCCTGCTCGATTTTCAGGTCCGGCAGTCCCTCGATCTCCAGGACCCGCCCGGAAAAGATGTTCTTCTTGTCCTTTTTCTCCACCGTGAGGAGGCCCTTCTGGATCGCCGCGTAGGGGATGGCGTGCACGAGGTCCCTGAGGGTGATGCCCGGCTGCATGGTGCCGGTGAACCGGACCAGTACCGACTCCGGCATGTCCAGCGGCATCACGCCGGTGGCCGCCGCGAAGGCAACCAGGCCCGAGCCCGCCGGGAAGGAGATGCCGATGGGGAACCGGGTATGGGAGTCGCCGCCGGTGCCCACGGTGTCCGGCATCAGCATCCGGTTCATCCAGGAATGGATGATGCCGTCCCCCGGCTTGAGCGAAACACCGCCCCGGTCCATCATGAAGTCGGGAAGGCTGTGATGGGTCTGGATGTCCACCGGCTTCGGGTAGGCCGAGGTATGGCAGAACGACTGCATCACCAGGTCCGCCTGGAAGCCCAGGCAGGCGAGGTCCTTGAGTTCGTCCCGGGTCATGGGTCCGGTGGTGTCCTGGGAGCCCACGGTGGTCATGCGGGGCTCGCAATACTGGCCGGGACGCACCCCCGGCAGGCCGCAGGCCTGGCCCACCATCTTCTGCGCCAGGGTGAATCCCCTGTCGGTGTCCCTGGGCGGCTCCGGCTTGCGGAAGACATCGCTTTCCGGCAGACCCAGGGCTTCCCGGGCCCGGGCGGTCAGTCCGCGTCCGATGATCAGGTTGATCCGTCCGCCCGCGCGGACCTCGTCCAGCAGGACGTCGGTCTTGAGACTGAAGGTGCTGATCTCCTCGTCGGTGCCGTGACGGCAGACCCTGCCCTCGTAGGGATAGACATCGATCACGTCCCCCATCTCCATCCGTGACACGTCCATCTCGATGGGCAGGGCGCCGGAATCCTCCATGGTGTTGAAGAATATGGGCGCGATCTTGCCGCCGAAACAGTAGCCCCCGGAGCGCTTGTTGGGAATGCCCGGCACATCCTCCCCGGTGTACCACAGGACGGAATTGGTCGCCGACTTGCGCGATGATCCCGTACCCACCACGTCACCCACGTAGGCCACGGGGTGGCCCCCTTCCTTCAGCTCCGCGAGCTTCTCCAGCGGCCTGTCGGTGAGCCCTTCGCGCGGGTTCTTCAGCATGGCCAGCGCGTGCAGGGGGATGTCGGGCCTCGACCAGGCGTCCGGCGCGGGAGACAGGTCGTCGGTGTTGGTCTCCCCGGGCACCTTGAAGACCGTGACGGTGATCTTCTCCGCCACCCCGGGGGCGTTCAGGAACCATTCCGCGTCGGCCCAGGATTGGATGACTTTCCCGGCGTGGGTGTTCCCCGCGTCGGCCTTTTCCTTGACGTCGTAGAAGGCGTCGAACATCAGCAGCGTGCGGGACAGGGCCGCCGCCGCCTCGTCGGCGGTCACCTCGTCGTCCAGCGCCTCGACCAGCGGGGCGATGTTGTAGCCGCCGTGCATCTCGCCGAGCATGTCCACCGCCAGTTCCCGATCCACCAGCGGCGATTCGGCCTCGCCCCTGAGGACGGCGGCCAGGAAGGCCGCCTTGATGTAGGCCGCCTGGTCGACCCCCGCGGGAACCCGGTTGCGGATCAGGTCAAGAAGCATGTCCTCCCGTCCCGGGGGCGGCGCCTTCAGCAGCTCCACCAGCGCGGAGACCTGCTCCGGGTCCAGGGGTTTGGGAACGATGCCGAGTTCGGCGCGCTCGGCGACGTGTTTTTCGTAGGATTCCAGCAAGATAGGCCTCTGGGAGTCTGATGGCCGGGTCGGGGTACGCCCTTTCCCCGGATTCCTGTCAATCTCGGATTCCGCCCGCCGTTGTCCGCCGGCGGAACCACCACTAATAGGGCAATATTCTACCCGAACGGCAGATGCGGGAGCATGGGCCATTGGGACCATGCCCTGCGCATGCAGGGGACGAACCGGTTACCTTGTTCATTCTGACTGCCGGAACCGGCAGGAGTTCACCGGGGAAGTAAGGGCGGATCCTGTTGCCGGCACCGGGGCCTTACCGGTCAGAGACCGTGGGCATGACATTGCGGGTGTCCTCGCCTCCCTGGGCAGTGCCGAGGGGGACCAGGCTGCCGGTGGGTTCCTTCCGGGCGTCCCCGTCCCCCGCCAGGACCTTGAAGCCCTGCCGGTAGGTGGCCAGGGCGGTTTCGGATTCACCCATCTGCTCGAGCAGGTCCCCGAGGGCGGCAACCGCCTCCGCGTCCCCGGTTTCGGACACCACCTGCGTCAACAGGTCCCTGGACTGGTCCAGTTGGTTATCTCGCCAGTACAGCCTTGCCAGGGAAAGCATCAGGTCGGGGTCCTGCTCACGCCCCTTGCCCCAGAAATTCAGCAGGCTGATCTGGTCGGCGACGTTCCGGGTCTCCAGGGTACCGTAGAGCCTGATCAGATCACCGTTCCACCCGCGGTTCAGCGTCCTGCGCAATACCGTCTCGGCCCGGCCGTCCTCGCCGTCCCGGATCAGCTGGCGGGCATAACCGGCCACCGCCGCCGGGTCCTCGCGGCTCCTTTTCGGCAGCGCCTTGTAGGTTTCGTCCACCCGTGAGCCGTTGCCCTGGAGCAACGCCGGGGCCTCCAGGTGCCGGGAAAGCGCCTGTGCTTCGCGGCGCTCCAGTTCCTCCTCCGGAAAGACCTTCAGTTTCCTGAGGGTGGGCAGCAGCTTGACCAGGGACGGCCAGTCGCCTAGGTGGCGGTAGGTGTCCGCCAGAAGGCGCGCGGCGGCCGGGTTGCGCGGTGCGCCTAGGCGGACATGTTCCAGCTGGTCCCGGGCATTGCCCCACTCGCCCGACTGCATCTGCATCCGGGCCCGGGTCAGCTTGATGGCCAGTTCCTGCCTGGGATGGGCCTTCAGAGCGGCCTCGATGTGCCTGTTGCGGCGGTCGATGAGCCCCTGCTGCTGGGCGGCATACGCTGCACCCAGGTAATTCATCAGCGAGGCCTTGTTGTGCTCCAGGCTGGACAGGAGATTCCCCTCCGCTTCCCGCCAGTCCCCCTCGATCAGGTTTGCGAATCCCTTCATGGTCACCTGCTGTGCCCCGATCTCCTTCTTGCCGGTGCGCCATTGCCGGATCCGTTTCGGTGCCCGCACCAGTCCCACGATGAAGTTGAGCAACAGGTACAGGAGCGCGAACAGGACCAGCAGCAGGAGTACCAGTAATGCCATCGGCATCCGCACCGTGTACGGCTCCCGGGAGAGGATCACGTACCCCGGGTCCTCCATGGCGTACATCCCGAGACCGATGGCGAGTCCAAGGGCAAGGATGATGGCGATGAGGAGTTTCACGGTGTCAGGCCCCCGGGTTCATGAGGTCGCGCAGGATGCCGAGGGAGGTAGAAATGTCGGGAATGTCCGGTTTCGGATCGGCGGACTTGAGGCGGGACAGCTGCTCGAGCCAGTGCACTGTCCGGTCATGGCTGTCGTCGTATCTTTCGCGGATCCACTGTTCCGCCGCCTCCAGCCGGTCCAGGTAGATGCCGTGCTCCTGTCGCATCATCGCCACCTGGGCGCCTTCCAGGATGAGCTTGCCGCGCTCCACGATCATCTGGCGGATTTCCGGGGACAGCGGGGGGACCAGCGGCTCCCCGTCCTTTTCCACCTGCACCAGGTCGCCGAGATCCGCAAGGAACGTCCTGCCGATGTCCAGGATCCGCTCGCCGGTCCCGGCCTCGGCGTTTTCCTGCACGTCACCGTCTGCGGCGGCGGACTGCATGCGCGCGGCGGGGCCGGCCTGGGACGTGATGCCGCGCATCGGCAGGTCCTCCAGGGTGCGCGAGAGCACGGACAGCGTATGGGTGACCCCGGCATAGTCAGGCGGCCGGACGCCCTCGAGCGCCGCGATCTCCGCGCTCAAGGCCTCCCGCACCGGCAGGAGCGACGGATCGGGGGACCGGCCCAGCTGCCGTTCGGCAAGCTCGAGCGCCGCACGGGCACCCTGGACGTCTTGCCCCAGCAGGACGCGCTGGTTTGCGACCACCAGCAGGTGCTCCGCCTGGCGAAGGCCCCAGCGCTCGGTGCTCATGCCGATTTCCGCCTGAAGTTCGCCGATGGAAGACACCAGGGCATCGAACTCCTGGCGGAATTCGTCGTTGCGCGCCGCAAGCTGGTCCCGGGATTCCATCAGGGTTGCCTCCATCCCCCTGCGCCCGGTTTCCGCCTCGGTGCGCAATGTCCGGATCTGCTCGATCAGCCGGTCTTCACTGGTGGCCTGCTGCTGCTTGATCTCGCTGATCTGCCCGAGGAGGGCGGACTCCGAGGTACCCGCCAACTGCCTCACCTGGCGGATCTGCTCCACCAGGCCGTCGACGCCCGCCTGGGTATCGGCGACTTTGTCGAGACGTTCCTCGACGACCCCGATCCGGCTGTCCTGCTCGCCGCCGGCCAGCCGGGCATTCACCGCGGTCTGGTACCAGGTGTACCCGGCTGCAGCCAGCGCAATCACGCTGAGCGCCACCGCTCCCCAGGCAGGCCCGTTGCCCGGTCCGGTTCCCGCCGTCACCGCCGGCGTGCCCCGGGCTGAACCTGCCGTCCCGGTATTTCCCCCGTTGGGGTCCGGGGAGGTTGTGTTTGTCTCGGCGGGTTGACCGCCTTCCGCAGGTGCGGTGCTGCTCCCTGCCTCATTCTTACTGTCTGCCAATTGTCTGTCCTTTTGCAGGTTCCAGGTCGGTGTATCCGGCAACTTCAGCCGGAATCTCTAGCCAACATTCGATTGTATTCACTTTTCAGACCGGCCACCACCGGCCGGCAGGCCGCCCAGGGATACTCAATCCCTGCCTTGATTTTCTGTGCCGTGGAGCGTCTCCAGTGCCGCCAGGATCGCCTCGGAACCGGTGCCTTCGGCCGTCAGGACCGGCCCGCGAAACCCGGCCGCACGGCAGGCCGCCGCCACGCGTTCACTCAGGGTGACCACCGGTCGGCCGAACAATGCCTGGCCCTCCCTGGCGGGGACGTGGCCAAGCAGGGCATCGAGTATGGCAACGCTGGTCACCAGCAGGATGCCCCGGGGCCGGCCAAGCCATTGCGACAGGCGTTCCAGCGGCGGAGACGGGTTGGGCCGGCGCCGGTAGCAGGCAAGCCGGTGCACCCTGGCACCCCGCTTCCGGAGGCCTTCTGCCAGTGCGTCCCGCCCGGCATCCCCGCTGTAGATCACCACGTCACGACCCGAGACGGGCAACGCGGCAAGCGCCCGAAGGAGCCCCTCGCTGTCATGGCTGTCCCGGGGCAGGTACTGGACGGCAATGCCCAGATTCTCCAGCGCCCCTTCGGTCGCCGGGCCGATTGCGGCAACCGCCACGTTCCGGGGGAACTGGCCGGAATCGGACAGCGTGGCCGCCATTGCCCTCACCGAGTACACGCTGACGAATATCGCCAGGGCGAAGCGGTCGAGCGCCAGGCCGGCGGGACTCAGCATGGCGTCCGAAGGGAGCAGATCGATCTCAAGAACCGGAAAGCAGATCGCCTCGCCTCCCGCGCCGGCAATTTTTCGCGCCAGTTCGGTGCCCCGGCCCTCGGGCCGGGTGATCAGGACGCTTGCGCCTTCAAGCGGGCCCGCCGTCATAGACTTCGGCGAGAATCTCCCCCGCACCCTGTCCCAGCAACCCGTCGGCGACCTCGCGGCCAAGGGATTCCGCGTCGGCAGGTCTGCCCCTGGCCTCGGCCCGCAACAGCCGGGATCCGTCGGGCTGTCCCACCAGTCCGCGCAGGCGCATGGTGTCCCCGTCGATTTCCGCATAGGCCGCCACGGGTACGTGGCAGCCCCCGCCCAGGCCTTCGTTGACGGCGCGTTCGGCGCGGACCCTTAGCGTGGTGTCGACATCCCCCAACGGTTCGAGCAGGGCGCGAATTTCGGTGTCGTCCTCGCGGCACTCGATTCCCACGGCCCCCTGTCCCACTGCCGGTAACATCATGTCCGTTTCAATGCAGGTACGGATCCGCTGCCGGAACCGGAGCCGGATCAGGCCCGCGGCCGCCAGGATCAGCGCGTCGTAATCGCCCCGATCCAGCCGGGCCAGCCGGGTGTTGACGTTGCCCCTGAGGTTGCGCACCTCGAGTTGCGGGAACGCCGCACGGAGCTGGCATCCCCGCCGGAGGCTGCAGGTGCCGACCACGGCACCCGGCGGGAGGGACTCCAGCGATTCGTGGCGGTTGGAAACCAGCGCATCCCGGGGATCCTCCCTGGGGCAGATAGCGGCGATTGCCAGCCCGTCAGGCAGGGTCACGGTGACATCCTTCATCGAATGCACCGCGATGTCGCAGCTCCCGTCGAGGATGGCCTGTTCCAGTTCCTTCAGGAACAGTCCCTTGCCGCCCACCCTGGAAAGGGGAATGTCCAGGGTCCGGTCCCCCTCGGACACCAGTTCCACGATCTCCACTTCGAGCCCCTCGTGACAGGACAGGAGCCGATCCCTGACATGGTGTGCCTGCCAGAGGGCGAGCTGGCTTTTCCGGGTGGCGATCCGCAGGGTCCTTGACATGCCGTCTGCGTGAGAATCAGGCGTCCGGGGTTGGACGGGAAACCTTGAGCCGTATGGCCTGGATGCCCTCCCCCTTGAGCCTCCTGTCCGCATCCTCCATGCGGGAATAGCTGGCATAGGGCCCGAGCCGGACCCGGTAGAAATCCCCGCGGCCCTGGATCGTGACCTTCTGGATGCCTGCGCTCAGCCCGAGCAGGGCGATTCTGGCCTTTTGCCGGTCTGCCTCGGCGGGACGACTGAAGGAACCGGCCTGCAGCATGTAGGTGCTGACCGGCTCCGGCTTTGCCTCCCGGACGGGGGCCTGGGGCTTTTCCGGCGGGTCTGCCGGCTGGGCGGGTGCCGGACTGGAGGATGCCAGTTGGGCAGGTTCGGTTTCGGCGGGCTCCGTTTCGGGGGATGCAGGGTCCGGAAGCGCGGGTTCGGTGGATGCCGGTTCGGCAGGCGCCTGCTCCGGGGATGCCGCCTCGGGTGGTGCGTCCTCGCCTTCGGATACCACCACCTCGATCTCGGGCAGGACGGTGAAGAAATCGTAGTTGGTTTGCTGGGGCTCCGGCTTGGGGGCGGGGGTGGTCTCGACGGGTCTGGCGCCGGTGGAACGCTCGCTGGAGTCCTCCATCATGCGCCGGATCCCGGAACCGACCTCGCTGTCCCCGCCCCGCCATCCGTGCCAGAGCGTGGTGCCGAGGGAGCCGATCACGATGCCCGCGAACAGCATGCCGGCACTGCCGGAAAACACTCCGGACAGGCTGGCCTTGTCCCCTCTGGGTCTGGCCGAGGTCGCCCGGCTCCTTTTCTTTTTCGCCTGGGCCATTATCTCGTGCTGCTGCTGTCCATCTACATCGACTCCGGCGCGCTGACACCGAGGAGGTCAAGCCCGTTGGCGATGACCTGCCGGGTGGCGTCGATCAGGCCGAGCCTGGCCAGGCGCAGATCGTTCTCGCTTGCAAGGAACGGATGTGCATTGTAGTAGGTATGGAAATCGGTGGCGAGGTCCCGGAGGTAGTAGGCGACCTGGTGGGGTTCCAGCGAAGCGGCCGCGGAGGCCACCACCTCGGGGTATCGCGACAGGGTGCGCAGCAGTTCCAGCTCGCGGCTTTCCCCGAGAAGTCCGTAGTTGGGCGCGGCGGTCTCCAGGGTCTCCATGCCGCGCTCCCGGAGCTGCCGGAACACGCTGCAGATCCTCGCATGGGCATACTGGATGTAATAGACCGGGTTGTCCGCGGACTGCGACTTCGCGAGATCCAGGTCGAAGTCCATGTGCTGCTCCGGACGCCTGAGCGCATAGAAGAATCGCGCTGCGTCGTTGCCCACCTCCCCGCGCAGTTCCCTGAGCGTCACGAACTCCCCTTCCCTGGTGGACATGGATACCTTCTCCCCGCCGCGATAGAGCACGGCGAACTGCACCAGCAGGATATCCAGCTTTTCCCTTGGATGCCCGAGTGCCTCGAAGGATGCTCTGATCCGGTCGACGTAGCCATGATGGTCCGCACCGAAGATGTCCAGAATGCGGTCGAAGCCCCGCTCGCCCTTGTCGAAATGGTAGGCGAGATCGGTGGCGAAATAGGTATGAGCGCCGTTGGCCCTGACCACCACGCGGTCCTTCTCGTCGCCGAAGTCCGTGGCGCGGAACCACTTGGCCCCGTCTTTCTCGTAGACATGGCCGTTGGCCTCGAGCACCCGGATGGCCTTTTCCATGGCCCCGCCGGTCACCAGGCTCCGCTCGGAGAACCAGCAGTCGAACGCAACGCCGAATTCGGCAAGGTCCTCGCGGATGTCCGCCACCATGACCCCGCAGGCGTGATCGAACACTGTCCTGAACCCGGCATCCCCCAGCAGGGAACGGCAGCGCGCCACCAGGGTGTCCATGGCCGGATCGGCCTCTTCCGGCAGGTCGTCGAACAGTGACGCTGCCGGGCGTACCAGCTCGTCGCCGTTTTCTCCCGCAAGGCTCCGCGCGATGTCCCGGACGTAGTCTCCCCGGTATCCGCCGGCGGGGAAACGGGTCTCCTCGCCCTGCAGTTCGAGGTAGCGCAGCCAGACGCTGAGGGCCAGGATATCCATCTGCCGCCCTGCATCGTTGATGTAGTACTCGCTCCTGGCGTCGTAGCCGGCGGCGCGCAGCACCCGCACCAGGGAATCTCCGTAGGCGGCCCCGCGGCCGTGGCCCACATGGAGCGGTCCCGTAGGGTTGGCGGAGACGAACTCCACCATGACCCGGCCTCCGGCGCCGGCCTCACTGTGGCCGTAGTGCCCGCCCAGGGAGCGCACCTGCCCGATCAGATCCAGCCACGCGTCCCGGGTGACGGTGAAATTGATGAAGCCGGGGCCCGCGATGTCCACTTTCTCCACCAGGGTGCAGTCCGGTAGTCCCTCGACCACGCGCTGCGCCAGATCCCGCGGCTTCATGCCTGCGGCCTTGGCCAGCACCAGGGCGATGTTGCTGGCATAGTCGCCGTGGGCGGGATCCCGGGTGCGGTCGACCTGGATGCGGTCCTTCGCCCCGTCCGGCAACGGAACCGTCCCCCTGAGTGCCTCTACGGACCGGGCGACCAGGGACGCGATGCGCTGTTTCATGAAGGGGACTGATCCTGACTGGGTTCCGGTAGGCCTGCGGATTCTACCGCTGCGCCGGGGATAACTGAAGGGTGCGGGGTTTCATGAAGGCGGCATTTTCGGTTCGGGGGCGGGTCCACGTTCGGCCAGGCCCGGCCGGCTGCGGGGCGGACTTGCCGGAGAGAACGCCCGAATCGGCCCTCCCGGCCCCCGGACCGGTCAGTCCAGGGCGCCGACCTTGGCGAAATAGGCCGCCTTCATCGCTTCCTCGAACGCCCCGTTGGACGCATATGCATGGCCGAACACCGGGTTCCACAGTTCCTCAGCCTCCATGCACAGATAGAAGAACACCCGGCCGTGCCAGGGTGAAAGGGCCCCGTATACGTGGCGGAACAGTTCGGTCTTGACCGCGAGCGGATAGGAATACTTGCCCGCGATCTCCTCCATGGGCATCTGCAGAATCTTGCTGGCCAGGGGGCGCCGGCGGATGGTTTTCATGACTGACCGGGTAAAGGTCAGGGTCCCCAGAGAAACCGTGGCGACCTGCCCCGGCGTGAACCTTGAGACGAGTTCCCGGCAGATGGCGCCATAGTCCTCCCGCCAGCGGTCATAGTGGACGATGGGGTGGAAATGGAATCCCACCAACCTGCCTTTCGCGGCAATTTTCCCGGCGGCGTCCAGGCGCTGCGCCAGGGAGGCGGTCAGGTGCTCCTCGTGATCGATGATGGTCTGGGGATTGAGCGACCAGGTCGTCAGGATGTTCGGCGGATAATCGTTTTCCAGCAGCCAGCCGATGTTGCGGGATTTGGTCTTCAGTTCGAGCAGCACGTTGGGATTGTCCCTTGCGAACCGGGCCAGTGCCTCGAGCACCCGGTTGTGGTTGCCCCACATCAGGGAGTCGGAAGACTGTCCGGTGCCGATGTGGTAGGTCCTGTCCGGGTCCAGGACGAGCGCCGCCAGTTTCTCCGGGAAGGTGCCGTCGAAGGTCACGGCGTTGCCGTGGTAGAACGACTGGATGCTGCAGTAGGAACAGTCGAACCCGCACCGTTCCACCGCATCCAGGGTCATCAGGTTGCAGCAGCGGGTCCGCTCCGACGCCACCGGGCAACGGCCAAGGCCCAGATTTGGTTTCGACGCAACCCGGATCTCGGGCTTCACGGCCTTCGGCTTGTCGGCACTGGAAAACGCCGCATAGCTCTTCTCGCGGTCACGGACTTGTCCGTGGCGCCTGACGAGGGCCCGGATGAGGGCGCTCTTGTCGCCCTCGTCCGGCCAGTCCTCCCCGAGGGGTTGCTCCTTCCAGCGCGACCGGTCCAGCGCCATGTCGCTGACGAGCTGTAGTTCCTGCAGGGTAAAACGATAGCGGTTCGCCATGTCACCGACAAACGCCCGGGCATCCGCATCCAGCAGGCGAAAGCTGGTCTTTTCCGCGATTCGGGCGAATTTCGCCGGATAATCCATCGGGGCTCCCCGGGGCAGGCCAAGGCGCAGATTATAGGCAATATTCCCCGCAAGCCGAACCTGCCCCGGCGCGAATAATGACGGGCAGATCAATCCCCGGCCAGCGCCAGGCATTGCTCCTTGAATTTGGTAGCGTCGACTGTCTTCATTTACCCCCATGGGCCAGATGGGCGCATTATTTTGCTGGTAACAAAAAATCCCGCGTTTCTGAAGTCGGTGATGGCATTCCGCACTTTCCCTGCCCTCGAAAACAGCCCTGCTCCATGCCCGCTTGCAGGAAGACGGATTCCCGATGCAAGGGAATGGCCTGAGTTTGCGGCCACCCGGAATTCAGGCTAGCATCCCGCGCTGTCTGGCCTCCTGTTTACAAACGATTCCATTGCCCTCCCCAGATCCACACCGCATCGACCGGATCGACCAGCTGCTCCCGCAGACCCAGTGCACGCAGTGCGGGTACCCGCGCTGCCGGGAGTACGCCACCGCGATCGCGGCCGGTGAGGCGGACATCAACCAGTGTCCGCCGGGGGCCGACATCACCATCGGTGCGCTGGCCAAGTTCACAGGGAAGCCGCCCAAGCCGCTCAATCCCGAAAACGGGGTGGTGGAGCCGAAGGTCCTGGCGGTGATCGACGAGCCGGCCTGCATCGGATGCAAGCTCTGCATCAAGGCGTGCCCGGTGGACTGCATCGTCGGCGCCGAAAAGCGCATGCACACGGTGATCGAAAGGGAATGCACGGGCTGCAAGTTGTGTGTTCCGGTGTGTCCAACCGACTGCATCAGTCTGGTCCCGGCACCAGCGCCGGATTCCGCGGAACCGCCCAGCCGCTGGCCCGCATTCTCCCTGGACCAGACGCGGAAGGCCCGCCGCATGGTGGAACAGAAACTGGCGCGCGAGGCCGAGGAGGAAGACCGGAAGCAGGCGAAACGGATCGATCATCGCCGCCGGATCATGAAGCGGGAGATCGAACTCGCCCTGGCGCGGAAGCGCTCGGAACGGAAGAAGAAACTGGATCAGCAAAAGACCGCCCGGAACCGATGAGTCCCGCAGAAATCGAGGCGCTGTTCGCCAGGCTGAAGAAGGAACTGCCAAGGCCCACCACCGAACTGTCCTACGGGACCCCTTTCGAACTCCTGGTGGCCGTGGTCCTGTCGGCCCAGGCCACCGACGTGTCCGTAAACCAGGCAACGAGGCGGCTCTTTCCCGTTGCCAACACGCCCGAGGCCATCCTCGCACTTGGCGTCGACGGCCTCAAGGAGTACATCCGCACCATCGGTCTTTACAACACCAAGGCGGAAAACATCATCAGGACCTGCCGGATCCTGCTGGAGCAGCACGGCGGCTGGGTCCCCGAGGACCGGGCCGCGCTGGAGGCGTTGCCCGGCGTAGGGCGGAAAACCGCGAATGTCATCCTCAACACCGCCTTCGGGCATCCCACCATTGCCGTGGACACCCATATCTTCCGTGTTTCCAACCGCCTTGGCCTGGCACCCGGAAAAAACGTGCTGGAGGTCGAGATGGGCCTGCTCAAGAACGTGCCGGAAAAATACCGGATGGACGCACACCACTGGCTGATCCTGCACGGCCGCTACACCTGCGTGGCGCGAAAACCGAAATGCCATGCATGCGTTGTCAGCGACCTGTGTCCGTCGGCGTCTTCCGACCCCGGCGGTCCGGAAAAGGAAGACCCGGCTGCAACAGGGTCTCCACGGAAAAACGGCGGTCGGGAAAGATCAGGGAAAGGGACAAGGAAGAGCCTTCGCCACTGACCTTGATGGAAGAGCACAGTTGATCGCGTGACCACCCCGGTCAATGCATAAAAGATATCCAACACCATCTTTTACACCAATGGTTCAGCGCACAGCACAGGTATGTGATTGTTCTTATTGAACATATGGAAGGGAAGGCCAAGCATGCCCAATTGCACATGCGTCAGTATCTCGACAGAGTGTGCTGTACTTTTTTGTTCGCCCCCTACCGAAACACTTGAACTCAACTTGTGGCTCGGATCTCACGATGTCGTTATCCAACTTCGTGGGTTCACTTCGGAATACATGGTAACTTTGCATAGATCACACACGGGTCATATTTCCGATGAAAAAAAATACGCACCCCGGCAACATTCTTTTCATCATGTGCGATCAGCTGCGCTTCGATTATCTGTCCTGCTATGGTCATCCAATCCTGCAGACACCGAATATCGACAAGCTCGCAAAGCGAGGGGTACGCTTCACGCACGCCTATTGTGCCGCCCCGATTTGCGCGCCTTCACGTGCCAGTTTTTACAGTGGCCGATATTCATCCAGTCATGGCGTGTTGGGAAACGACGACAACGCCCGCCTGGACGAAAAGATGATTGCCGACTACCTGCAGCCACTGGGTTACCGCTCGGCCGTGGTGGGAAAAACACACGTCCATAAGGATTTGAAGGAAATATCCGCGCTCGGCCTCGATCCAGACTCACCCTGGTGCAGGGCTTCACAAACCGGCGGCTTCGAACCCTATGAATCCCATGAAGGCCTGTTTCCTGATCCTGTACTGGCCATCAATCCCGGCCAGGGTTACGACACATACCTGAAGTCACTGGGCTATGACCCGGATAACCCCTGGGACAAAAATGCCAACAGCAGTGTCGACCCCGATGGCAATCTGCATTCGGGCTGGCTGCTGCGCAGTTCAAAATATCCCGCGGCGATCAACGAAGAGCATTCGGAAACCGCATTTACCACGCGGCGCGCAATGGATTTTATTCGAGGGTGTGGCAGCCAGCCTTGGTGCCTGCATCTAAGTTACATCAAACCACACTGGCCGGTCATCGCCCCGGCCCCCTACCACGAAATGTACCAACAGCTCGAGATACCGAGTGCGGTTCGAAATGAAAGGGAGTATCAGAATCCCCACCCTGTCTACCAGGCATTCATGGAGCAGGAATACAGCGTTTCCTATTCTCGCGACGAAGTCAGAGACACTGTCGTTCCGGCCTACATGGGCCTGATCAGGCAAATCGACGATCATCTCGGTCGGTTGTTCGATTTCATGCGGGCACAAGGCCTGGATCAGAATACCCTGGTCGTATTCACCGCAGACCACGGCGATTATCTCGGTGATCATTGGCTCGGAGAAAAAGATCTGTTTCACGACGTCTCAGCCAAGGTGCCGCTGATTATTGCCGATCCGCGAGCGGATGCCGACACAACCCGGGGACAGACCTGCAGTAAACTGGTTGAAGCGGTCGATATTCTTCCCAGCTTCATCGAGTTTGCCGGTGGCTTACCCTGCCGGGAACGTCTTGAGGGTCAATCCCTGTTGCCCCTGATTCACGGCCAGGCAAACGTGTTTCAACGTGAATATGCAGTCAGTGAAATCGATTACGCCGACCGTGGCCCACGTGCCCTGCTCAACCTTGAACCGTATCAGTGTCGCGCGACGATGGTTAGTGATCATCACTGGAAATACATCCACCACCACACATTTGCGGCACAACTGTTTGACCTGGAGAACGATCCGGACGAACTGATAGACCTCGGGCAGGACACCCGATACGCCGGGATTTGTCAAGAAATGCAGGAATACCTGTTCGAATGGCGCGGAGATTTGAAACGCCGTTGCGGGTTGGACTACGGGTTCATGGCGGGACAAGGCCCTGAGCGTGACGAGGAGTGGGGAATCATAATCGGCCGATGGTAGCGCTCAGCCGCTCACTGCCGGCCGATCCGGAAATCAATCCCGATTCTCTCTTCGGTTTCCGGCGGTCTTGCCGGTCCTCCTGAAGTAGGTCCACAGGTGAATGCTGATAACCAGCACAATCGCTGTAAAGATTATTGCCGCGATCGGTCTGTCGATAAAATCCAAGGGGCTTTTGACACGCGCCATCGACGATCGCAGTTTCACTTCCATGATTCCGCCCAGCACCATTCCGAGCACGATGGGGACACTCGGCAAATCCAAACGTTTCAGTATCAACCCGAATACGCCGAACGCCGCGCCAATCGCGCAATCGGTCATCGAGTTCCGCAACGAATAAAGACCGACAAAGGCTAACGTCAATATCATCACGCCCAGGAACCTGCTCGGAATGCGAATCACCCGGAGAATCTGGTTGGTCGAGAAGATGAGGAATATCAGGACAAAGATGTTTAGCAGAAATAGCCCGATGTAGAGTGCGACCACAAAAGGCATCTGGTTGGCAAAGAGTTGCGGCCCGGGGATCACGTTATGCACGTAAAAAACTGACAGCATCATCGCCGTCAGAGCCTCTCCGGGGATACCCAGCGCCAGCAGCGGGATCATCGCCGCACCAGGCACAGCATTGTTTGCCGACTCGGCGGCAACCAACCCCTCCGGAGCTCCCTTACCGAAAAGTTCCGGTGTTTTCGAGGTCTTTTGTGCATAGGTGTAGGACATGAATTGCGAGGTGAATTCTCCGACACCCGGAATCATGCCCATGAGCACGCCGAAGGAAGACCCCACGGTTGCCACGCGTTTGTAGATCCAGAGTTCCTTCAGACCTTCGAACAACCCGCCTTCTACCCTCGTCGCTTCGGGATGGGTGTCCTTGTCAACCAGCAAGAGGAAAGCCTGGGAAAGCGCGAACAGCCCCAATACGACAACAATCAGGTCTATCCCCGAAGCGAGCCAGGTCTGATCGAATGTAAAGCGTCGTGTGTACTTGACCGGCTCCAGTCCCACCGTATTCAAGAAAATCCCGAAACATGCCAACATGCCGGCCACGAATACCTTTCCACGATGGGCCAGCACTACCAGCACGACTCCAAGTAACGCGGCGAGAAAAATCTCACGGCTGCCGAAGTGCGGCGCAACCAAGGCCAGAACCTGCGCCAGCAGTATCAAGCAGACGACCGAAAATATCCCCCCAAAGAAAGAAGCCGAGTAAGCCAGGGACAACGCCCGCTTCGGATTGCCATCACGAGCGATGGGATGGCCATCGTATGTGGTCAGGGCATTGACAGCGGTACCCGGTGTGTTGATCAGGATTGCGGGTATCGCGCCCCCGTACATCGATGACCCGTAAATTCCGAGCAGCAAGGTCAAACCGACAATGGGTTCCATCGCAAAGGTAGCCGGCAAGAGGATGGCGATGGCAACCGCCGCGCCCACACCCGGAACGGCACCGATGATTACTCCGCCGACCGAGCCCACCAACAGCGCACCGAGCACTTCCCAGCGCAGAAGAATGGCAATGGCTGCAGCCAGGGTTTCCATGCAATCGACTCAGAGGTACAACAACATGAAATTACGGATGCCATCAGGCAGCAATTCGTAAACCTGTCCGGCCGGAATCTTTACCTGTAAGAACGCCTTGAAAATCACCACAATGCCCACTCCCATTGCCGCAGCACCAAGATACATATCTTTTGTGCGGTACCCCACCCGGTAGGTCAAAGCCAAGGTGAACAACAGCGTAGCTCCCAGGTATCCGATCCTGGGAACGATCCAGACGTAGATCAGAAACCAGACCGAATACTCGAGGGAACGAATCCAGAAAATCACCTCGGGACCACGTCCAGGCGTTCGCGGTGAAGCCAGGGAGCCGATGCAATGCAGTACGGCGAAAAGCAACATACCGCTCAGGCTGATGGTCGGCCAGAAGGCGGGCTGAGCAAAAAACTTGGTTCGCTTGGCCCATATAGCCTGTTCGCCAAGTTGGCTGACCAGGAAAACAGACAAGAGTAAAAACGCCACGGCAAAGGCCAGATCGCCGGGATGGCGTTCGCGCTTAAAAAAACTCACGAACCCCGATTTCGCGGCCATTGACCTACCCCTCTACGTAAGCGAAAAGGCCTAACGCATGGCAACAATAAACTGAATTGCGGCTCTACTCGAGTATCTGGTTTATACGGCCAAAGGATACTATGTCGCGTTCGATCTGTTCGTGGGCCTGATCGACATCCTGCCAGTAGATCAAGGCGCCGGTTTCATTCGAAAGTTCCTTTGCCTGGTCTGACTGCATGACGCGCATAGCGACACTGCGGATTTTTTCCCGCGCATCCGCCGGGGTATCCTTATGGACGAACAGTCCGTTCCACAGTGAGATATCGAGTTCGGGCGCAATTTCGGCAACTGTTGGGGCATCGGGTGTTTTCGAAATACGATCCCCGGTAATCGAGGCCAGAACCTTGACCTTGTCCAGGCATGGCAGCACCAACTGCAACGTGGTATTGATCACGTCGGCATCACCTGAAGCCAAGGTATTGCAATCGAGCGCATCGAAGGCTGCATCCGAGGCATATTCGAAATCCAGGTGCACCGCCAGCGCCAGAGTCACCTTGGTCGGAATCAGCGGAGTGCCGAAGTGGCCGAGCGTGACGTCATTCTCTCTGGCGTATTCGGCAAGTCCCTGCATGTCGTCATAGGGCGCATCTCCATTTGCGACGATCACAAACGGGTAAGTCAGGAAGTTGCCTATGGGCTCGAATGGATTGGGACTCAGTTCGGGAATGCCGATATTCGGCCCAACTACCGGGATGGCGATAATGAACGAGCCGACAGTGTAGCCATCGGCCGGTGCGTTTGCTACTTCAACGGCTCCAGGGAACGGGCCCCCGCCCCCGCCAGGCTTGTTGACTACTGCCGCAGGTACGCCGTATTCGGCCTGAAATTCATCTGCAATCATGCGGGTCAGCACGTCTTCCAGGTCACCAGGCGGCCAGGGCACGATAAAGGTGACCGGTTTTTCCGGATACTCGGCCTGTGCCGTAAAAACGACAAATGACAAGCCCATGATCAGGGCCAAGGCTAACTTTTTCATAACTCCTCCAGATTTTCAGATTGTAGTTAATCTATTACCAACACCCGCACACTGCCAGAAGCACAATTTCAGTGCCAGCCGGTTTCGGGTTTATCAAACCAGACATGCACCTGCCCCGTGCCGGTCGCGTTTTCATAGTCACTGAACATCCGCCCTTTCGCATTGCACTCATGCTCGCCCAGGGCGCCGATCATGATCAGGTAGTGTCCGAACATGCCTTCCGGCTTATGCGGACGGAACGCCTCCATCTCATCAATGACGCGCGCGTGATCGCCCTGCTGCCACCAATCGATACGTTCCTCGTCCGCAGCGCGTGCCTCCGGCGTACGGATATGAATCGGGTCGGACGCTTCGTGATCGGGGATTTCATCGAACGGCCAGAAGCGATGGCTCATGCCACCGCTGGCGATGATCACGACGCGCTGATCCGAGGCGGCAACCGCGTCGGCAATGCCGCGGCCGACAGCGAGGAAATTGTGATCGCGTGCCGTCTGGCACAGTCCCATGGACAGCCAGGTCTCCCCGCGATTGAGATAGTGCGCGGTGTTGATGGTCGGGTAATGGAGCGGCAAGTAGGGATCGTCACAGGGATAGCAGCGGGTACCCTTGAGATTGACCTTCTCCGCCAGCAGACGGGCGAATTCCGGGTTGCCTTTCAGATTGTAGGGTACCTGCACCATGCCGCGGGGCAGTTCCTCGGCGGTGAATTTCCCCTGCAGCCGTTCGTGTGAGGTGACGACGAACTCCCAAGTGGTAAACCAGTGTGAATCGAGGAGCAGTATGGTGTCCGGTTGCAGCTCGTCAAGCACTTCGCTGCGAATGCGCTCCAGCCCGGGCACCAGGCTGATCTCCTTCCCCTCATTGAGCTCCAGTCTCAATTCGCGGGGAAACATGATGGTGGGGGCGTGTGACAGAAAACCAGCGCCGACTATTTCTCCCATCCCGATTCTGCCAGTAATTTACAACGATAAAGGCTAGCTTAGCATTCGGTGTTTTCGTTTGCAACCGAACGATATCTCCTGAAGCTGGTGAACCGGGGCAATGTCTCCATGTGCGCAAGTTCTGTTAGAAACAGCCCCGGTGAATCCATGGACGAATGATCCACTACCAAGGTCCTGTGTCCTGCCTAGTCATGATCATCGCCGGGCATTGGACAATATTACCTGTTGGGCGTGACCCGCCCGCATTGCGTGCCAGTTCCGAAAAGCGGCGACAACAGTGCGCGAGCAACAATTCATCCGAATGACGCGAGTGCAAAAGGGTACGGGATCCGGGCGGGTTGATTTGTTCCCGGTCTCCGGATGCAACTCATCCGCACCGTCCTGGTATCAAAGATGCTTCTGCCGCAGGTCTTCCCCCCGAAACCGAGCAGGGAAAATTCCCGAACGGCGATTGGATAGTGTTTCTTCGGGCCGCTTTCCGTGTTGAAAATACGTCCTGCAGCATCCAGCAGGAAATCGCACTTGATTTCGTTAGCATGCTAACGATATTATGTAAAATGTTCAGCTCCCTAGACTGGAGCCTCTAGTCGATAGCTACCTCAACAGAGGCGTCGACTCGACCGACCTGATGGCCATGAAATGCAAGATGCCGAATATTCTGAATCCAGCAAGATGGCAACATGGGAACAAGCCCTGCAGACCATTTGTTCCTGCGCCTGCCGAATCTCGTACACGGACAATCATGGAGATGCCTGAATGACTAGCTGGAATCCTTCTGACAATGGACACGCAGTCCTTTCCGACCATGATTCATTCATCAATGGTCCTCCGCACAACACATTTGCCCGAATGCGCCGGGAGGACCCATTGGCCCGCTGTGATGGCGGCGAGTTCGAGGATTACTGGTCACTCACGCGGTACGAAGACATCATTACTTACAACAGGAATTTCGAACTCCTGAGTTCGAGCCGCGGCATTCGTCTTGAAGACCAGAGCTACGAAGAGTATCTCGCGCGGCGCACCTTCCAGGAAACCGATCCACCCGAACACACGCACATGCGCATGCTTGTTGGCAAGGCCTTTTCCAGGAGGGTTATTACCGAGTACGAAAAAACTATTCGTGAGCTGTGTGACGAAATCCTGGACCAGTCACTGCCTCTCGGCGAATTTGATGCGGTCAAGGAGATTGCGCGACAACTGCCGATGCGCATGCTTGGGCAAATCATCGGCGTACCGGATGACGATCTGGACTGGCTGGTAACCAAGGGAGATGAACTCATCGCTGCCTCTGACCCCGAATATGCAAGCCCTCTGGCCATGGACGACGACAGCGACGAGTATCGCCTGTTGCCGTTTCGCTCCCCAGCCGGCGCCGAACTCTACGATTACGCAAAAAGGCTGATTAAAGACAAGGCCGGCCGAAACGAACAGAGTGGCGTATTGGAACTGATTACCCGGCCTAATGCACAGGGCGAAGTGATCAGCGATACCGAGTTTCGCAATTTCTTCTGCCTGGTTGTAGCGGCAGGAAACGATACCACGCGTTACGCGTTGTCGGCCTCTTTGCACGCATTGGCAAACAAACCGGAATTGCTGAAACAGTTGCAGCAGGCCGACGGAGACCTGTGGGATACCGCTACCGAGGAAATGATCCGATGGGCTTCTCCGACGATGCACTTCCGCCGCACCGCGATGCGGGACTTCGAGTTGCATGGCAAGAATGTACGCGAAGGCGACAAGGTATTGTTTTGGTTCGTGTCCGGCAACCGCGACGAAACGCAATTCGATAATCCGTTCGAGATTGACTTAACGCGCAAACCCAATCGGCACATGGCGTTTGGCCAGGGAGGACCACACGTTTGTCTCGGGATGTGGCTGGCGCGGCTCGAGGTTCGTTTGCTGTTGCAGGCACTGGTAGGCCGGGTGAAGTCGATCAGGCAAGCCGGAAAGCATGAGTTTCTACGCTCCAACTTTGTTGGCGGAATAAAAAGACTGCCGCTATTTGTCGAATTGAATTCAAGCTAGCAATGCAACGAGGATCGTAACGCCATGGCCAAGATCACCTGGAAAATGCAAGACGGAACCGTGATCTCCGCAGAGGTTAAAGATGGCCTGAATCTGATGGAGGCGGCCACCGCCAACAACGTTTCGCATATCATGGGCGAATGCGGCGGATGCCTGTCCTGCGCCACCTGCCACGTTTTCGTGGCCCACGAATGGCTGGCCAAGACCGGTGAAGTCGACGATATTGAGGATGCCATGCTGGAAATGACCGAAGTCGAGCGTGAAGAAAACAGCCGCCTGAGTTGCCAGATAATCGCATCGCCCGAGCTCGATGGTCTGCTGCTGCACGTACCCGAACCGGAATAGTCCATGGCCTCGCCGATCGTCATCATCGGGGCAGGACAGGCCGCAGCATCGTTTGTCTCGCGTCACACCGCGCTCGGCAGTACGCAACCGCTACTCTTGATCGGGGAAGAGTCTCATCCGCCTTATCAGCGCCCACCCTTATCGAAGAAATACCTCCTCGGTGAGCTTGAAAGGGACCGCCTGTTCATCCGTCCCCTGGACTGGTACGCGGAGCAGGGGGTCGAGACCAGATTCAACACGCGCGTCACCGAGATAAGGCCGGCAGCTAGACAAATCGCAGTCGCTGCAGGCGACATTATCGATTACGACCGGTTGATCATCTGTACCGGTTCCAGTGCACGCAACCTACCCGCCGAAATCGGCGGAGGCCTCGACGCCGTGTTTACGCTGCGCAGCATTGCTGACATTGATCGCTTGTCGCCCGAGTTCAGGACCGGGCGTCGGCTCCTGATTGTCGGGGGCGGCTATATTGGCCTTGAAGCGGCCGCAGCCGGGCGTCAGCTCGGACTCGAGGTCACGGTCATAGAAATGGCGGAACGCATCATGCAACGGGTCGCCGCCCGCGAAACCTCGAACTACTTCCGGCATCTGCACAGCAGCCACGGCGTCGAGATCATGGAAGGGGCGGAAATGATCCGCCTGGTCGAGGCAGGTGGCCGGGCTTGCGGCGCCGAATTGACCTCGGGCGAGATCATTGATGCAGACCTGGTCCTGATCGGTATCGGCGGCAGCCCCAACATCGAGCTGGCACAGGCTGCCAATCTCGAGTGCGACACAGGAATCCGCGTCGACGGAGCTTGCCGCAGTTCCGATCCGTATATTTACGCTGCCGGCGACTGCACGAGCTTTGAGCGCAATGGACAGCAAATTCGCCTTGAGTCTGTGCAAAATGCCGCCGACCAGGGAGATCTGGTGGCGCGCGTCATCGCCGGTGAGGACGTAAGCTATACGGCATTGCCGTGGTTCTGGTCTGATCAATACGACTGCAAGCTGCAGATTGCCGGACTCAATATCGGTTACGACCAATGCGTGGTACGGCCAGGCGACAAGGATCAGACACAATCCATCTGGTACTACTCCGGCGACAGGCTCCTCGCGGTTGACGCTATAAACGATCCAAAGGCATATGTCTTTGGCCGCAAGATGATCGAATCCGGCATGAATCCCCGTAAGGAAAGTGTTGCCAGTCCCGATTCCGACCTCAGGGCCATCGCGAAAGGCTGACAAACTTTCCTGGACATGACTGACTGCATTATCAGAGCACTGGCGGAGCCATTCCGGCAAGATATGTTACAGATGATTGCCCAGGCGTTTGTCAAAGACGATCCGTTGGCCCGTTCGCAGGGAATCAAGGAGTCCGAGTTTCACGATTTTATTGACCGTCTCTATGATGACTTTGAGGTCGGCGGATTGAGCCGCGTGGCGATAGACTCCAGCTCGAAGCGAATCGCCGCCGTCGTACTCGCGAAGGCACACCTATTCGAACCGAGTGAAGAGGGTAGCGATGCCATCGCCGCCATCATCACGGCGGCGCGGGATCTTTATTTTTCCGGCTATGCGCCACCCGCCGGGGAACTGATGCATATTCACTTTGTTGCATCCGCCGTGGACTATCGCCGTCGACGATGGGTATATCCGTTGATTGCAGACTGCCTCGCGGCGGGAAAGGGCCGGGGCTACCAGAAAGCTGTCGTCGAGACTTCCGGAATTCGTTCGAGAAACCTGTTCGAAAAGCATTTCGACTTTCGCGCAAGGGTAAACATTGACTACACGAGTTTCGAATGGCGGGGAAATTTTCCGTTCCGCTCCATCGCTGACCATGGCGGTCTGACACTGATGAGTCGGCGGCTGGATTAATCACCTTGCCGGAAGATGGCATATGCGGCGTAGATCAGCTCCCAAAGCAGAGATACGGCGTTGGGTTAGAATATATCCGTTAGCTTCCTAACATTGGTAAGACATCCGCCTTGACGGATGAATGGCAGATGCAAGGCTGGGCCAATCTGGTTCAGAGTCCGGCCCGGTTGGTTGCCCCCGATGACTACAGGATTTCAAATTTTAGGAGACCGAATCATGAGTGCAGAAGTCCAAGACAGGCGCGTAGACATAGAAGGTATCTCGATTTCCACCGATCACTTCATTGGCGGCAAGCGAGTCTCGTCACCGAATACATTCGAAGTCCGCTCTCCGCTCGACTGGGATTGGAAACTCGCCGATGTGGCCCGCGGCGACGCGGCCACCGCCGCTGCGGCAATCGAAGCTGCGCAGCAGGGATTCGACGTCTGGTCGCGGATGTCGCCTGCCGAACGCGGGCAGATCATGAATAACCTGGCTGACCGCATCGAGGCCAACATCGAAAAAATCGCAACCATCGAATGCCTCGACATGGCGATGCTGCTGGAAAGCCTGAAGTTGCGCGTGATTCCGCGCGCAGCAGTGAATTTTCGCGCCTATGCAGACCTTGCTGCCGAATATCAGGAGCGTGTGTGGGATTCGAAAGGCACGCACAACACCGTGATTCGAATGCCCGCAGGCCCGGCGGTCATCATAACTCCCTGGAACGCGCCGTTCATGCTGTCGACCTGGAAATGCGCACCGGCGCTTGCTGCCGGCAATTCGGTCATCCTCAAACCGGCCGAGTGGTCGCCGCTGTCGTTAAGCCTGCTCGCCGACTGGATCAATGGTGCCGGATTTCCACCGGGTGCATTCAATATTGTGCAGGGCATTGGTAGTGAACTGGGGCCGTGTCTGACCGGCGACTCGAGGGTAAAGCGCGTGTCGTTTACCGGTTCACCGGCAACCGCACGCCACATCGGCCATGCGGCCGCAGAGAACATAGTGCCATTCACGGCGGAACTGGGGGGAAAGGGCGCGCTGGTGGTATTTGCCGACGCCGATATTGATGCCGCTGCGCAAAAGGCTTCCAACCAGTTCCACGATTCCGGTCAGGTTTGCCTTGCGGGCACGCGTATCCTCGTCGAGGAATCGATTCGCGATGAATTCTTGCACAAGTTGACGATGTACACCGAAAAGCAGATACAGGGCGACAGCCGGGACCCGGCAACCACGCTGTCCCCGGCGATACACCCGAATCATCTCAAAAATGTGGAGGCCTACGTCGACAATGCGCGCAACCGCGGCGATCGGATCGTGTTTGGCGGTCAACGGTGGAAGAAAGACGGGTTGTGGTATGAACCCACGTTGATTGAACCAAAATCGAACGATTCCGAAGTGGTGCAAAACGAGATCTTCGGCCCGGTACTGACCATTCAAACCTTTACCGACGAGGCCGAGGCAATCAGCATGGCCAACTCAACGGCCTACGGTCTTTCAGGAATAATCTATACCAGCGATGCGGAAAGAGCCGAACGCGTCGGTCGTGCAGTACGCGCCGGCACGGTCTGGGTCAATACTTTCCTGATTCGCGACCTGACCGCTCCTTTTGGCGGCATCGGCATCAGCGGAATCGGCCGTGAAGGCGGTCACTATGCGCTGGAATTCCATTGCGATCTGAAAACACTGCAGATTCTGGAGGATAGCGTCCACTAGCCAGTGTCAGGATTTTCGCTTGATACCGGGCAAGTCAAACAGCCACCTGAACATCGAGTTCGGGTGGCATGATTCACACGGAATTATTCTTCGTCGAGTATGCTTTTGTAATGCGCGGCGCCCTGCCCGCCGGCGGCCCGTTTTCCGCGAAACTCCCAGTCGCCGCCTTTCGCCGTCGAAATCACCTCTTCAGATTCGGTCGGTTGCGCACCGACATCATCACGAATCGGGGTCGGTCCCTGCACGATTTTGTTGGCCAGTTTACCGAGGCCCTCAACTTCCACCTCGACGATATCACCGGGATAGACCGTACGACTCATCGCGGGCGTACCGGACAGCAACAGGTCTCCCGGCTCCAGGGTGATATTGCGCGCGATATCGGCAACCAGATAGTGCATATCCCATTCCATCTCGTCAGTATTTCCATCCTGCATCACCTTGCCATTGACGATCGTCTTGATCCGCTTACCGCGAAAATCCCAGTCGGTGACCAATCCGGGACCTACGGGACATAGGGTGTCCGATCCCTTCACCCTCAACATCGAACCCGCATCGGTGTCACGGAAATCGTGCAGACCGTAATCATTGGCAATCGCATAACCGGCGATATAACCCCCTGCGTCAGCCTGGCTGATATTACGGCAATGTCTGCCGATGACAATCGCGATTTCTCCTTCATAGTTCAACCACTTGCAACGCTCGGGCCTGACGACATCGGCTTTGTGGCCACACAATGCGGTCAACGGTTTCTGAAAATATGTTGGCGCATCCGGGAGCACGGTCATGAACTCATCCACGCGGCTTCTGTAATTCAGATGGACACAGATAATCTTTCGCGGTTCGGTCGGCGGCAAGTGGACGGCTTCTTCAATCGGCATCTCACGACCGTCACTGGCAATCAGCATATCTCCATTTACTGCAACCGTGGTTGCGTAGCCATCGAGCAGTATTCTTCTGAATTCAGCCATGATTGAAATATATTGTTTGGTTCCGAACGTATTCATGCTATCTTATATTCATGGGCGCTTCAAGCATGGAAACAGTGTACGAAACCATATCCGGCAGAAATCATGGACGAGACATGGCGGCGCGATAACGCTTGACGAGCAGGCGGGTATGGATATGGGCCTCGATAAAGTACTATATCGTCGAGCACATTCACGGGAGATTTTGAAACCATGATCAGAGATTCCACGCCTTCTCCGGCTGAAATTGACGCTAACAGTCAGTTAAGAAAGATGAATATCGATCATGACTCCATGGCAACGATGTCGAATATATTTCGTGTCGCAACCAAGTTCCGTTCGCATGTGGAACGGGAGGTATTGAACCAGCATAATCTGTCGTTCTCGACATTTACCATTCTCTGGATCACCTGGATCAGGGGGCCGAAGGAGTTCAAGGAGTTGGCCATGGATTGCGGCGTCAGCAAGGGAACCATGACCGGCTTGATCAAGGGACTGATCAAGATGGATCTGGTGTCGCGTGGCAAACACAAAACTGATGGCCGTCGGCTGATGATCAGTATCACGCCTGCAGGCCGCCGACTGATCAAGAAAATATTTCCACAGGTCAATCGACTGGAAACGCTGTTCAACAAGCAGTTAAAGGTAAAAGAGAAAAGGGAACTCGCAAATTTGCTGCGCATTATCCTTAATACTTCCCTGCCCTAGATGAACAGCAAGCCCATTGACCATGATTCGTTGATGATCACCCAAGAATCAAGATGATTGCGGCCTACCCGGTAATCGGCATTCCAGTCGATGTAAAGTTTTACGAAGACGCGCCCTATCACATCGTCGGTGAGAAATACATCAACGCGATTGCCCACGGCGTCGAAAGTTACCCGTTGATTATTCCGGCAATGGGTGACGGTCACGATCTCAAAGCCTTCGACGGCAAGTTCTCATGGGCCGATATTGTCTCTTCGCTTGACGGTATTTTCCTGCCCGGGAGTCACTCCAATATCCACCCCCGTCGCTATGGAAAACCTGAACGTCAGCCAGTATTGCCAATCGACGAACAGCGCGACGAAATGACGCTGAACTTGATTCACGTTTGCATTGAAAACCGGGTTCCGCTGCTTGCCGTGTGCCGTGGTTACCAGGAACTGAATGTCGCTTTCGGAGGCAGCATTCATGTCGAGATCCACGAAATGGGTACCTTTTCCGATCATCGGGAAAATTATGAACTTCAACGTGACCAGCAGTACCAGCCCGCGCACCCAGTTGAATTTACTCCCGGCGGGCTGCTGCACAGCATCTACGGCGATACTGTCGCGATGGTGAATTCCCTGCATGGGCAGGGAATCGATTGCCTGGGTGACGGATTGCAGGTCGAGGCCGTTGCCCCCGACGGCTTGATCGAGGCGATCCGTGTAACCGACAGCCCCGGTTTCACACTGGGAGTTCAATGGCATCCTGAATGGCGATTCTGGGAAGACACGCTGTCGCAGAAAATTTTTCATACGTTTCGCGATGCGGTACTCGAGCGTTTTAAAGCACGTCAATGACCTTTCGAACACACCACCCCGGAACGATTCATGTTCAATACTACTTGCCGTCTGGATTGATTTTGTGACGGCAGTAACGGAGAACCCGATGCAAGATTCCGATATCAAGAGTGTTGCCCGGCGTTTGCATGAGGCAGAAGCAAACGTGGAGCGCATCAAGCAGACTTCTCTGGAGTATCCCAACATAACCATTGCGGATGCCTATGCCATTCAAAGCGAATGGTGCAAGATCAAGATCTCCGCGGGCCAGGTAGTAAAGGGTCACAAAATCGGGTTGACGTCACGCGCGATGCAAATGCAGGCCGAAATAGACGAGCCGGATTTCGGTACGCTGTTCGACAAGATGTTTTTCGACGATGGTTCCGAAATTGAAGCCAAGAAATTCCTGACACCGATGGTAGAGGTCGAACTGGCATTCATTCTCGGCAGCCGCCTCGAGGGCGACGCGGTTACTATTTTCGATGTAATCAATGCAACTGACTTCGTGACGCCTGCTCTCGAAATTATCGATTTTCGCAACAACGGCGTCGATCCGGGGCAGCAACAGACGCGTACCGTGATGGATACGATTGCCGACAATGCCGCCAACGCCGGAATCGTACTTGGCGGCCGTGCGATGCGGCCGAAGGATCTGGATTTACGTTGGATTCCTGCACTGTTGTACAAAAACGGCATCATTGAAGAAACCGGGGTCGCCGCCGGGGTGCTCAACAACCCGGCTAACGGCATCGTCTGGCTGGCAAAAAAATTGGCGCCATTCTGCATTGCGCTGGAGGCCGGCCAGGTGGTTCTTGCCGGCTCCTTTACGCGACCGGTGCCCGTTGCCCCCGGCGACACCATTCACGGGGACTTCTGCAATCTCGGATCAATCACCTGCAGGTTTCGCTAGACATGAAAACACTCAGCAATCCCTTTAAAGAAGCCCTTGCCGATAACAGGGTTCAGTACGGCTACTGGATGGCGTTGGCCAGTCCCTACACTGCCGAGATTTGTGCAACCGCCGGGTTCGACTGGCTGCTGATCGATGGCGAACATGGACCAAACGACATTCATTCGATACTGGCACAGCTGCAGGCAGTCGCTGCCTATCCGTCACAACCCGTGGTGCGGCCGGTAGAGGGAAGCGCAGCCAGTATCAAGCAATTGCTCGACATCGGGGCGCACAACCTCCTCATTCCGATGGTCGAAACCGCCGAGCAGGCCAGACAGCTGGTCAACGCGACACGTTATCCGCCTGCCGGCTCCCGCGGCGTCGGGGCGGCAATCGCCCGATCATCGCGTTGGCTTGCGATCGACAACTACGACCACAGAATCGAAAACCAAATTTGCCTGTTGCTGCAGATAGAATCCCGGGCCGGGCTGGAAAATCTCGATCAGATTCTTGAGGTTGAGGGCTACGATGGCATATTCATCGGCCCTTCGGACTTGGCCGCATCCCTGGATCAGATCGGTAACACCCGGCACCCCGACGTGCAATCCGCAATAGGCGCCGCAATCGCGAAGATCAGGCGGGCAAATAAAGCGGTCGGCATACTCAGCACCGAAGATGACATGATCCAGTCCTATCTGGAGATGGGGGCCGTCTTTATTGCCATCGGCGTCGACACCATCGCCCTGGCCGGTTCCACACGCGCACTGGCGAGCCAGTACCAGCATATGGATTCAGTGCGTGCACGAACCTGATTTCAGGAATCATGTTAATTCCAGCCGGGGTGTGTTATGTTTTATCGTTAGCAACCTAACGATATATCAATGGCACATGTGGGGTCATCGGTAAAGCGATTAGCTGTCAGCTTGGTAAGGCGGAATCAACAACAAACACTACCGGTTCCCCCAAAGCGCCATCAGTGTTGAAGAGAGAGGCTCAATCATGTTAGACGACTTCAAACGCATCCGTGTGCTGTCCGCCGACCACCTGAATCTGGCGCGCGGCAAGTATGTTCCCGCCGGGTTGGCGAAGAAAGGTGAGATGAACGCCTGTATCGGCATCTATGCCGTCGATTACAAACGGGATCTCATCAATGCCCCTGGGGCCGGGATGGAAATGGGTTTGCCCGACCTGAAGGCAATCTACGATATCAAACAAGTCCGTCCCAGCTGGGAAAAGGATACCGGTGTCGTCGTGGCCGATCTATACAGCAATGACAAGCCTCTGCCTCTCTGTGGACGGAGCTTGCTGAAGATGACCCTTGCCGACTGGAAAGCGTTGGGCTGCACCGTCAACATTGGGATTGAACTGGAGGCTTACGTTTTTCAACGCGGCCATGATGGAAAATGGGAGCCTTACGACACGCCCGGAGCCTACGTGTACGGCACAGGTCCGAGTGTGGACCCCGAAGGATTGATGGATATCGTCTGGGAAGCCGCCGAGAAGCTGAATTTTCCGATAGAGGCGATAAATTCCGAATTCGACTGGCCGCAGTTTGAGTTCACTCTCGAATATGCCGATGCGCTCACCGCGCTGGACAATCTTTTCCTTTTTCGCCTAATGGCCAAGGAACTTTTGATCAAGCAGGGCTACCTCTTCAGTTTCATGCCCAAGCCCTTGTCGGATCGAGGCGGCAGTGGGATGCACCTGAACATCAGCCTGTCAGACGAACACGGCAATAACCTGCTCAACGATCCGAGTAAAGATGACGGCCTCTCCGACATGGTCAAGCCAATGATTGCCGGCCTGATCAAGCATCATGTGTCGCTGGCTGCCCTGATGTGTCCCACGATCAATTCATACAAGCGACTTCGACCGTCAAACATTTGCGGACATGCGGGCAACTGGGGTTACGACCATCGCTGCGCTACGACGCGTATACCGCTCGACCGCGGCAAGGGAACCCGCATCGAGCATCGGTTGGCCGATTGTGCAGCGAATCCCTACATCGCGGCAGCAGCAGCGCTACAGGCCTGTCGGCTCGGCTTTACGAAACAGTACCCGGTTCCGGATCCCGAGCCGAGCGAAGGATTCACCGAACCCAAAACAGACAATGTCATACCGGACACGATGGGCGAGGGGCTACGCGCTCTCAAGGCTGATACCGATCTGACCGAGGCAATCGGGCAACCCATGGTCGATCATTTTCTGGCGATCAAGGGCAAGGAGTGGAACGAGTATCTCGACCACACCACCGACTGGGAAATTGATACCTATCTGGAATTCATCTAGCTCCATACCCCACGAAGTTGGCATCAACCTGAGGCTTTTCATTGCGACCCTGAAGCAATCGCCGCGTAAGCGGGGTCGGGATTGATGTCGATTTAACGTTGTATCCTGTCATCCAGGTCCTTGAATCACGTATGGAAGCTATTTCAAAAACCATTTCCTATCAATGAAATAGGGGGCAGGATTCTCGCGTATGTCCCTACATTGATGCCAGGCGATACCTCTCCACGAATGTGCCAGGTCCACGGCGGGGTAGGCATGGTTGTTACTGTCCATCCCTCACACAGAATCCGGATGCAGCCGCCAGGACATGCAACTCCTACCACGGATGATTGACGGCAAATCGCAGATCCCGTCTTTCCTGAAAATTTCCATAATCCGATAAGCCCGGAGACTATGCGGAAAATTTGCCGCTATCCATCAAGGCAGTCCATGACAATGCTGTTCCCACGACAAGAATTTATCTACAAATCCTGCGATTCACGAAAAATTCACCGGGTACTGCAGCAATCATTATCGAACCGAATCCCGGATTGTCACTCTTGTCCCTGTATAATCCACCCCATTGCACATCCCCCTGCCCCATGGACACCCGCGTTCGATACCTGTTCAACCAGACCCTGGCCGATCATGGCTGCTTTCCCCTGACCCGTGAGCGCCTGTCCGAGTTGCAGATCAACCTCGGCTACCTGTGCAACCAGGCTTGCGAGCACTGCCACGTGGAGGCAGGGCCGAAGCGCACCGAACTGATGGACCGGGAGACCATGGAGCGGATCGTGGCCTGGGCGGCCGAAAACGGGATCAGGGCCGCCGACCTGACCGGCGGCGCCCCGGAATTGAACCCACATTTCCGCTGGTTCGTGGATGCCCTGCTCTCACAGGGCATCGCCATCACCTCCCGATGCAACATCACCGTGCTGTTCGAGCCGGGCCAGGAAGACCTCGCCGAATGGTACGCGGCGCGGAATGTCCGCCTGGTGTGCTCCCTGCCCTGCTATTCCCGGGAAAACGTGGAGCGCCAGCGCGGCAAGGGGGTGTTCGGCAAGAGCATCGATGGCCTGAAAGCGCTCAACGACCTGGGATACGGCCGCGAGGCGGACAAGATCGTCGACCTCGTCTACAACCCGGTGGGCCCGGTTCTGCCGCCCCCGCAGGCCGGTCTCGAGGAAGACTACAGGACCCGCCTCAGGGAGGATTTCGGCATCGAGTTCAACCGCCTGCTGACCATTACCAACCTGCCGATCAACCGGTTCGAACACTACCTGAAACGTACCGGACAGCTGGAGAGCTACATGCAGCTCCTGGTGGACAACTTCAACCCGGCAACCGTGTCACCGCTCATGTGCCGCCACCTGCTGAGCGTGGACTGGCAGGGCTACGTGTTTGACTGCGACTTCAACCAGATGCTCGAACTGCCGCTGGGCGGCGGCAAAAGGCAGTTGTGGGAACTGGACCCGGGGTCCCTGCAGGGCAGCGTCGTGGCCGTGGGCAATCACTGCTATGGCTGCACCGCGGGCGCCGGCAGCAGCTGCGGGGGCGCACTGGCCTGAGCCGAAGGGTCCGGGCGGCCGTCCGCACAGGCCGGGGCCCGCAGGGGATCATCGCCTGAAGATGATCGGAAACCAGTCTTCACGGAGCCGCTCGCCCGGCATCATTCCATGGCCGGGAAACGGCGGCGAAGTGCGGCCCGGGCGCTCGACGTACCGTGCATCGTCACCCACGAGACGCAGGGAGAACGCCCTTCTGCGCCGGTTCGACCGGTTGCCGCGCGCGCCATGGACGGTCCGGAAACTGAACGCCACCGCGTCACCGGGTTCCATTTCGTACTCGACCACCTCCATTCCTTCCGCATCAGGGTCGGGAACGGGCAAATACGCATCCTCATCCGGGTAGAAATCCTCTTCCGACAGCCACCGGATCGGCAGCACCGGCTTCGGCCAGTGGTGGGAACCCCGGACGCATCGCAGGGACGCCTCCCGCACGGGATCCAGCGGCACCCAGAAAGTAACCGTCTGCGCGCAGTCGACGAAGTAGTAGGGTGCGTCCTGGTGCCAGGGCGTCTCCCTGGAAGTCCCGGGTTCCTTGACCAGCACATGGTCATGGAACATCTGCACCGTGTCGGATTCCATCAGGTCCGCCGCAACCTCGGCGGCCGCCGAAACGCGGACGACTTCCTCGAATTCCGGGATGCGGGTCCAGTTGCAGTAGTCGTCGAAGAATCTTCCCGCCTCCCCCTCGCGCAGGTTCTCGGAAGCGTATTCACCGGGATCGGTCATGTTCCGGTCCACTCCCTGCCTCAAGGTCTCCACGTGGTCCGCGAACAATCCCCTGATAAGCACGACTCCATCTTCCCGGTAGGTCCTGATGTGGTCGCGTGAAATGAGGCGATGCGGCACGAAATTCCCCCGTGAAGACAAGTACGCTGCTCTTGCGGTTTGACGATTTCAATCATATTGCAATTGGCGTAAAACGGAAACCATCAGCAACAGAACAACCCATGCATGAATCTGAGGCGCGTTGGGGTTTCTTGTGCGATCTTCCTGCCTAGCCCCACTTGGTAGACGCGGGGCCACGGAACGACACGCAATCCGTTCGTCACCCCGGCCAGCCGCCTAGCCGTGACCGTGGGGAAAGGGCGGAGGGTGAGCCGCCCGCCTTCGATCGGTTCCAGGCCGGCATTCCCAGCCATCCATTCGAGTCGGGCGCTCGTCGTTTCTTCGACATAGACCTCGCTGGACGTGACGGTTGTGAGATAGGGGGTAAGAAGCGATGCCGCTACGGAGCCTGTGGCCGCCCACGAAATGCCCGCACGGTCCCACTGCCGGCCAGTTTGCTTCAGGCCAGCAACCGGGTCACGCCAAACCCCTCCCACTGTGAGGCTGATGGTGGGTATCAGTTCCGCAGCCGCAGCCGCAGCCGCATATGCATCCAGGAACCTGTCTGGATCAGGAATTCGACGGGCGGCATTGCGCCCGCGACGCGCTTCAGCGTTCAAGAGCCCGAGATCGGTGAGGGTGCGCAGCGCACCTGTGGAGCTTCCTGCGGACAACGCCGTAGCTGCCTGCACGTTGTCGACTGTCGCCCGCGTGCCACAGAGCAAGGCTTCGGCAACGGCCAGAACCGAGGGTGTCCAGTAAGGCGGCTTGTTCGGTGACTTTAGAGGGCGTCCGCTTCTGGAAACGATTAACGACCCGCGTGATATCTCCCGGTTTCGTCAACCCAGCCGATCCCTGCGGCGGAAAGAGCGTCGCGGGCACCGGGAGACATACGGCGGGCAACCGCAACGTCCGGGCGGTCTTCCCGGCCGGCGATCAACTCCCGCGCCTGTCGCAGCCCTCCCTCGCCGAGCCAAGTGACCCGGACGGGTTCCCCGTTGAGTTCGAGGTTAACCGAATGGCCATCCTTGCGGCTGCGCCGAATCCGGACCGAAGGCGGGAGTACCGCCGCCACGGCGGTTTCGGAGCGATGGGCAATGTCGACTCTCGGCATGTCGTCTATCGGAAGGCGTAATCCTCAACCAGAATAGATACCTCAAATTCACATTGATGTAGAGAATTTTTTTGAGGATTATGTTGGCAAGTCACTAAGACGCCGTTTCGACACCACTGCCAAGCAGTGCAACCAGCCCACGGGTGGAGCCGTCTATTTCCGGTCCGGCGGCGTCCCCGGTGAACAGCCGGTCAACCGCGACCGCAAGCTCCTTGCCAAGCTCCACGCCCCACTGGTCGAAGGAGCACACCTGCCAGACGACACCCTGCACGAACACCTTGTGCTCGTAGAGCGCGATCAGGGCTCCCAGGGACTCGGGGGTCAGGCGCTCCAGGACAATCGTGCTGCTCGGCCGGTTGCCGGGGTAAGTGCGGTGCGGCGCCTGCCGGTCAATCTGATCGACTGTCAGTCCCGCGCCGGACAGGTGCTGGCGAACGATTTCCTCGTCCCGGCCTGCCATCAGCGCCGCCGATTGCGCCACGGCATTGGCCACCAGCTTTCGCTGTGTCCCGTCCTGCCCGTCCGCGCCTTCCTTCACGACGATGAAGTCCACCGGAATCGTCTCCACGCCCTGGTGCAGATGCTGGAAGAAGGTGTGTTGTCCGTTCGTCCCCACGGCGCCCCAGATCACCGGGCAGGTCTCCCAAGCCACCTCCTCGCCTTTCCGTGTCACACGTTTGCCGTTGCTTTCCATCTCCATCTGCTGCAGGAACGCGGGCAACAGCTCGAGACCCTGCGTGTAGGGCACCACCGCCAGCGAGGAGGTTCCGAGGAAATTGCGGCACCAGATGCCCGTCATCGCCATCAGGACCGGGAGATTCCGCTCCAGCGGCGCGGCGAGGAAATGTTCATCCATCGCGCGTGCTCCCCTGAGGAGCGCGCGGAACCCCTCCATCCCGATTCCGATCGCGATGGAAATGCCGATGGCGGACCAGAGCGAAAACCGCCCTCCCACCCAATCCGGCAGGGGATAGATGTTTTCCGGCACGATGCCGAATGCCAGCGCCCGTTCATGGTGGCCGGTCACGGCGATAAAGTGGTTCTCCGCGCCCGGGTCACGGCCCGGGCGAAGTCCGAGCCACTGCCGGGCTGACTCCGCGTTGGCCAGGGTTTCCTGGGTGGAGAAGGTCTTCGACGCCAGGACGAAGAGCGTGGCCTCCGGGTCCAGGTCCCGGGTGATCTCGTCGAAATGCCCGGAATCGACATTGGACAGGAACCGGATTTCCGGTCCGTCCCTGTCGTGGCGGGAAAGCGCCCTGCAGACCAGGGCTGGTCCGAGATGCGAGCCGCCGATGCCGATGTTCACCACGGTGCGGACGGGTTTCCCGGTATGGCCGCGCCACTGTCCCGACCGTATTGCCTCAGCCAGCGTCCCGATGCGGCCGAGCACCTCGGCCACCTCCTCGCGCACCGGTCCCGGTGCGTGGACCCTGCCGCCGTCCCCGTCGCTTCGAAGTGCGGTGTGCAGGGCGGCCCTGTCTTCGGCGACATTGATCCTCTTACCCCGGAACTGGCGCTCCCGCCAGCCCTCCACATCCGATGCCCGGGCCAGTGCCAGCAGAAGCTCCAGCGTTGCTGAATCGATGTTGTGCTTGGAATAGTCGAGAAAAATGCCGGCGGCTTCTCCGGAAAACCTGCCGAACCGGCCGGGGTCGTCACGGAACATCACCCCGATGCGCCGGTCCGCAACTGCCCGGGCGTGCGCATTCAGCGATTGCCACTCCGGCATGCGGTCGAGTCTGGTTGTCATCGGGAGGGCATCAGTCATAGGTGACGGGTGCGGGCATGGGCCGGTGCACCACTCCCCGGCACCGGCCCGGAATACCGGGAATCGAGTATACCAACATCATGCGCCGCCCTGCCCCCGAAAGCCGCCCCGGAGGGGCCGGACGCCTCAGTCGGCCGCCCCGCCGCCGAAATAGTCCTCGAATTTCGCCCGGCCCTGGTTCCCGAACAGCCGGTCGCACAGTTCCGCCATGCCCTCCATGGCCATCAGTTCCTCGTGCCGGTAGAGCAACGCCAACTTGGAGCGCCGGCGCAGGAGGTCGGCCAGGGTTACGATCATTTCCCGGTCCCGCAGGTGGTCGATCTCGCACCGGCGAAGACCCGTCCCGGCAATGGCCGGGGCCGCCAGCGCGGGATCCCTCACGACGGCCTCCAGCATCGCCCCTGCCTTCCGGCCGTAACGCCTCCACAGCCGTTCGGCCAGCGATTCCCCGGTGTCAGGGGCACGGTCGTCGGCAAAGCCGGCTTCCCTGGCCCGCTCAAGGAATGCCGCCCGCTCCCCCTTCCCCGGCTCAACGCACCAGTGGGACGGTCTGCGGGCCAGCGGAACGCCAAGCCCGGCGACCTGCCGGCAGACCTCTTCCCCGACATTGACGCAGTCCGTCAGCTTGCCCCCGAAAATGCTGATCTGCCGGCCCTCCCCGTCCGTCTCCACCACATGCCTGCGCGAGAGCTGGAGAAAATCCATGGTCGCGTCGCCCCCCCTGGGCACCACCAGCGGACGGACGCCGCACCGTTCCGCGATGATGTCGGACCGCGACAGCGGCCGCGGCAGGTTCAGCCTGGCGTTGATGTTGGACAGGATAAAATCCCGGTCCCGGTCGGTGACGGTGGTGTCGGGCGTGTCCACGCGGGTATCGGTGGTTCCGATGCAGGTCCGGTTGCCCATGGGTATGGCGAAGAACAGCCGGCCGTCATCGGCGAAGAAGGCCAGCACCTTGCCGCTGTCCCCGATCCGGGGAACCACCAGGTGGACGCCCTTGGACAGGACGTGCCGGTATCCCGAGTAGATGCCCGCGGCCGCGTTCAGGGAATCCACAAAGGCCCCGGCCGCGTTGACCAGGACCCGGCAGCGGATCTCGAGAGGCCGCCCCGAGACGCCGTCCTTGGCCATGACTCGCCAGCCCTCCGCCGTACTTTGCATTTCCTCTGCTTCCACGTAGTTGGCGGCCAGGCAGCCCTGCTCCAGCGCCGAACGGATGAATCCGAATACAAAGCGCGCATCGTTGTCGAACAGATAGGCATCGAGTACTCGAGGCCCCCGGTGCTGTGGTTCGTGTCGATGACGGGCTCCACGTTGCCGATGGTGCCGGCGCGCAGGTAGCGCGGCGGCCGGGTATGGCCCCGCCCGATTAGCCAGTACAGCCAGGACCCGGCCCACAGCTTTACCGGATGATGACGGAATCCGTGGGGGACCGTGGTCAGGAAACGGATTTCCCGGATGGCCGAGGGGAACCGCCGCATCAGTTCGTTGCGCGACCTGCAGAGCTCCGCCACGAGGCCGAACTGGTAGCTTTCCATGTACTTCACCCCGCCCCAGATCAGGTTGGATGAATGCTGGCTGGTGAACCCGGCGAAATCCCTGGCATCCACCAGGCCGACCTTCGCCCCCCGGGCCGACAGTGCCGCGGCGCTCACGGCCCCGTTGATGCCGCCACCGACAATCAGGACATCCAGGGAGTTTCCGGAAAGCGCCGCAACGCTTTGTTTACGTAAAATCATCTCCCTGCCGCACCAATGATGGACCGTCGGTCAAACCCATCCGAACACGTACCAGAACCAGTCCATGAAAATGGCCTGGGCCGCCCGCGAATCCCAGCCGGGCGGGATGAGTGAGTCCCGTCACGAGCCACGGGATGCACAAGCGATCACCGAAGGGCAGTGTGCTTGGGGAGATGGCAAGCAACCCGCCCGGTGGTGGTGCCGATATTGATGAACATGGAAGCGCCGTTCGGAATGATTCACGCCGTCATTCTCCCGTTGCGGTCCTTGCCCTCCGTGTTGATGAGACGGCGCGTGGTGCAGTCCGGGTTCGCCGGTTCCCGCCCGCAGGGCGCAATGTCGCCGGAGACCACGGCACCGCCTGGCACCCGTAGCGGAAGTTTCTTGTTGCACATGATGTTCAGGTCCCGCCGGATGGCCTGCGGCGTGACCTCGTACTGGTTCGCCAGGGAACCCGTCCGGCCACTGCCGTGACTGCGGATTTGGGGAACCGCCGGCGTGTCGGTCATCTCGGTATCGTTGCTGAGGTGGCGTTACCGGTATTGTGCCCGGTTTGAAGGCGCTGCGGGCTGCCCGGAGGCAACCGATTCCCGGGAGCGGTCCTGTCCTGTGGGTTGCGCGGCGGACCGGTAAGGTTCCACAATCCCCGGCCACACGCCGGTACGACCAGCAGCATGAAACGAATCATCCTAGCCATCGACCAGGGCACCACCAGCTCCCGTGCCATCGTCTTCACCCCGGACGGCACGGCGCTGGCTTCGTCCCAGTACGAGTTTCCGCAGATCTATCCCGACGACGGCTGGGTGGAGCACGACCCCGCGGCCATCTGGAAAACCACGCTTGATACCGCCCGGGATGTCCTCGACCGTGCCGGGAACGACGTGGCGGCCGTCGGCATCACCAACCAGCGGGAGACCACCCTCGTGTGGGACCGGACCACCGGGGAGCCCGTACACAACGCCATCGTCTGGCAGGACCGGCGGACGGCACGGGAATGCGCCCGCATCGGGGAGGAAGGCCATGGGCGGGAGATCACCGCACGGACCGGGCTGCTCCTTGACGCCTATTTTTCCGCCACCAAGATCGCCTGGATCCTGGACAATGTCCCCGGGGCCAGGGCCCGGGCGGAACGGGGCGAACTGGCGTTCGGCACCGTGGACACCTTCCTGGTATGGAGGCTCACCGGCGGCCGGGTGCACGCCACCGACGCCACCAACGCCAGCCGCACGATGCTGTTCAACATCCACAACCAGTCCTGGGACGATCACCTGCTCGCGGTTTTCGGGGTCCCGCAGTCGCTGCTGCCCGACGTGCGTGACAGCGCCGGCGACTACGGCATCACTGATTCCGCCGTACTGGGTGCGGCGCTGCCCATCGGCGGCGTGGTGGGGGACCAGCAGGGCGCCCTGTTCGGCCAGGCCTGCTTTCACCCGGGCATGGTGAAGAGCACCTACGGCACGGGCTGCTTCATGGTCATGAATACCGGCCCGGACCCGGTGGCCTCAGGGAACCGCCTGCTCACCACCGTGGGCTACCGGCTCGACGGGGAAGTGACCTATGCCCTGGAGGGGTCGATCTTCAACGCGGGCACCGCGATCCAGTGGGTGCGGGACGGGCTCGGGCTGATCGGCCACGTCAGCGAGATCGACGCCCTGTTAGGCGCCACTGCCGGCAACGAGGGGGTGTACATGGTGCCGGCCTTTACCGGTCTCGGCGCCCCCCACTGGGATCCCCATGCCCGGGGCGCGGTACTGGGCATCACCCGGGACACCGGCATCCCTCAATTCGTCCGCGCCGCCCTGGAAGCCGTGTGCTACCAGTCCCGAGAACTGGTGGAGGCGATGGCCGCGGACAGCGGCCGTCCCCTGGAAAGGCTGCGGGTGGATGGCGGCATGGTTGCCAACGACTGGATGCTGCAGTTCCTCGCGGACATTCTCGACACCGTCGTGGAAAAGCCGGTGGTCATCGAAACCACCGCACTGGGTGCGGCCTACCTGGCCGGCCTCCAACACGGCATCTTCAGCTCCACCGACGAGATCGCATCCCACTGGCGGGAGGCCCACCGGTTCGGCCCGGACATGGATCCCGACAGGCGCGATGCCCTGGTTGCCGGCTGGGACGACGCCATCGGCCGGGTCAAGGCGCGCTAGCGGCGGAACGTTCCGGTCCGGGGACGGCGGGCGCCGGCGCCGTTTCCGTCGCTACCTGCGTACCGGGCCGAACTGGCCTATCGAGACGGCGGCTTCTGGTACTACACTGGCAGCCCGGAACCCAATACCTTCTTCTTCCTGCCGGCAAGCGCCCACAAGGCCCGTCCGGAAATCGTCTTATCTCTCAGTCACATTGAGGTCCAGAATGCAAATAGGCGTACCGAAAGAGATCAAAAACCATGAATACCGCGTCGGCCTGACGCCAACCAGCGTGCGGGAAATGGTCAAGCACGGCCACCGGGTGGTGGTGGAGACCGACGCGGGCATCGGCATCAAGCGGTCCGATGAAGAATACCGGAATTCCGGCGCGGAAATCGTGGACACCGCCGCGGAGGTATTCGAGCGGGCGGAGATGATCGTCAAGGTCAAGGAGCCCCAGGCCGTGGAACGCGCAATGATGCGCGAAGGGCAAATTCTCTACACCTATCTGCACCTGGCGCCGGACCCGGATCAGACCCGGGACCTCGTGGGGAGCGGTGCAACCTGCATCGCCTACGAAACCGTCACCTCACCCCTTGGCGGACTGCCGCTGCTCGCACCGATGTCCAAGGTCGCGGGCCGCATGTCCATCCAGGCCGGCGCATACTGCCTGGAGCATCCCCATGGCGGCCTCGGCATGCTGCTCGGCGGCGTACCGGGGGTGGACCCAGCCAAGGTGGTGGTCCTGGGTGCCGGGGTGGTGGGCACCCATGCCACCCACATCGCTGTCGGCATGGGCGCGGACGTGTGGGTTCTCGACAACAATTCCGACGCGCTCGACCGCCACTGGCAGATGTTCCGCCGCTCCACCAACACGGTGTTTTCCACCGCGGACACGCTGGAGCAGCATGTGCTCGGCGCCGACCTGGTCATCGGCGGCGTGCTGGTTCCCGGCGCCGAGGCCCCCAAGCTGGTCACCAGGGAAATGGTCGCCAACATGAAGCCCGGCTCCGTCATCGTGGATGTCGCCATCGACCAGGGCGGCTGCTGCGAAACCTCGCGCCCGACCACCCATGCCGAGCCCACCTATACCGTCAATGATGTTGTACACTACTGCGTGGCCAATATGCCCGGCGGCGTGCCACGGACATCCACTTTCGCGTTGAACAACGTCACCCTGCCGTTCGCCCTGGAGTTGGCGGACCTGGGTGCCAGGGAGGCGCTGATGTCGAATCCGCACCTAAGGAATGGCCTCAACGTCCATGCCGGCAAGGTCACCTACAAACCGGTCGCCGAGGAGCTGGGCTACGATTACGTGCCGGCCGATGAGGCCCTGTTCCAGTAATCATCTTCGGCACAACCGTAATACTGCAACGATCCAGTCTGATCCTGAATTCAGGAGTCATATCCACATTCAGCAATATACATACTCGAGGTAGCAACATGGCAAGAATGACACCCAGCGAGGCTTTTGTCGAAACCCTGGCGGCCAACGGGGTCACCGAAATATTTGGCATCATGGGATCCGCCTTCATGGACGCCATGGATATCTTCGCACCGGCCGGCATCCGGTTGATACCGGTGGTCCACGAACAGGGTGCGGCGCACATGGCGGACGGCTATTCAAGGGTGAGCGGCCGCCACGGGGTCTGCATCGGCCAGAACGGCCCCGGCATCAGCAACTGTGTCACCGCCATTGCCGCCGCCTACTGGGCGCATTCCCCCGTGGTCATCGTCACCCCGGAGACGGGCACCATGGGGCAGGGCCTCGGCGGCTTCCAGGAAGCCAACCAGCTGCCCATGTTCGAGGAGTTCACCAAGTACCAAGGGCATGTGAACAACCCGAAGCGGATGGCGGAATTCACCGCGCGCTGTTTTGACCGCGCGATGTCCGAAATGGGTCCGACCCAGCTCAACATCCCGCGTGACTACTTTTACGGCGACATTGATGTCGAAATTCCCCAGCCGATGCGGGTTGACCTCGGCCCAGGCGGAGACCGTTCCCTGGACAAGGCCGCCGACCTGATCGCGCAGGCCCGGTTTCCCGTCCTGCTGTCCGGCGGCGGGGTGGTGATGGGAGATTCCATTGAAGACTGCGTGGCCCTTGCCGAACGCCTGGCATGCCCGGTGGCGAACAGCTACCTGCACAACGATTCCTTCCCCGCCAGTCATCCCCAGTGGACCGGCTCGCTGGGCTACCATGGCTCCAAGGCGGCCATGAAACTGATGAACAGGGCCGATGTGATCATTGCGCTCGGTACACGGCTTGGTCCGTTCGGCACGCTGCCCCAGTACGGAATCGACTATTGGCCGAAGGACGCCAAGATCATCCAGATCGATGCCGACCACCGGATGCTCGGCCTGGTAAAAAACATTTCCGTCGGAATCTGCGGCGATGCCGGGGCGTCGGCCCGTGCCCTGCTTGCCAGGATCCGGGACCGTGAACTGGCCTGCGACGCCAACCGCGACGAAAGGACCCGGACAACCGCCGAAGAAAAGGCCGCGTGGGAGCAGGAACTGAACGAATGGCACCACGAGAAGGACGACTATAGCCTCGAAATGATCCAGGAACATGAACGGGAGCCGGGCAACTGGCTCAGCCCCCGGCGGGTCCTGCGCGAACTGGAGAAGGCGATGCCCGAGGACGTGATGGTGTCCACCGACATCGGCAACATCAGCGCCGTGGCCAACAGCTACCTCCGTTTCGAACGCGGCCGCAGTTTCCTCGCGCCCATGAGTTTCGGCAATTGCGGCTATTCCCTGCCCACCATGATCGGCGCCAAGTGCGCCGTGCCGGACCGGCCGGCGGTGGCCTATGCCGGGGACGGCGCCTGGGCCATGAGCATGGTGGAAATCATGACTGCCGTGCGCCATGGCATCCCGGTGACCGCCGTGGTGTTCCACAACCGCCAGTGGGGCGCAGAAAAGAAGAACCAGGTGGATTTCTACGGCCGCCGCTTCGTCGCGGGCGAACTGAATCAGGCGGGCTCCGAGGATTTCTCGGACATTGCCCGGGCCATGGGCGCCGAAGGCGTACGCATCGACCAGATCGACCAGGTCGGAACAGCGCTCAGCGAGGCCGTCGACGCCCAGATGAACGATGGCAAAACCACTGTCATCGAGGTCATGTGCACCCGCGAACTGGGGGATCCCTTCCGCCGGGACGCCCTGTCCAAGCCGGTCCGTCACCTAGCCAAGTACAAGGACTTCGTCTGAACCGTTTCCAGGGATGGGCAGCAGGGCCGTGCCGGATCCGGCACGGCCCGTCCGCGGATTACAGAAGGACCCGCACCGCATTTTAGCCCCCCCAAAAGGCCAGCCATCCGGGTTCCGGCCTCCCCCGATGGGCGTACTGCCAGCGCCCGGATAGGCTGGTACGATTCCATCGGTCTCCGGACGGCCGGCCGCCAGGCGATTCACCATGACGGGACCCGGTGAGCCGGATTGCCGGATGCAGCCCCCGCGGCAGGAAGCGGCATAGTCCGCAGCGTTCCGTTCCCCGGGCAGATGCCGCCGGGTACAATGCGTCACGCGGCCTTGGCATGCGGCCGCAAGCCTGACCGGGATTGCCGTTCATGCCGCCCCCGGGGCGGGTCATGCTGAAGAACAAATAGACGAAATCCCCGACAGCCCATCCATGAAGTACAGCCTCGAAACCCTGCGGGGGGACGTTTTCGGCGGCATCACCTCGACGGTGGTGGCCCTGCCGATTGCGCTCGGTTTCGGCATCGCCTCCGGTATGGGGGCGGCGGCCGGACTGTACGGGGCGATCGCGGTGGGATTTTTCGCATCCGTGTTCGGCGGCACACGCGCCCAGATCTCCGGCCCTGCTGCGCCCACAACCGTCGCCATGGCGGTCATCCTGACCAGCTACGCGGACAGCCTCTCCGAGGCCCTGTTCGTGGTCGTCCTGGCCGGGCTGCTCCAGATTCTCCTCGGGCTTTCGAAGATCGGCCGTTTCGTGGCCTACACGCCCTATGTCGTTGTGTCCGGGTTCATGTCCGGAATCGGGATCATCATCGTGCTGCTCCAGGCGCTGCCCTTCCTTGGCGCAGCGGTCATGACCGGCGGACCCATGGACGCAGTGCAGGCCTTGCCGGCCGCTTTCGACGGGATAAACACGGATGCTCTCTGGATCGCCACGGTCACGCTGGCAGTCGGCTTTCTCTGGCCGGGGCGGCTGTCGCGGTTCGTACCCGGCCCCCTTGCCGCGCTGGTTGCCGGCACGGCACTGGGGATTTTCTGGCTCACCGGTGCCTCGGTCATCGGACCGGTGCCGACCGGCCTGCCGGAACTGCACCTCGAATTGCCGTCGGCCGATTTCCTGCTGCACGCGCTGGAGCCGGCGATCATCCTCGCCCTGATCGGCGCGGTCGACAGCCTGCTGACTTCCTTGGTGGCGGATTCGATCACCGGCGAGCGCCACAACCCGGACAGGGAACTGATCGGCCAGGGCATCGGGAACATGGCGGCGGGGCTGATCGGCGCGCTCCCCGGCGCAGGTTCGCCCATGGGTACCGTGGCGAACATCCGTTCCGGCGGAACGACCCCCGTATCGGGCGCGCTGCGCGCCCTGTTGCTGCTTGCCCTCGTCCTCGGCCTCGGCCGGTTCGTCGAACCGATTCCCAACGCCGCGCTGGCCGGCGTGCTGATGAAGATCGGCCTAGACATCATCGACTGGCGTCTTCTCGGCCGGGTCCACCGCATGCAGAAATCGCACCTGTTCGTCATGCTGACGACGCTCTGCCTCACGGTGTTCGTGGACCTCATCACGGCGGTGGCCATCGGGCTCATCGCCGGCGGCATGGTGCATGCCCGGCGGCTCGAAAGACTGGAGCTCGACAGCGTGGTATCGGTGCCGATGCTGGACATGACCTTCTTCGCCGGTGACGAAGCGCTGAACGGCACTGATCCGCATGCCGCGCGAGTCGGTATGGTTGCCCTCAGGGGCACCCTGACCGTCGCATCCTCCCACAAGCTGGCCGGCGTGATCGGCACGGACATCCGGGAGCACGAGGTCGTCATCTTCGACTTTTCCGACGCGACCTACATCGACGACAGCGCCGCGCTGGTGATCGAGCACTTGCTCGAAGTCGCCGAGAATTCCGCGACCGAATGCATCCTGGTCGGCCTTGCCGGCACCGGGGCATACACCCTGGAGACGCTCGGCGTACTGGAGGACATACCGGATGGCCGCATTGTCGAAACCCTAGACGACGCGCGCCGGATCGCGCGTGATCTCCTGCTGGCGGACGATTCTCCGCCGGCTGGCTAGGGGGACCGTCCGCGTGCTGCTGAATGCACGGAGATCATCCCGGCCACGGATTGTCACCCGAACCGGTGCCCTGTTCCTTCCCCCTGACGGATGGCGAAGACCGATTCCACCCGCTTAGCCGACATTGCTATGATCGGACGTTCACGTTGACCAGACCAGGCGTCCTGCCGCCCCGGATCCCCGAAATGTCCCTGCTCACCGCCATCACCGACAAGGCCCGCACATCCCGCCGTCATATCGTGCTGCCGGAAGGGGACGACGTGCGCGTGATGCAGGCCGCCGCGGCGCTCCGGGAGGACGGTATCGCCGAGATCAGCCTTGTGGGCGCGCGGGACAGCCTGGAGGCACTCTCGGCGTCCCATGGTATCGACCTTGCCGGCGTGGACATCGTGGACCCCGCGGACGAAGAACGCCGGGAACGGTGTGCGGCGGTCATCCACGAGGCGCGCCGGCACCGGAACGTCTCCCTGGAGGATGCCCGGCAAATGGCCCTGGACCGCCTGATGCTGGGTACCGCCATGGTCCGCGCCGGCATGGTCGACGGCATGGTGGCGGGCGCGGCCCACCCGACCGCGGAGGTGGTCCGGAGCGCCTTGCAGCTGGTCGGCATGAATCCCGGCAGCCGGATCGTCTCCAGCTTTTTCCTGATGGAGCATGCGCTCCCCCATCAGGCCATCCAGGGCACGGCGCTCTATGCAGACTGCGCCATGGTCATCGAACCCGACCCGGAGGAACTGGCCAGCATCGCCATGGACACCGCGGACAACGCCCGGAACCTGGCCGGGATCGAGCCCAGGGTCGCCCTGCTCAGCTTTTCCACGGCGGGCAGCGCGGAACATGGCCACATCGACAGGGTGCGGGCCGCGGGGGCCCTCGTCGCCGAGCGACGGCCGGACATCGAGATCATGACCGAGGTGCAGTTCGATGCCGCCATCATCCCGGAAATCCTGCAGCGGAAGGCACCCGGCATCGGCGTGCCCGCCCCCGCCAACGTGTTCGTCTTTCCCGACCTGCAGTCCGCCAACATCGGGTACAAGATCGCGCAGAGAATCGGGGGCGTCCAGGCCACGGGGCCGGTGCTGCAGGGGCTCAGGCTGCCGGTAAACGACCTGTCGAGGGGCTGCAGCGTGGAGGACATCTTCAATCTCGTTGCGGTCACCGCGGTGCAATCGATTGCCGGGGAGTGCGATTGACGCGGGTCTCCAGCGCACGATTTCTCACGTACACAAAACTTACTCTTACTCTTACCCTTATCCCTCTTCCTAGTTTCTTTTGCCGCGGCAGGAACGCCAACCTTCCGGGCCCGCAATGTTCCCAGTACGCATCCAGGTCGAATAGCGCTAAATCGATGAATCGATTGTATTATTCGACTTTTTGTCCTGTGAAATTCCGACTAGCAAAGCGTCGACTTACCGATGATGTTCCCGCCAATGATGGCCATATGACCAGGAAACACGACATCGCCCTCGGCGACGCTGCGGAAATTTGTGAATTTGAGCCGACCTACCCTCATCGTTCAACTCCGCCAGGCCACCCTCGGGCCCGCCTTCGGCACGTCTGACCGTTGCCCCCAGCCGATCCGGCATGCCGTGGGTCTTTCCGGTCAAAACACGCCTTTCTGAATCAACCCTGCCCCCTGCAATCGCCAACACCGTGGTCGCGTCGCACTCGATTCCCGTCCCATGGCCCGGCCACGTGGCCAAATCAGCGCCAGTGATCGCGATCCCGGCACTGGCCTCGGCAGGTCAGCGGCGTAGCTGTGGTGCAGGATACTGGTAAAAGCAGTCTCGTTGAACTTTGCCATATCTCTGGGCATCAGACGGAAATACAGGTGGCACTCCCACAAACCTGGCTTACACTCACTCGGAATCAACCGGACGATTACCTGAAATTGGCCTGCAATCCCAATGACGCTGAAATGGGCCGGTGGTCAAAGGCGACCGCCCGTTTGTCCGCACGCTCCGAGAACCGCATTCCCGAGTCACAATGCCCCCTCATCCCGCCGCCTCAGCCTGGTGCCGTCCTTCGGGCCGGCCACGGGTCCTGAATTGAGCGCACGCCGGGACTCCGGTACTTGTCAGGAATGAAGGCGCTGGAAGAATTCGAGTCCCAGCTCGGCGGCTGGGTCATCCGGTGGCGATGGCCGGTCATCGCCGCCAGCCTGGTCCTCGCCGCGGTCGCGACCGGCGGCACGCTCTTTCTCGAGTTCTCGGCCGACCACCGCGTCTACTTCTCGAAGAACAACCCTCAGCTCCTCGCCTACGAGACGATGGAGGACACCTACGGCAAGAGCGACAACGTGTTTTTCACCGTCGTGCCGGAGGATCGGGACGCCACCTCCGCCCGCGCGCTTGAAGCCACGGCCTGGCTCACCGAACAGTCCTGGCAGATCCCGTTCGCGACCCGCGTCGACTCCATCACCAATTACCAGCACACCACGGCCCTCGGCGACGATATCCTGGTACGCGAACTCGTGGACATGACCGCCATCGGTGATGCCGGCGAGCGCTCCCGGATCCGCGCCACCGCCCTGGGGGAGCCGCGGCTTGCGGGGCGTCTCCTGGCCCTTGACGGTGGAGTCAGCGGGATCAACGTCAATCTACAGATGCCGGGTGAGGACCAGATGCGCGAAGGCGCTCGTGTCACAGAGTACGCGCGCGGCCTCATGGACCAGTTTCGGGAGCGCTTTCCCGGCATCGATGTGCGGCTGACCGGCCTGGTGACCTTCAACCAGACCTTCATGGAAGTATCGCTGAGCGATCTGAAGACGCTCGTCCCGGCGAGCTTTGCCGCGATGACGCTGATGCTCGTGCTGCTGACCCGGGGCTTCCTCGGAACCTTCGCGATCATGGTCGTCGTGACGCTTTCGGTCATGACCGCCGTGGGTCTCGGGGGCTGGGTGGGACTCCCGATGTCCTCACCCGCCGCCATCGCGCCGATCGTCGTGCTGACCGTAGCGATCGCCAACTGCGTCCACATCTTCTCGACCCTGATCCATTGCTTGCAGGGAGCAGCATCCCGCACGGCCGCGGACCGCGGCGGCGGCCCCCTGATCCCGCGCACCCGGACCGGCAATCCCGGTCACGATGCGATCATCGAATCGATCCGGGTAAATCTCCAGCCGGTGTTCCTCTCGGGCCTGACCACCGCGTTCGGCTTCCTCAGCCTGAACTTTTCCGAGGTGCCCCCGTTCCGCCAACTCGGCACCTTTGTCGCGTTCGGGGTCGGGGCAGCGTTCGTGTACTCCGTGACCCTGTTGCCGGCCCTGCTCTCCCTGCTGCCGATCCGGGCGCGGGAATCCCGACTGGGACACGAAACGTTGATGGCCATGCTCGGGGAGTTCGTGGTCCGGCGCCGCAAGGCATTGCTCTGGGGGTCCGGCTTGGTCGTGGTGGGGCTCGTGGCGTCGATCCCCCGGAACGAGTTGAACGACGTCTTCCTCCACTACTTCGACGAGCGAGTCGAGTTTCGGCGCGCCGCGGATTTCACCATCGAAAACCTCACCGGCCTGTACACCATGGAATATTCGCTCCAGTCTGCCGGACCGGGGGCGATCAGCGACCCCGCATATCTCGCCGACGTGGACGCCTTCGTCGAGTGGTACAAGGAACAGCCCGAGACGGTGCACGTCAGTGCCATCACCGATATCTTCCGCCAACTGAACATGAGCATGAACGGGGATGATCCGGCCGAATACCGGCTGCCCGCGAACCGGGAACTGGCCGCGCAGTACCTGCTCCTCTACGAGATGTCGCTCCCCTACGGCCTCGACCTCAACAACGAGATCGACGTCGACAAGTCGGCGACCCGGATGCGGGTGGCGATGCAAACGCTCTCGTCGAACGAGATCATCGCCCTGGACCGGCGCGCGAAGCACTGGCTCGGGGAGAACGCGCCGAACATCGTGCGTCCCGAAAGCTCCGGCACCACGCTGATGTTCGCGCACCTCGGCAGGCGGAACATCGTCGCCATGCTCGTGGGCACCACGCTGGCCCTGGTCGGGATTTCCTTTGCCCTCATCTTCGCGCTCAGATCCTGGCGATTGGGGCTCACGAGTCTCGTCCCGAACCTGATTCCCGGCGCGCTGGGTTTCGGCATCTGGGGATTGACGGTGGGGGAAGTGGGAGTCTCCCTGTCCATGGTGACGGCGATGACGCTGGGCATCGTGGTCGACGATTCGGTTCACTTCCTCAGCAGGTACCAGCGGGCCCGCAGGGAGATTGGCTACAGGTCCCCCGACGCGGTGCGCGTTGCCTTCCGCACGGTGGGCCGGGCCCTGCTCACGACCTCCCTCGTGCTCGTGGCGGGCTTCATCGTGGTGAGTCTTTCCAGCTTCGAACTCAACTCCGGCATGGGCAAGCTCACCGCGCTCGTGATCGCCCTGGCCCTCGTCGCGGACTTCCTACTCCTGCCGCCGCTGCTCATGTGGTTCGACGCCGGCATCGACACCGGCAGGACTCTGCCGTCCTTCAGGCGCCTGCGCCGCAAGCGGGACGCCCCGCCGCCCATCACGACCTTGAGGCGCCCCGGGCAGGACTGATCCGCCGGGAGAACTTCTTCACGGGCGGGGTGCACGGCCCCGGATGCCATGCAGGTCCGGTGATCCCCGCTGGGGAATTCTCCTGTGGCACCAGCCCCGGGAACATCCAGGGATTCGGGAATGAAAAAACCGCTGCCGGGTGCACGGGCACCCGGCAGCGGTTCGGGGTTTCCAGGCGGGAGCGCGGACTCCCGCGTCAGCGACCCTTGCGCCGCAGGGAGGCAGGGGTGTAATCCCGGCCCTGCGCCCTGGTGTCCCAGGTGCACATCTCAAACTCGTTGTCGAGACCGAATGCGAGGTAGCGCCCGGCCTGCAGGTCGGTATGCACTTCCAGGGTCGGCCACACCAGCGGCATTTCGTAGTAGTTGATCAGGTGCGCTTCCGACACGCGCCAGAACTGGTCCCTGTTGTCATAGATATCCGCAACCAGGATCTGCCAGGAATCCTCGTCGACATAGAAGGTGCGCCGCTTGTAGAGGTGGGCGGCACCTTCCTTGAGCGTCGCCTCCACCACCCAGACCCGGTGCAGTTCGTAGCGCAGCACGTCCGGGTTGACATGCAGGGGCTTGAGGATGTCGGTGTACTTGAGGTCGTCGCTGTGCAGCCGGTACGAGTTGTACGGAACGTACATCTCGCGCTTGCCGACGAGCTTCCAGTCGTAGCGGTCCACGGCGCCGTTGAACATGTCCAGCTGGTCGGCGGTGCGCAGCCCGTCGGAAGAGGTTCCCGGATTGTCATAGGCGATGTTCGGCGCACGCCGCACCCGGCGCTGGCCCGGGTTGTAGGTCCATGCGTTCCGCGGCTCGCGGAACTGGTTCATGGTCTCGTGCACCAGGACGATGTCACCCGCAAGCCGTGCCGGCGCCAGCGTCGTCGACTTGAACAGGATCATCGTGTTGCCGAGTTCCTCCAGGGTCATGCCCGGAAGGGAATACCGCAACTCGGTCTCCAGGTGCTGCTTGACCAGCGTGTAGGCGCCGCCCCGGGTGACGGCGGCCTGGCCGATGACGCAGGATACCGACTCGCCCCGGTAGCGCAGCAGGTGGTTCCAGACCACCTCGAGGCCGTTCTTCGGAATAGGGAACGGGATACCGATGACCGCGTCGGCCACGCCGTTGCCGTCATCCACGAGTTTCGCGGTGGCCGCCACTTCCCGGGTCGCGTCGTAGATTCGCTGCGCGACGGAGGCGCTTCGCCGGGTCGGATAGACCTGCATCTTGAAGCTCGGGTAGGTTTCCAGCATGCGCTGGTGCCCGATCGAGAGCCGGTCGCGATGTTCCTCCAGGTTGGAGGCGTCGATGACGAAGAGCGGCGCGTCCCCGGCGTAGGGATCGCGGTGATGATCGCCGACCGTGAAGCCGGCCGGCGGCTCGGTAATGCCGCCCGTCCATTCCGGGATGGTGCCGTCGGCGTTTCCGGCCCGCTCTCCGCCGAGGGGCGTAAGGTCCGCGCCCAGCCGCGCGATCTGGTCGGCGGTGATTTCGGCTGACGCCGGGGAGGCGAGAACGCATCCGAGAAGAAGGGTATAACAGAATCGATGCATGGTCGCTGTCTTGATATTGGTGGCGTTCATGGGCTCAATCCCTCAGAACGAGTACTTGATGGAGGCGGAAATGAAGTCGCGGTCACTGAGTTCGTTGCCTTTGCCGGCATACCGCGTGTAGCCGAAATCGGCCTGCCAGCGACTCAGGTAGTCAGCCTTCAGCCCCAGGGTGAGTCCGGTCCGGCCCTCCACGAACGGACCGCTGGGCGCCGGGCTGTTGCCGCTGACGTCATGCAGGAACTGCGCGTAAGGGTACAGGTTGATGGCGCCGATCGCGTTGTAGTAGTCGAGGCGCGCTGCGATCCGGTACCCCCACGAGGTGGCGTCCGCATCGGCGTCAGCAGTATCAAGGGTACCGCCGGCGGGGCTTTCCAAGGGAACATCGGGCATATCATGCACATGCATCACCGCGGCTTCCGCCAGAACCACGAGGGCGTTCGCACCCAAGGTGGGACCGTACAGCCGGGTGGCAGTGGCCTGGAGCTGGCTCACGTCGCTCTCGACGTAGCCCTGGACTTTCCTTGGCCGGTAGTTCTGGAGAAATGCGGGGAGCTGTGCCGGAGCCGCCCTTGCCAATCCAAGCGCCGTGATGATCGGCGACAGACCGTCCTCCAGCACCACCCGCTCGGCGATCTGCAGGGGAGCGTTCTGGCGCAGGGAGTATTCACCCTGGAGCGCCCAGCCGGAAGAGCCCAGTACGGTGTTGAAGCTCAGGCCGAACAGCTTGATGTCCTCGGCATACTCGAGCAGGTAGTGACCGCCCTTACCGTACCGGTCGATCGCAAGGGCGCCGGCAATTCCGCCAACACTCTGCCCAACCCGCTGCATGATCACATCCCTCACGCTTGCCGGAGGGATCAGACCGGCCTGGGCCGCATTTGTGACTTCCGTGGTGACCTGCTGGGTCACGGCACTGGTAGTGACGGATGTTGGTGAGCCCACCGCACCTGCCGCTGCGAGGCCCGCCTGGATATATTCCACGGGCGAGGTCTGTGCAGCGACCGTGGGCAGCCTGCTGTGATAGTTGATGAAGTAGAAGCCGAATTCAGTGTTGTTCAGTTCCTCAGAAAAATAGCGCACCGCCAGTCCATACTGGCCCCCGTCCTCGGGGGTGCCGTCCGGGCCGCGCAGCACGCTTACGAAATCCGGATCGAACTCCGCCTGGGGTCGCTGTCCGACCAAATCGGCATTGAGTGCCTGTGTAAGCGGACCGAAGCTGAATCCCTGGTCCCACTGTGTGGGCTGGTCGGGCAGGAGCCCCCGCATGACGTCGAAGATCACCGCCTCCCTCGCACCCGGCCCTGCGTAGTCGGTGCTCGAGAAGTAGCTGCCCACCGGATCGATCCGGGTTTCCTCCCAGTCGTACTGGTAGAAGCCGGTCACCGACAGGGTGTCGTTCGGCTCCACCGTCACCGACGCCATCCCTACGGGCAGCAGCGCTTCGCGCAGCTCCGAGCCCGGCAGCCTGAGCTTGCTCACGTCGAAGGGGTTGATGGCGTTGATGCCGTTCGGGATGAAGGTGCTCTCGCCCCAGTTCAGCACATGCTTGCCGAGCCGGACATCGATGGCCGTATCACCGTAGTTGTACCCGGCGGTAAAGTATGCATCGAGCACTTCGATGTCACCGCCCACCAGATCCTTCGCCTCGTCGCTCAGCGGGGTGCGGGCCCGATCCCCGTTCTCGTTCTCGAAATCGAGGAATCCCGTGGTGCGGACGAACAAGCCGTAGTTGTCCTGGCTGATGTCAAGATCGGCAACGAACTTGGACACGTTGCTCACGACGCCGCGGTCGTAGTTGAGATTCCCGTCATTGCCGTTGGCGTCCCCGGCCAATTCGTCGTTGCGCTTCTCGACCCGGTAGGTCATGCCGTGGGAAACCGTCGTGTCCAGGCTGCCCTGGAAATCCCCGTCACCGAATTCGAACGCCTGGACCGGCAGCACATTCAGTAACCCGCCGACGGCAACTGCACCCACCGCGGGAGCGATTGCCACTTGCACATGCCGGCGGCGATTTCCGGACCCACTGGCTGCACGCCCCGACTGCGGCAAACGCTCGGTATGCGGTCGGAAGCTGGTGTGGGGTTCGGTTGTCTTTCTCATTGATCCTCCCCGTCTAGATCTTTAGTTGCGGCAATGAATCCGACCCCTCGTCAGTGACAAGGCCGGACCCCCGATGCCTTCGCCAATCGAAAATCAAATTTCACCGCATGCATCCGGGTCGCATGCGCGCACCTTATAATCTGTAGAGGTACTTGCAAAATTCCCCGGCCAAGCAGGTTCCTGCCTGACCGGAGGCT
>VYFG01000062.1 GCA_009842505.1 Gammaproteobacteria bacterium
GCCTCCGGTCAGGCAGGAACCTGCTTGGCCGGGGAATTTTGCAAGTACCTCTTTCACCAGTTCCAGGGCCCCGAGAAACCCCATGCCGCGTAACTCGCCCACCAGTGGATGGTCGGAGAATTCCCGGAATCTCGCCTGCAGGTAATCCATGACGTTGTCGCGGGCGTTTTCCACGATCCGCTCGTCGCGCATGATCTGCAGGTTCTTGAGCGCCACCGCGCAGGCCACGGGATGCCCCGAATAGGTGTAGCCATGGGTGAATTCCCGGTTCTCCCGGTCGAAGACCCCGGCGATCCGGTCGGAGACCATGACCGCGCCGATGGGCTGGTAACCCGAGGAAAGGGCCTTGGCCATGGTCATGACATCCGGCTCGAAACCGAACGCCTGGCATCCGAACCACTGCCCGGTGCGGCCGAATCCGGTGATGACCTCGTCAGCCACCAGCAGCACGTCATACTTGCGGCAGATGCGCTGGATCTCCGGCCAGTAGGAGTCCGGCGGCACGATCACGCCGCCGGCGCCCTGGATGGGTTCGCCGATGAAGGCGGCCACGCGGTCGGCCCCGAGTTCGAGAATCTTCTCCTCCAGCGAGCGTGCCGCCCGGAGCCCGAATTCTCCAGGGTCCAGGTCGCCGCCCTCCCGGTAGTGGTACGGCTGGTCCACGTGCACGACATCCGGGATCGGCAGCCCGCCGACCGCATGCATGGACTGCATCCCGCCCAGGCTGGCCCCCGCCACGGTGCTGCCGTGGTAGGCGTTTTCCCGACTGATCACCACCGTGCGCCTGGGCTGGTCCTGGAGTTCCCAGAAATAGCGCACCAGGCGGATCACGGTGTCATTGCCATCCGATCCGCTGCAACCGAAGAACGCCCGGTTGAACTGTGGCGGCGTGACTTCGGCAAGGATCTCCGCCAGCCCGATGGCAGGCGGGGTGGAGGTCTGGAAAAAGGTGTTGTAGTAGGGCAGCTGCTCCATCTGGTGCTTGGCCACGTCCGCCAGTTCGGTACGCCCGTAGCCGATGTTCACGCACCACAGGCCGGACATGCCGTCGAGGTATTTCTTTCCTTCGGAATCATACAGATAGATGTTTTCCGCCCCGGTGATGATGCGCACTCCATGCCGGTGCAGGTCGTGATGGTCCGTGAACGGGTGCAGGTGGTGGCGGGCATCAAGGGCCTGCAGTTCGCGGGTGTCGTAGGATTCCATGAAGTTGCTCCGGCGGCGGGTGTGGCGAGAAGTGTCCGCATTGTATGCGTCGCCGGGTCCCGAAGCAATTATTTGTGATCACAAATTCCTGTCCGGGTGACTGTAGGGGTCCGGGCGGGCTATAGTCGGCACATCACGAATTCCGTGCCTGGAGGTACGATGGGCAGTTCCCGGCCCGGCACGCAGTCTTTGCAGTCACGGACCTACCGGGCGCTCCGCCGGTCGATCCTCGACGGTGATTTCGTTCCCGGCAGGGCGGTCACCATCCGGGGAATTGCCGAGGATCTCGGCATCAGCCCGACGTCGGTGCGCGAGGCCCTCCGGCGGCTGGTGGCGGAGCGGGCGCTGATCCTGTCCGCAACCGGGCGGGTGAGCGTGCCGGTGATGACCAGGGAAAAGCTTGCCGAACTGGTGAATGCGCGGATCTGCCTGGAGAGGCAGGCGGCCATCGATGCCGTGCCGGGGATCACGGACCGGGTGGTGTCGCGCCTGGTTCGTCTCAACCGGGCCATTGACCGGGCGATCGAAGCTGGCGACCACAGGCGTTACCTGGTCACGCACCGGGATTTTCATTTCACCCTGTACCGGGTCGGCGGCGGCGAGGTGTTCCTGCCGCTGATCGAGAGTGTCTGGCTGCAGATCAGCCCGTTCCTGCGCTACACCCTCAGCGGCGAGCACCGTTCCCGCTACAGCACCAGTGACCGCCATGTGGAGATCATCGAGGCGCTGGAGCGGCGCGACGCCACCGCCCTCGGCTTCGCCGTGGAGGCGGACATCCGTCACGGTATCGGTGCACTGATCGAGTCCGACTGGAACCGGCCTGACGATGCCGCGGCAGGCCCGAACACGGCGGGCATCCGGACCGCGGACAGGGAATCGGGGTGACGGGGCAGGGTCTTCCTGTATTCGGTGGGGCGCCTGCGACTTGCCGGGCGCAGCATCAGGGGCGCGTCTACTTGTCGACGAAAGCCCGTTCCACAACGAATTCCCGATAATCGCTCCTGCGGGTTTCCCCGAAGCCCAGGTCGGCCAGCATGCCGCTCAGGGTTTTCAGCATGTGCGGGCCGCCGCAGACCATGAACCGGTCGTCCTCGACGGAAAGGGCCGGCAGGCCGATATCCGTCATCAGCTTGCCGCTTTCGATCAGGGTGTTGAGGCGGCCGAAGTTCCGGAACGCTTCCCTGGTCACGGCGGGATAGTAGATGAGCTTGGACCGGATGCTGTCGCCGAAGAACTCGTTGTGCTGCAGTTCGTGGGTGATCAGCGTCTCGTAGGTCAGTTCGTTGATATAGCGGCAGCCGTGGGCCAGGATCACCTTCTCGAAATTCTCGTAGATGTCCGGATCCTTGATCACGGACAGGAACGGCGCCAGGCCCGTGCCGGTGCTGAGCAGGTACAGATGCCTGCCCGGGCGCAGGTGGTCCCAGAGCAGCGACCCCGTGGGTTTCTTGCTCACGTAGACCTTGTCGCCTACCTTGATGTGCTGCAGCCGCGAGGTCAGGGGGCCGTCGGGAACCTTGATGCTGTAGAACTCGAGAAACTCCTCGTAGTTCGCGCTGGTCATGCTGTAGGCGCGCAGCAGCGGTTTGCCGTCGACCTCGATGCCCACCATGGTGAATTCGCCGTTGCGGAAACGCAGCGAGGAATCGCGCGTGGTGCGGAAAGTGAACAGCCGGTCGGTCCAGTGATGAACGCTGGTTACCGTTTCCTGGTGAAGTTCCGACATGGAATGAGTAGTTGCTGGAACATGGTCTGTATTAATGGCCTCTCAGGCATAAAAAACAATCGGCAGGGCGAAAATCCGGCATGCTCCGGTTCATCCGCTGTCAGCCATCCATTGCTCGATCAGCAGTCTGGCGATGGAATCCTGCCGGGGAAGCTCGAATTCGGCGCCATTGCCATCCTCGAACTCGCCGAAATCCCGCATTTCCGCCGCGGTGAACCAGCGCGCATCCTCCAGCTCATCCTGGGAAATGTCGGGTTCGGCGTCCATGCTCACTGCCCTGAAGCCGAGCATGAGGGACCCGGCGAAGGGCCAGGGCTGGGATGCGACATAGCGGATGTCGGTGACCCGGATCCGGGCCTCTTCCCATACCTCCCGGGCCACGGCCTGCTCCAGGGTTTCACCCGGGTCGACATATCCGGCAAGGGTGGAATATACGCGGCCGGGAAGCCGGGTATGGCGCCCCAGCAGGCAGCGCGGTTGCCCGCCTTCCGGGTCCGGCTGTTCCACCAGCATGATGACGGCGGGGTCGATGCGCGGGAAATGCTCGCGCCCGCACTGTCCGCAGTGGCGCATGTGTCCGCCTCTTTGGGGCTGGGTGCGATGGCCGCAGCGGGCACAGAAACCGTTGTTGCGGTGCCATGAAGCAAGCACCCGCGCATAGGCCAGCAGGGATGCCTGTTCTGGGGTAACCACGGCGCTTACACGGCGCAGATCGATGAACCGGCAGCCCGGGGCCGATTGTTCGATCAGGTCCTTGACATGGCCCCTGTCCTGTTCGGCGAGATCCGCGGCAAACACCGCGCGTTCTCCGTCATGTCCAAGATAGATCACCTCCACCGCACTGGCCAGGAACTGCGCCGCGTCCGGCATCTGCAGCAACGCCGGTGCCGGGGACTGCCCGAGTGTCCGGAACAGGTTCTTGTCCGTCCACAGCGGCAGCACCAGGGAGTGGTCCGAGGCAAGCTGGCCCTGGAGCCATTCCGGGTCCTGGCGCAGATCTCCGTAACGCTTCAGCCGCATGGCGGTGTAATGCAGGACCGCACCGCCGGCGAGATTGATGGTTTGGGAATCCGGCGATCCGTTCCCGGGACCGCCCGGGTTCCTGGCAACCTTACTCACGCCTGAATCTGGGTGCCGATCCCGGAGTCCGTGAACAGCTCAAGCAACAGCGCATGGGGCATGCGTCCGTCAATGATGCTGGAGGTGCGCACGCCGGCCAGCACGGCGTCCAGGGCGCAGTCCACCTTGGGGATCATCCCGCCGCTGATGGTGCCGTCCTCGTACAGCGCCTTCATGTTGTTGGCCTTGACCGTCTCGATCAGACGGCCTTCCTTGTCGAGCACCCCGGCGGTGTTGGTCAGAAGGATCAGTTTTTCCGCCTTCAGCGTGGTGGCCAGGCCGCCGGCCACGAGGTCTGCATTGATGTTGTAGGTCTGCCCGTCCCTACCGACCCCGATGGGTGCGATCACGGGTATGAACGCTTCGGTATCCAGCAGTTGCACGATGTGCGGGTCGATGGACTCCACTTCGCCGACATGGCCGTAGTCGATGATTTCCGATTTTTCCAGGATCGGATCATCCCGGGTGACATGCAGCTTGCGCGCCCTGATCAGGTCGCCGTCCTTGCCGGTCAGGCCCACCGCGTGTCCCCCGAGGGAATTGATCAGGTTGACGATCTCCTTGTTGACCAGTCCGCCAAGGACCATTTCGACAATGTCCATGGTCTCGCTGTCCGTCACGCGCATGCCATCGATGAACCTGGATTCCTTGCCGAGCCTTTTCAGGAGTTTGCTGATTTGCGGCCCTCCGCCGTGCACCACCACGGGGTTGACGCCCACCGTCTTCATCAGGATGACGTCCTGGGCGAACCCGGCCTTGAGGCTGTCATCCTCCATGGCATTGCCGCCGTACTTGATCACGACGGTCTTGCCCTGGAACTTGCGGATGTAGGGCAGGGCCTCGGAGAGTATCCGGGCGGTGTTCAGGGCGTCGTTGATTTCCTGATTCATGGAAGCTGTCTGGCTGAAGGCGCAGGTCATGCGGGCGGCAATACGCGGGCGCGTATTCTACCTGAAGCGGCCGGCCTGTACCTCGGATATCCGGGGGATCAGACCTATTTTCGGTTGCCTGCGTGCCGCAGGACGGTGCGTACCGCAGAATGGTTTCTCGCCGGTTTCTATTGTGATATGATCAATAATAAATATAAAGATTCATTTATATTCAATCCAGTAACACCACGACTGCCCGCGGACGCGCGGGTATTGTCTTGTCCGAGGAAAGCAGTTCATGTCCAGATCCTACCTGTTCACATCAGAGTCCGTTTCAGAGGGCCACCCCGACAAGGTCGCGGACCAGGTGTCGGATTCGATTCTCGATGCCATGGTTTCGGGAGACCCCCATTCCAGGGTGGCATGCGAAACCCTGGTCAACACCGGCATGGTGGTGGTGTCCGGGGAGATCACCAGCAGCGCCCAGGTGGACTATCCGGAGGTGGTCCGGAATACGATCAGGGACATCGGCTACAACTCCTCGGCGATGGGATTCGATGCTTCGAGTTGCGCCGTGATCGTGTCACTGGACAAGCAGTCCAGCGATATCGCCCAAGGCGTCAACGAGGGGGAGGGCCAGGACAAGGACCAGGGAGCCGGAGACCAGGGCCTGATGTTCGGGTATGCCTGCAACGAGACGGATGTACTGATGCCGTTTCCCATCACCTACGCCCACCTGCTGGTGAAGAAGCAGTCGGAGGTGCGCAGGTCCGGCAGGCTGCCCTGGCTGCGGCCCGATGCCAAGAGCCAGGTCACCGTCAGGTACGTGGACGGCCGCCCCAGTTTCGTCGATACCGTGGTGCTTTCCACGCAACACGAGGACGGCATCTCCCACGAGGACATCAGCGAGGCCGTCATCGAGGAAATCGTCAAGCCGGTGCTGCCGGCGGACATGGTGTCCCCGGACACCCGGTTCCTGGTAAATCCGACCGGGCGTTTCGTGATCGGCGGCCCCGTGGGGGACTGCGGCCTGACCGGACGCAAGATCATCGTCGATACCTACGGCGGTACCGCGCATCATGGCGGCGGCGCCTTCTCTGGAAAGGACCCTTCCAAGGTGGACCGTTCCGCGGCCTACGCCACGCGCTACGTGGCCAAGAATCTGGTGGCGGCGGGCCTGGCGGACAGGTGCGAGGTCCAGGTGGCCTATGCCATCGGCGTTGCCAGGCCGGTGTCGGTCATGGTGGATACCTTCGGTACCGGCAGGATCGATGACGACCATATCGCTGAGCTGGTGAGCCGGCACTTCGACCTTCGCCCGAAGGCCATCGTGGAGATGCTGGACCTGCTCCGGCCCATTTACCGGGAAACCGCCGCCTACGGTCACTTCGGCCGCACCGGGGACAACTTCACCTGGGAGCGTACCGACCGGGCCGAAGTACTCCGCGAGGATGCGGGAATCTGAGAGGTACTCTTCGGCGGTCCGTGCGAACGGTGGCCGCCGGTAATCAGTTTACAGACAACAGAATCGGGAAATCACACATGTCCATCCAAGCAGCAGAGAAGATCAGCCGGGACTATGCTGTCGCCGACATCGGCCAGGCCGACTTCGGCCGCAAGGAGATCACCATCGCCGAGTCAGAAATGCCCGGCCTGGTGGCCACCCGCGAGAAGTACATCGCGGACAAGCCGCTCAAGGGAGCCCGGATTGCCGGCTCCATTCACATGACCATCCAGACCGCGGTGCTCATCGAGTCGCTGGTGGCCCTGGGAGCGGAGGTGCGTTGGGCCTCATGCAACATCTTTTCCACCCAGGATCATGCCGCGGCGGCCATCGCCGACGCCGGCATCCCGGTGTTTGCCTACAAGGGGGAAAGCCTGGAGGAATATTGGGAATACTCGCACCGCATCATGGAATGGCATGACGGTGGCGGCCCCAACATGATTCTGGACGATGGCGGCGACGCCACCCTGCTGCTGGTGCTGGGCGCCAGGGCAGAGCAGGATATCTCCGTGCTGGACAACCCGGGCAGCGAGGAGGAGACGGTTCTGTTCAACGCCATCAGGACCAGGCTGAAAACCAGTCCCGACTGGTACAGTTCCCGCCTCGCCAATATCCAGGGCGTCACCGAAGAGACCACTACCGGCGTGAAGCGTCTCTACCAGATGGAAAAGGCCGGCAATCTGCCGTTTCCCGCCATCAACGTGAACGACTCCGTCACCAAGTCCAAGTTCGACAATTTCTACGGCTGCCGGGAATCCCTGGTGGACGGAATCAAGCGCGCCACCGACGTGATGGTGGCCGGAAAGATCTCGCTGGTGCTGGGTTACGGTGATGTCGGCAAGGGCTGCGCCCAGTCGCTGCGCGGTCTGGGCTCCACTGTCTGGATCACCGAGATCGATCCCATCTGCGCCCTGCAGGCGGCGATGGAGGGTTACCGGGTTGTGGACCTTGACGATGTTGTCGGTGACGTGGATATCTTCGTCACCGCCACCGGCAACTTCAACGTCATCGCCCACGACCACCTGGTCCGGATGAAGGACCAGGCCATCGTCTGCAACATCGGCCATTTCGACAACGAGATCGACATCGCCTCGCTGAAGCAGTACGAGTGGGAGAACGTGAAGCCCCAGGTGGACCAGGTCATCCTGCCGGGTGGCAACCGGATCACCCTGCTGGCCGAGGGCCGTCTGGTGAACCTCGGCTGCGCCACCGGCCATCCGAGTTTCGTGATGTCCAACAGCTTCACCAACCAGGTTCTCGCCCAGATCGAGCTGTGGCGCGACGGCGAGAAATACGACAACAGGGTGCATGTGCTTCCGAAGCACCTGGACGAGGAGGTGGCCCGTCTCCACCTCAACAAGATCGGCGCCAGGCTGACCCGGATGTCGAAGGAACAGGCGGACTACATCGGCGTTTCCGTAGACGGGCCCTACAAGCCGGAGCACTACCGGTATTGATTCCGGGCCCGGTCCCCGGTTTCCTTAGGATGCGGCGGCCAGGAGGGCCGCGCCGAACACCCCGGCACTGTCCCCCAGTGCCGGCCTGACCAGCCTGGTCTTCAGGGTGGGGCTGAAGACCCACCTTGCCGCCTGTTTAAGGCCATGGGTGTACAGAAGATCGATGTTCCCGACGCCCCCGCCAATGACGATGATGTCCGGATCGATGGAATTGATGATGCCGGCGATTCCCCGGCCGAACCAGGTGAGCAGCCGGTCGATCGTTTGCCGGGCAATGGAATCTTCCGACAGGGCCCTGTCGGCAATCTCCGCAAGGGGAAGGTAGAATCCCGCATGCTCCCGGTAGAAATTTTCGAGCGCCGGTCCCGAGAGCAGGGTTTCCACGCAGCCGGTCCGGCCGCACCAGCATCGCCCCCCGGAGTCGTCCAGGTGATTGTGTCCCCACTCCCCGGTGATGCGGTTGGCGCCGGTAACAAGGTTTCCGTCCACAACCAGACCTCCGCCCACCCCGGTGCCCATGATGACGCCGAACACCACGTCCTTCGGTCCCGGAAGGTCGGGCACCACGCCCATCCACGTTTCCGCCAGGGCAAGGCAGTTGGCATCATTCTCCACCACGATCGGAATGCCGAGCAGGGCTTCCAGATCCGCCTTGAACGGTCGTTCCAGCAGGTGCTGGGAGTTGCATCCCCGAAGGAGTCCGGTGTCGGGGTCCAGGGTACCCGGGGTGCCGACCCCAAGGACGTCCGGCCGAAGGCCGGCCTCTTCACCTACTTCCCTGACAAGGCCGGCGATGCGTTGGAGCACATGTCTGTATCCGCCGTTGCCCTCTGTGGGGATTCGCCGCCTGACAATGGCGTCGGGGCTGTTCCCGGACGCGATGACCGCGCATTCGATCTTGGTGCCGCCCACGTCAACCCCCATGCACCATCCGTTCTTGTCAGTATTATTTTTTTTGTTAACTATATGTTTGTTCATGTATTTTTCTGGATGTATGGACTTGAATGGTGGGGTGTTGAGGCCATGGAACCGACGGCTGATGGTATCGCGGGTTTCAATCTGTTCCGTGATCTTTATCTATGGCGGAACGGAACGGAGGCCATCCCGGGGCTTGCGTCATTCTAAGGTGGTTGCTGGTAATACTCCGAATTTCGGTCGAGACAGCACGCACGGATGTCCGGGTGATTGGCGCAGCAGTCGTTAAGCAGAAACGAGATCAGGCTGCCGATCTTTTCGATATCGGCCTTGTAGATGATCTTGCGGGACTGTCGCTCCGATGTGACCATGCTTGCCTGTTCCAGCACGGACAGGTGGAACGATGCCCTTGATGCGGCGGCATCAACGTTCTCGGCGATGTCGCCGGCAGCCGCACCGTCATCGCCACAGCCGACAAGGTAGCGAACGATTCTCAGCCGGGTCTCCTGGGACAGGGCACTGAGTGCGTCTATGGCTTCGGTTTCTTTCATATTTCAATTATTGTTGAAATATTGTATTGTCGATCCTATAGTCAATCACAATACCGATCAACGAAACCACCCATGAAAATCGTCAGCTTCAAGATCTGTCCTTTTGTCCAACGCGTAACAGTGCTCCTAGAACGCAAGGGCGTACCGTACGACGTTGAGTACATCGATCTCGGCAACAAACCGCGGTGGTTCCTAGAAGCTTCGCCGCATGGACAGGTGCCGATACTCCTCACCGATAACGGAGAGGTGTTGTTCGAGTCGGATGCCATCGTGGAGTACGTCGACGAGGTCGTGGGCCAACCGGTTTTCTCAAGGGACCCGGTGAAGAAAGCTAGGGAACGTGCCTGGTCGTATCTCGCATCGAAGCACTACCTGGTGCAATGCAGTGCACTACGCAGTGGGGACAGGGCGGCGCTTGCCGAGCGGTCACACAACCTTGATACCGCCTTGGCGAAGATACAGACACAGCTCGGCGATGCACCGTTCATTGGCAGCGGCGGTATGGGAATGGTCGACATTGCCTGGACGACACTGCTGCACCGGATGGAAATCGTCGAACGTCTGTCCGGTCACGATTTTCTGGCCGATTTCCCACGCGTCAAGGCGTGGCGCGATGCAGTCATGGCAACCGGCATTCCAGATGCCTCGGTGGCGGAAGATTTTGAGGATCGATTCAGCGCTTTCTATCTCGCGGACACAACTTATCTTGGTCAGTTGGTATTGGAGAAGAACGGTTTGTCGTGTGTGGATGAATGCGGAAGCGCAGCCCAGGATATGGGTTGTTGTGCGTAGTCAAGTGGGCCGAATTCCATGCTGATTGGATACTGCTGGCGGATATCCGGTTGTTCTCCTGATCCTACGGATCCCTGGGCAATGGGACAACCACGCATCCACAAGTTTTTAGGTGTCGGCAAGGTTGCACTGGTTGTGGGGGTTGGGGTATAAATTTCCATAGCGGGTGCATGGCATGTTGAGCGTTGCCTGTTCCCGTTTTCTCATCAACCGCATGGCGTGCTTTTCCATGAACCCTGCCGACCAGGAAGAAGGAAATCAGCAAACCGAAACCGGGGAGCGCCGCCGTTGCTTTCATCCTGAACAGACTTTTTGGAGAATACCGGTGAACGGATTCCCCCGTCTCCTTAGCAAGGGGGTGGCAGAGGTGGCAGACCGATCATGATGCAACCCGGGCCGGACCCTGGTGCGCGTGGCTGAGCCATCAGACAAACATTTCAAGTAGTCTCGACTAGCACCATAGAATGTATTCGAGGGGAGAGTCATAATGGAACAGTTGAACTCGATCATCAATTCCATCAACTCGTTCGCATGGGGACCACCCATGCTGGGCATTCTTGGAGTAACCGGGGTGCTGCTGACGCTTGGGCTCGTGTTCATGCCGTGGCGCAAGGTCGGTTTCGGGTTCCGGCTGTTGTTCGACAAGAGCCAGGCGACCGGCGAAGGCGAAGTCAAGCCGTTCAACGCGCTGATGACCGCACTGTCCGCCACAGTCGGCACCGGGAACATTGCCGGCGTGGCCACTGCCATCGCTCTCGGTGGCCCAGGAGCCATTTTCTACATGTGGCTCATCGCCCTGTTCGGAATGGCAACGAAGTACGCCGAAGCCGTCTGCGCGGTCACATACCGGGAGGTCGATGCCAACGGAAAGTATGTTGGCGGGCCGATGTACTACCTGCGAAACGGCGTCGGGGAATTCGCTCCGGAACTCGGGAAATACCTTGGTCTTGCATTCGCCATCTTCGGCGCGATCGCCGCGTTCGGAATCGGGAACGCGGTCCAGGTGAACTCGATGGCCGTTGCCCTCGGGAGCAGTTTCAGCGTACCCCAGTGGCTGACCGGAGTCGTCGTTGCCGTGCTCGTTGGCGTGGTTATCATCGGAGGCATCCGCAGGATCGGAGACGTTGCCGGTAAACTGGTGCCCGCCATGATCGTGCTGTACCTCGGCGCCGCGCTGGTCATTATCATCATCAACATCGCCGAAGTCCCCTCGGCGATTGGGCTCATCTTCACTCACGCCTTCACTCCTGCCGCAGCCACTGGTGGGTTTGCGGGAGCGGCTGTTGCCGCAGCTATCCGTTTCGGGGTGGCCCGCGGTGTGTTCTCGAACGAGTCCGGGCTCGGATCTGCGGCAATTGCCCACGCAGCTGCACAAACCAACAGTCCGGTCCGACAGGGCATCATCGCCATGCTCGGCACCTTCATCGACACCCTCGTGGTCTGCACCATGACAGCGCTGGTCATTCTCACCTCCGGTGCATGGACCATGACCGGTGCGGATGGAGGCGGATTGACCGGGGCGGTGCTCACTTCGACCGGATTCCAGGAGTCGATCGCGGGCGGTCAGTACATCGTCACAATTGCCCTGGCGGTGTTCGCATTCACCACAATTCTCGGGTGGAGCTACTACGGAGAGCGCTGCTGGCAGTATCTGTTCAGTGAGCGAAGCCTCGTGGTATACCGAGGACTGTGGGTACTGGCGGCGCTGTCCTTCGCAAACGTGAAGGTCGATTTCGTCTGGAATCTGTCGGACACCCTCAACGGGCTGATGGCAGTGCCGAACCTCATCGGGCTTCTGTTGCTTGCGCCGATGGTGTTCAGGGTCACGAGACAATACTTCGACGAGAGGGGAGAGCCGCTCGTGAAAAGCGGATCATCGGGCGGATAGTGATGCGGAGCCGGGATGGTCCGTGTGGATCATGAACGGATTTCCGCCAAGGGCCCGGGCATGGCTGCGTGCACTGGCACCAGCCTTTCCGGTGTAATTTTCCGCAGGTCAATTCTTCAGTTCATTGACCCGGGGGATCGTCGATGTGGATGCGGATGCCCTGACGGTCCCCACTGACGTGCTTGTCGGGAAAACCGCGCCAAAAGTCCCTCGGTCAGTTTCCGCAGACAGTCCTCGAGGCGTCCTGTAAAACACCCCGCCATGCCCTCGGTAAATCTACTCCGATGCATCGGCATTCCATCATCAGCACATCCCGAAAATCTGTCCTGATATTGAATGCCGAGGGACCGTGACCAAAAATAGGGTCTGATTCCGAAACAATACGGAATCATCGCCTGCTTACATCAGAACTGTATTAGTTACGAGGCTGAAATGACCGAAACCGCACGTGCAAGCATCAACATAGGTAAAGCCATACAGTAGATCAGGAAGAGTAACGCGCTGACCCTGTCTGCGGTGAGCGAGAAGACCGGCCTTGCGATCTCGACACTTTCCAAGATAGAGAATAATCAGTCTTCACCGAATTTCGACATGCTTGCCCGGTTGGCGGAGGGTCTTGGATTGGATCTGATTACTCTCCTGGGCGACAGCTGTTATACATTTGCCTCCGGCGCCCGGACGATTAACCGGATGAACAGCGGTATCCGCTATGAGACTCCGTTCGGCACTTACGAAGCGCTTAGCAGTGAAATAGCAATGAAAGCCTTTCAGCCGATGGTTGTCCACATACCGAAGGGAAAGGAAAAGCCGGAGGCCATGAGCAGCCACGGCGGAGAGGAGTTCCTTTACGTGCTCCAGGGCAGCATCCTGTTCTCCATGAATCCCTACAGCCCCACCGTCCTGGAGCAAGGAGATTCTGTACATTTCGACAGTCTGATGCTGCATGGTTTCGTGGCTGTCGGCGATGAGGATGCCTGGCTCCTCTCCGTTTGCCTGTTCGACAAGAAACTCAATCAAAGGCCAAGTGCAGAATTCCCGGATGACCCGAGTGGGAATTCCGAGGGGCAGGGTAAGTCGTAACCTTGATCTTGACCGTCGGCAGATACAGAGACGGCTTCAGTCGTCCTTGATGACACCGCCGGAAAGGAAGCCTCCGTCCACGGCAAGCGTCACACCGGTGATGTAGCTGGACTCTGGCAGGGCAAGGCAAACGGCAGCGGCGGCCACTTCTTCAGGAGCGCCGTAGCGATTCATGGGAATGCGCTGCAGATAGGCGCGCCGGGTTTCGGTCTCGTGCATTTTCTGAACCAGGGCTGTATCAATTGCTCCCGGAGCAAGGGTATTCACCGTGACCCCATGCGCCGCCCACTCCAGCGCCATGACACGGGTCATCGCCGCCACTCCGCCTTTGGAAGCGCCATAGGCGGTACGCCCGGTTCCGCCGCGTTCCCCGGCGGCTGAAGCCATCGATACGATACGGCCGTACCCGGCTTCCACCATGACCGCTCCGGCTGCCTGCATGACCAGAAAGGTCCCCGTCAGGTTTACCGAGATGATGCGGTCCCATTCATCGCGTGTGGTTTCAAGTGCAAACCGTTCGATGCCGATTCCCGCGAAATGCATCAGGATTTCGATAGACCCGAATCGATCGGTCACCGACTCGATCAGCGCTTGGACATCTGACGATTCGGCGACGTTTGTCTTTACAAATACCGCATCCGCCCGGACACCGTCCAGTTTCTTTGCAGCTTCTGCGCCAGCATCTTCATTCAGATCGGCGATCACGACATTCGCGCCCAGATCAGCCAGCCTGTGTGCCGTTACAAGTCCGATTCCGCTGGCGCCACCGGTCACAATTTCGGTGTGCTTTTCAAGTGACATCATTGGAATACTCCTCACTTGGTCAACTGATAACGCCCAAACGACTCCCTACACCTGCAAACACGGCAATCGCTTTGTCCAGGATTTCAATGTCGTGAGCTGCCGATAATTGGATTCGGATCCTGTCTTCCCCAACCGGGACAACCGGGAAGGAGAACGCAGTCACCAGTACACCTTTCTGGCGTAGTCCTGCGCCAGCTTCGCATCTCTGAGCATGAGTGGCACGATCGGGTGTTCACCGGGAAGAAGCTCGAAGCCAGCCGACGCAGTTCTGCAGGCAGTTTTCAGCTTCAGGGGCTCTGGCAGTAGGCGCGCATGCCTGCGCTGGGCCAGGTGGACAGTGGAGCGGTTTCGAACACCTTCAGACGCCCGTCACGGCGACTGATTTACTCAACGACAGGGCTTTGCCGTCTGGAGATGGCGCCGGAGATGTTCCTGGCCGCACCGACCGCGCATTCGATCTGGTTGGTGCCGCCATGGCCAACGCCCGGAGGGGACGCTTGGCCATGGGGAAGGCTTTCAGCGATCAGAAGTCCGGGCGTCGGTAGGTGGTTGGACTGTTGCCCAGGGAGAGCACGAACTGCCACAGCTGCAGGTCCCTGGCACGGAATGCGCCCGCGCAGACTTGCAGGTAATAGGTCCACATACGGTAGAAGCGTTCCGAGTACCTGTCCCTGAGTTTCTCCCAACCGGCGTCGAAGTTGCGATACCAGCTCATCAGGGTCCGGTCATAGTCGGGACCGAAGTTATGCAGGTCTTCCACCATCAGTTCCGGTTCCAGCGCGTGGCTGATCCGCCGCAGAGAGGGAATTTCCCCGTTGGGGAAAATGTAGCGGGCAATCCAGGGGTCGACTCCGGGCAAGGAGTTGTTCTTGCCGATGGTGTGCAGCATTGCCAGGGATTCCGGTTTCATGCAGCGCAGCAGCACTTCCATGAAGGTGCGGTAGTTCTTGTGCCCGACGTGTTCGAACATGCCGAGAGAGACGATGGCGTCGAACTGCTCCCTGACGGCGCGGTAATCCTGGAGGCGGAAAGACACCGGCAGGCCGGCGCAGCGCTCCTCCGCCAGTTCGACCTGTTCCTTCGACACGGTGACCCCCACGACCTCGCAACCGTATTTCCCCGCAGCATACTCTGCAAAGCTTCCCCAGCCGCAGCCGATGTCCAGCACCCGCATGCCCGGCTTCAGGTCCAGCTTCCGGCATACCAGTTCCAGCTTGTCCTCCTGGGCCTGGTCCAGGGTATCGGCATTGCGCCAGTAGCCGCAGGTGTACACCATGCGCCGGTCCAGCATGGTTTCATAGATGTCGTTGCCGAGGTCGTAATGCTCCTGCCCGACCTGGAAGGCGCGGGACTGCTTTTGCAGGTTGAACAGGATGGCCATGAGACGCATCCACAGTTGCGGGAGATACGAGCTTTTCTGCGCCAGCGGCGAGCGCAGCAGGCGATGGATCATTTCGTCGAGTTGCTCCACCTCCCACTTGCCGTCCATGTACGACTCGCCCAGTGCCAGCGATCCGCCGGTCAGCAGGCGCAGTAGCATGGACTCGTCCTTGATCTGGATATCCCAGGGATTGGGTCCGTTCAGTACGATCCCGGCCTGGTCCAGGGCCGCCTGGACCGGGCGGGAGGCAATTCCCATAGTGCCGTTCGTGACGGGCTTGGTGGAAGAGTCTGCCATGGCGGGTCGGCGACAGGTGATGCAGTGGTTGGCAAACGGGTCCTGGCTAGTGATGGCGGGATCGGACCTCCAGCGGATGATAGCCGAACCGGGTATACAGGGGGCCGTACACCACGCCGGCTTCGTCCTGGAAAACGGCACGATCGCATTCCGAAACCGACTGCCCCCGGTAGTTATGTTCCGGATTCCCGCAACTAGGGGCGGACGGGCAATTGGAGTGTTTCACCGCGTACACGGCGAAATCGGCGCCGTTCTCAATCTTCTGCCTGAGTTCCAGGCACTGCTCTTCGATGTCCCCCGGAATGTGGCGGGCGGTGGCAGTGTCCATGACGTTGTTCTGCGTGATGGTTTGGCACCGGCCATGCTAACAGATTGCGGGTTCAGTGCGCCACTTTCCAGTTGGGTCCGGTGCCCGTGTCCACCACCAGCGGCACGGACAACTCCGTCACGGAGCACATGATTTCCGCGACGGTCCCCGCCATTGGCCCGGCTTCCTCCTCGGGCACCTCGAGCACCAGTTCATCGTGCACCTGCAGGATCATGCGCGATCGGGACGCGTTTTCCAGGATCCACCGGTCCACCAGGATCATGGCTTTCTTGATGAGGTCGGCCGCGGTGCCCTGCATCGGCGCATTGATGGCCGTGCGTTCCGCGTACTGGCGCCGCGCGGGGTTCTTCGAGGCGATTTCGGGCAGGTTGAGACGACGGCCGAAAAGGGTTTCCACATATCCCTGGTCACGGGCCAGTTCCCGGGTGCGGTCCATGTATTCCCGGACACCGGGATAGCGGTCGAAATAGATCTCGATGTACTCGCGGGCCTCCTTTTGCGCGATCCCGAGCTGCCGGGCCAGGCCGAAGGGGGACATGCCGTAGATCAGGCCGAAGTTGATCGCCTTCGCCCGGCGGCGCCGTTCGGGGTCCACATCCCCGGGGCTGCCGCCGAACACTTCGGCGGCGGTGGCGCTGTGGACGTCCAGCCCCTGCCGGAAGGCGTCGATCAGGCCCCCGTCTCCCGACAGGTGCGCCATGATTCGCAGCTCTATCTGGGAATAGTCCGCCGCCAGCAGGGCGAAGCCTTCCTCGGCGACGAATGCCTCGCGGATCCTGCGGCCTTCTTCGGTGCGCACGGGAATGTTCTGCAGGTTGGGATCACTGGAGGACAGCCGCCCGGTGGCCGCGACCGCCTGCTGATAGGAGGTGTGTATCCGGCCGGTATTCGGGTTGATCAGCAGGGGCAGTTTTTCGGTGTAGGTGCTTTTCAGCTTGGCAAGCCCGCGGTGCTCCAGGATTAGACGGGGCAGGTCATGCTCCATGGCCAGATACTGCAACACGTTTTCCGCGGTGGACGGCTGCCCCTTGGAGGTCCTGGCGGTCACCGGCAGGCCCTGTTTCTCGAACAGGATCTCCTGGATCTGCTTGGGTGAGGCGATATTGAATTCCTCCCCTGCGGCCCTGTGCGCCTCGCGTTCGATATCCACGAGCCGTTCGGCGATCTCCGCGCTCTGTGCGAGCAGCATGTCTGCATCCACGCGCACGCCCCGGGTTTCCATCCGTTCGAGAACCCGGATCAGCGGTATTTCCATATCCCGGTACAGGTCCATCAACCGGGGAATTCCCTCCAGCCTGGGCAGCAATGCCTGATGCAGCCGGAGGGTGACATCGGCATCCTCGGCGGCATACTCCGTGGCCCGGTCCAGCGGCACCTCGTTGAAGGTGATCTGGTTCTTTCCGCTGCCGGCCACATCGCTGAACTTGATGGTGGTATGACCGAGATGCCTGGTGGCGAGGGTGTCCATGTCGTGCCGGGAGTTTCCGGCATCCAGCAGGTAGGACATCAGCATGGTGTCGTGTTCGGCCCCCGCCACGCTGACGCCGTGGTGTCCGAGAACCTCCAGGTCATACTTGAGGTTCTGGCCGGTCTTGACCACGGCGGCATCCTCCAGCAGCGGCCTCAGCCTGTCGAGCGCTGCGTTCCGGTCCAGTTGCGGGGGTGCGCCGGCAAAGTCGTGAGCCAGCGGCAGATAGGCGGCCTTCCCGGCCTTGACGCAGAACGACATGCCCACCAGGGAGGCCTGGTGGGCGTCCACGGAGGTGGTCTCCGTATCCAGCGCCACCACCTCCGCCGTGCGCATGCGCTTGATCCACCGGTCCAGAGCCTGGTCGTCCAGGATGGTTTCGTATTCTGTGGCGGTTGCTGGGTCGGGCGGACTGACGGTTTCGGCCATGTCCCCTTCGTCACCGAGTTCCGCCAGCCAACTCCGGAATTCAAGGGCCTTGTACAGGCACCGAAGGTTCGGCCGGTCCGGTTCCCTGAGCGTGAGGTCGTGGAATGTCAGGTCGAGCTCGGCGTCGAGTTTCAGGGTGACCAGGGTGCGGGACAGGGACAGGATGTCCAGGTTCTCCCGCAGGGTCTCGCCGATCTTGCCCTTCACCTCGTCCGCGCGTGCCACCAGTTCGTCCAGGCTGCCGTACTCCGCCAGCCACTTGGCAGCGGTCTTGGGTCCGACCCTGGGGATGCCGGGGACGTTGTCCGAGGTGTCCCCGGTCAGGGCCAGCAAATCGATGATCCTCTCCGGCGGCACGCCGAACTTCGCCATGACGCCGTCAGGGTCCAGGGTGGAGTTCTTCATCGTGTCGACCATGACCACGCGCTCGTTCACCAGCTGGGCCAGGTCCTTGTCGCTGCTGATGATCATGACCCGGTAGCCCTGCCGGACGGCCCTGGTGGCCAGCGTCCCAATGACGTCGTCCGCCTCGATCCCGGGCACGGACACCAGCGGGAGGCCCATGGCGGGGATGATCTCGAGCAGATAGCCGAGCTGCACCCTGAGATCGTCCGGCATCGGCGGCCGGTTGGCCTTGTACTGCGGATACATCTCGTGGCGGAAGGTCTTGCCCTTGGCGTCCATGACCATGGCGAGGTATTCCGGCTGGACCTCCCTGATCAGGCTCCTCAGCATGTTGACCACGCCGAACACGGCATGTGTCGGCTGGCCGTCCCGGGTGGAGAGCCCGCCCTGGCTGCCGATGGCATGGTACGCCCGGAACAGGAAGGATGAACCGTCTACCAGAACCAGTTCATTATCTTTGTCAGGTGCCATCTCGTGGGGGTAAGATCGGGGAGGTCACCCATGGTATTGTAACCGCAGACCCCGAAAACCTTCCGGGAAGATTGCCGCCATGAACAAACCGATGCAACGACTCCTGTCCGAACTGAACGGCATGCGCGGCGGCGCGCTTGGCGCGAACCAGCTGGTTGAGATCATGCAGGAAATCACCACTGCCCATGACTGCCTGTCGGAAATCGGTGCCGCGGTCAGCTTCTTCGGCTCGGCCAGGATTCCCCGGGATGACCCGGATTACGACATCGCCCGAAGGTCGGCGCGGCTGCTCTCCAGTGAAGGGTTTGCCGTCATCAGCGGAGGGGGACCGGGTATCATGGAGGCGGTGAACCAGGGTGCCCAGGAGGGCGGGTCCGCCAGCATCGGGCTGAATATCCGGCTGCCGGGACGTAACGAGACGCCCAATCCCTACCAGGACATCAACCTGAGCTTCCAGCATTTCTTCGTCCGCAAGATGATATTCGTGCACTTCGCCACGGCATTCGTGGTCATGCCGGGCGGGGTCGGCACCCTGGACGAGGTCTTGGAATGCATGACGCTGATGCAAACCGATAAAGTGCACCGGATTCCGGTTATACTCGTGAACGGGAGTTTCTGGGGCGGCCTGGTGGACTGGTTCCGCGGCACCCTTCTTGAACGCGGCACTATCGCGGAAGGGGACCTGGACATGTTCCGGATCCTGGACCGTCCCGAGGAAATCCGGGATGCGGTGAACGGTTTCTACCGCGGCGGCCAGGGCGGTTTCGATCCCCTTGAGACGTCCCGTGTCCGATGAACCTCCCGGGAGGCAGGATCTCGGCCACCACACCGCCTGCAGTCCGGGGAACCCGGGCAATCGCCTGATAACCGAAACAGCCCACTGACCAATCACCAAGCTGACCATGACGGATCTCCGCCACACCAGGCATTCCCTCCTGACGGCCGTCATTCTGGCGGCGTTCCTGTCCGCGCCGGCATGGTCCCAGGAGTCCGGGACCTCACAACGTCCCACAGTTGACTCACTGGGCCTGAGCGAGTACATTCCCGG
>VYFG01000130.1 GCA_009842505.1 Gammaproteobacteria bacterium
TAGCCTCCGGTCAGGCAGGAACCTGCTTGGCCGGGGAATTTTGCAAGTACCTCAGTTGTTTCGTTCTGCTGCCGACTCCTTGGCCCAGGCGTCACCGGCGGGCGAAGCCCTGCCGCCGGCGGGACATGCCGGCATCCCGCCGGCATCGGGTCCCGGCGGAGAACGGGTTGCTTTACCCTCTGGGTGGCCCGGCCCCGGATCCGTGCGGTCTGGTCCCCGAGCACGAAAAGTATGTACTTCACAAGGATCTCGCGGTAATTGCGCCCGGTTCATTCACCGGCATGGTGGTCGGCTCCCGGGGCGGGGTGCACGGCCGGGAGGTGGTCAACAGGACAGACGTCCAGTTCCGAAACTTGCCGGCACGGGAACCGGAACTGGCTATACTCGGTTCCATGGGGATCAGTTTTACGGACTGCTACGAGGCGGTACGGACCCGGAACCCGGCATTCGACGGCTGCTTTTTCGCCGGTGTCACCAGCACCGAGATTTTCTGCCGCCCCGTATGCCCCGCGGTAACTCCCAGGCCGGAAAACTGCCTCTGATCAAGGACGAAAGAACGCCGCCGAACAACCGCTTACTTAGCAACCACAACTGGCCCAAAGCCCCGGACATGCCGTGCGCCTGCTGTCAGGCTGCTCTGCTGCACGGGATAACAACAATCTGGCTGATATTCTCCCGGCATACCAAACCGATTCTTCCCGTGCAGGAACCAAAAACGATGAACCCCACCGAGTGGGGCCTTCTGGTGTTGCTGTCCGTATTATGGGGCAGCGCCTTCTTCTTTGTCGGCGTCGCGGTAATCGAAGTGCCGCCGCTGACTATCGCCCTGGCTCGTGTGGGGATTGCCTCGCTGCTTCTTCTCGCCCTGATTTCGTTCCTTGGGTATTCCCTGCCGCGCAGCCTGACCGAATGGACCCCTTTTCTGGTCATGGGTTTGCTGAACAATGTACTGCCTTTCAGCTTTCTGAACATGGGGCAGACCATGATCAGCGTCGGCCTGGCCTCGATCATCAATGGCATGACTCCCCTTTTCACCGCCTTAGTGATGGCCTCGTTCCGCGAGGAGCGGCTGACGGTGCATAGGGTGACCGGTGTGTTGCTGGGGGTTGCCGGCGTTATGCTGATCAGCCTGCCGGACATGGCCGCCGGTAATGCGCGGCTCCTTGGTATCGGCCTTTGCCTGGCGGGAGCGCTCAGCTATGGCTTCGCCGCGCTCTGGGGGCGCCGGCACCTGATGGATATTCCCCCGCTGAAGACGGCGACCTGCCAGTTGCTTTCGTCGACTTGCATCATGATGGTGGTGGTTGTCCCTGTCGAACGTCCCTGGACGTTGCCTGCACCCGGCATGGAAACCTGGCTCGCACTCATCGGGCTCGCCCTGTTCGGAACGGCCGTCGCTTATGTCGTCTTCTTCGAGATTCTTGTCCGGGCGGGGGCCAGCAACGTGATGCTGGTCACCTTGCTCATCCCGGTGACGGCACTGCTGCTCGGCAGCCTGTTCCTCGCCGAGCCACTCATCTGGCATGAACTCGCCGGCGCCGCCATCATCGGCCTGGGGCTGCTGTTCATCGATGGCCGGTTGCCCCGCAGGGTGAAATATGCCGTACTGGCCCGGTACAGTTGTCGGCATCGTTAAGGCGCTTCCGAAACCGCCGTCCGGGAGATCGTCGTCGAATCAGCCGTGGTCGGCGGCCCGCCTCGAAAACCCGGCAACAACCAGCAGGCGAACATCCAGTCGGGCAGACATCAATCTGCAGGTTCGCTGCCGGGAAGATAGACATTGAGCTTCTCATAGGGCGCCCGCCTAGGCCGAAGCTACGGACAGGAATGTCTTCGTGTGGGCCGCCAGTAACGGTCACGGTGACTGCCGGCGACACCGATCTCCTTGAGGATGCGAACCGCGTGTTCCGTGAAATTGTCAACAGCGGGCCCTGATTCTGCCGCAGTCGGGGGTATGAATGATCGGGGCCCGGTTAGAAGTCGATACGTGCAGTAACCTGAGATTATCTGTGATAGAGCTGAATCTTCCGGCTACTGCTCAGCACTTCCAACCAATGAGATTGTGTAGACTGCGCAGAGAGCGTTGGCGGTTTCCAGCTGCCCTTCGGCGCCAGTGGTCCTTAAGCGGATGTCAGCGAGGCCGCTCCAGCGTCAGCAGATACGCCCCCGCCAGAACGAACACCCCGCCTGCCGCACCTCTGAACATGCGTACGCTCGCGCCACTGGCCAAGCGCGCGGCGATCCTGCCGGCAAATGTGGCAAGCAGGACTTCAACTACGACTTCGATCCCCACGAACGTGCCTGCCATTACCAGGAACTGGAGCAGGAGGCCATACTGGGGGTCGTAGAACTGTGGCAGGAATGCGGCGAAGAAGATCACCGCCTTTGGATTCATGACGACAATCCACAGCCCCTGTAGGGTTAGGTAGGCTGCACTTGGGGGCGGAGGGGGGCGCCCCGCGCCGTGCACATCGGCAAGAGCGCCGCGTGTACGGATGAGCGTGATGCCGAGGTAGATGAGATAACAGGCCCCAAGCCACTTGATCATGTAGAAGACCGTTTCGGAGGCCGCAAGTATCAGTCCGAGCCCGGACAGCGAGGCGCCGATGAGCAGGGTAAGGCCGACGGCGCAGCCCAGCGTCGAGAACAGGGTCTTGCGGACGCCGAAACGCACGCCGTTGGTGATGGCAAGCAGGCTGTTCGGGCCAGGCGTCAGGCATAGGGAGCCGCTTGCAAAATTCCAATAGGGACAAGGGAATTGTGCAATGCACAATG
>VYFG01000147.1 GCA_009842505.1 Gammaproteobacteria bacterium
TTAGCCTCCGGTCAGGCAGGAACCTGCTTGGCCGGGGAATTTTGCAAGTACCTCAGAAGTGATACTTGGTGGTACCAGCCAGTGCCAGACGTGGAATCACTCCCACTCGATGGTGGCCGGTGGCTTTTCGGAAATATCATAAGTCACCCGGCTGATACCCCGCACCTCGTTGATGATCCGCCCAGATATGGTGGCCAGCACATCGTAGGGAAGTCTGGCCCAGTTGGCAGTCATGAAGTCCACGGTTTCCACCGCCCTCAACGCGATGACGAATTCGTACGCGCGATTGTCTCCCACCACCCCCACGGACCTGACCGGCAGAAACACTGCGAAAGCCTGGCTGACCCGATCGTAGAGTCCGTTTCTTTCCAATTCCTCCAGAAAGATGGCATCGGCCTTGCGCAAGAGGTCGGCATACTCCTTTTTCACTTCACCGAGAATACGCACGCCCAGCCCGGGACCGGGGAACGGATGCCGTTGAACCATACGCTCCGGCAGACCAATATCGATGCCGATGCGTCGTACCTCGTCCTTGAACAGCTCCCGCAGCGGCTCAAGCAACCGCAGATTCATGGCGGCCGGAAGACCGCCCACGTTGTGGTGCGACTTGATGACCTTGGCCTTTCCGTGTTTGCTGCCCGCGGACTCGATCACGTCAGGGTAGATGGTACCCTGGGCAAGCCAGCGGGCATCGCTGAACCGGGCGGCCTCCCGCTCGAATATCTCCACGAACAGGTTGCCGATCGCCTTGCGTTTGGCTTCCGGATCCCGCACGCCGGATAGTCTGGCGAGAAACTCGGCTTCCGCATCCACCCGCTCGACATGAACGCCCAGGTGCTCCTCGAAGGTCTGCATGACCTGGTCCCCTTCGTGCATGCGCAAAAGCCCGGTGTCAACGAAGATGCAGGTCAGCTGGTCGCCGATGGCCTCGTGCAGCAGCGCGGCCACGACGGAGGAATCCACGCCGCCGGAAAGACCGAGGATGACCTCGTCGTCCCCGACGGCGCCGCGCACGTCGGCAACGATGGACTGGATGATGTTCGCCGGCACCCAGTCGGCGGCGCAGGCACAGATTTCATGCACGAAACGGGACAGGATATCCCTTCCCTCCGCGGTATGGGTCACTTCCGGATGAAACTGCACGCCGTAGAACCGGCGGCGGTCGTCGGCAATGGCCGCGTAAGGGGATCCCGGACTGGTGGCCACCACCTCGAATCCCTTGGGCAGGGCGGTCACACGGTCTCCATGACTCATCCAGACATCAAGGGTGCGGCCAGCCGCTCCCAGCAGCTTGCAACTGCGCACGGTCTCCATGTCTGCATGGCCGTACTCCCGGTGATCGGCATTTTCCACGCTGCCGCCGAGTTGGGCCACCAGGGTCTGCATGCCGTAGCAGATTCCGAGAATGGGCAGCCCGCCCGTGAACAACGGTTCCGGGGCCGCCGGCGTACCCTCCTCGTAGGCCGACGCCGGTCCGCCGGAAAGTATCACCCCCTTTGGCCCGAATTCCTCGATCGCCTCATGGTCCACATCCCATGGGTAGATTTCACAATACACCCCGAGTTCACGCACGGCACGCCCGATGAGCTGGGTGTACTGGGCACCGAAATCCAGGATCAGGATTCGGTCATGGTGCGGGTCCTGGATACTGCGCATGCTCAAAGAAGGGATATGCAGATGATGCGTGTGCACCCCACGGTGCGGGGGAATCGGGAAAACCGGTTACCGGTGATAGTTCGGCGCCTCCTTGACGATGGAGACGTCATGCACATGGCTCTCGGTAATGCCCGCATTGGTGATGCGGACGAACCGGGCATTGCCCCGCATGCTCTCGATGCTGTCGTGACCGGTATAGCCCATGCTGGCGCGCAGTCCGCCCATGAGCTGGTGAATGATGTGAATCATGGGTCCCTTGTAGGGTACCCTTCCCTCTATGCCTTCCGGCACCAACTTGTCGACGCTGTCCGTGCTGTCCTGGAAATAACGGTCCCTGGAGCCTCTCTGCATCGCCCCCAGGGAACCCATCCCGCGGTAGGATTTGTAGGAGCGCCCCTGGTACATCTCGATCTCCCCGGGGGCCTCGTCGGTGCCGGCTAGCATGCTTCCGACCATGGCTGCCGAAGCGCCCACCGCGATGCACTTGGCGATGTCCCCTGAATAGCGGACGCCCCCGTCGGCGATCACCGGAACACCAGTGCCCTCCAGGGCCCGGGTCACCTCCATGATGGCGTGAACCTGCGGCACACCCACGCCCGCCACCATCCGCGTGGTGCAGATGGAACCGGGTCCGATGCCCACCTTGACGCCGTCGACCCCCGCATCCAGAAGATCGCGGGCGGCTTCCCCGGTGGCGATATTGCCGCCGATCACCTCGACCTCGTGGTCCTTCTTGATCCTTGCCACCCGTTCGAGCACCCCCCGGGAATGTCCGTGGGCGGTATCGACGATGATGGCATCCACGTCGGCCTCAACCAGCCTCTCGACCCGTTCGTCCGCATCCTCTCCAACGCCCACCGCTGCCGCCGCCAGCAGCCTGCCCCGGGAATCCCTGCAGGCATTGGGATGGTCACTGGACTTCTGGATGTCCTTCACCGTGACCAGCCCGGCGAGATTGCCCTGGCCGTCCACCACCAGGACTTTCTCGATGCGATGCCGGTGCAGCAGCCCCTCGATCTGTTCCGGCGAGGCGCCCTCCCGGACGGTGACGAGCTTCGGTTCCGGCGTCATCACCTGCTCCACGGGCGTGTCCATGTTGCGCTCGAAACGCAGGTCCCGGCTGGTGACGATGCCGATGGGCTTGCGTCCGCTGACGACAGGCACACCGGAGATATCGTGCTTGCGCATCAGTGCCAGCACATCGCTGACCCGGGCGGTAAGATCCACCGTCACCGGGTCGGTGATCACCCCGCTTTCATATTTCTTCACCTGGTTGACTTCCCGGGCCTGCAGTTCCGGGGAGAGGTTCCGGTGGATGACACCCACGCCGCCCTCCTGTGCCAGGCAGATCGCCGCACGCGCACCGGTGACGGTGTCCATGGCAGCGGACAGCAGCGGAATGTTGATGGAGAGGTTGCGGGTGAAGCGGGTACTGAGGTCCGCGTGGCGGGGCAGGACATCCGATTTTGCCGGGACGAGCAGGATGTCGTCGAAGGTGAGTGCAGTCTGTATGGGTTCCATCGACGGATTATACAGGAATCCGATTTTTTCCCGGAATACCCTACGGACGGTATTGCAGGATTTTCCCCGCATTCGCGCGTTCTTGTACCTCGTCACTCCCCCGGATTCATGGGCGGATACCCGAGTGGCACCGGACCGGAATTCCCCGCCTTGCGTCACGGTTGGCCTGCATCGGAACTACCTGCTATAAAGGGCATCGAATATCCGATGCCCGAACCACAAGGGGACCTTTCCCGCACATTTCATGAACCAGCTCCTCCACGCCCTGCGGGCCGCCGGCGAATCCACACGGCTCAGAATCCTCGCCGTGCTCAAGCAAAGCGAACTGACCGTGAGTGAACTGACCCGGATCCTGGACCAGAGCCAGCCCCGCGTAAGCCGGCATCTCAAGCTGCTCTGCGATTCGGGCCTGCTGGAGCGGTACCAGGAGGGCGCATGGGTGTTTCACCGGATTTCCGACCGGGAAAACATGCAGGACATCACGCACGGACTCCTGGACCTCATCGACCTGAGCGATCCGGCCCTGGAACGGGATCAGAAAAAGCTGCAGGAGATTCGACGGGAGAAAACCAGGCTGGCCGCCCGGTACTTCAGCGAACACGCCGCGGAATGGGATTCCATCCGCTCCCGAATGGTCTCCGATGCCGCGATCGAGAGGCGACTGCTTGAGTTCGCCGACAACGCCAAGGCGGACCTGTTTCTGGACCTGGGAACCGGAACCGGACGGATTCTGGAAATTTTCGCATCCCGGGTCCGCAAGGGAATCGGCTTTGATCTCAGCCGGGCCATGCTCAGCGTGGCCCGCAGCAATCTGGAGAATGCCGGTGTCACCAACTGCACCGTGCGTCTCAGTGACATCTGCAGCATCGATTTGCCGGATGCCTGCGCGGACATCATCACGATTCACCAGGTGCTGCACTACTGTGACGACCCGGAACAGGCGATATTTGAATCCGGCCGGCTCCTGCATCCTGCCGGCAAGCTGCTGATCGTGGACCTCCTGCCGCACGATCTCGAATTCCTGCGGGAACGGCATGCCCATCAACGGCTGGGGTTCGCGCCTGCAACCATTGCCAGGTGGTGCGAACGCCAGGGCCTGACGGTGTCCCGGCACGAGACGTTGACCCATGATCCGCCGGATAGGCAGTCACTCACCGCGGGACTCTGGGAAATCACCAAACGGGAGTAATTCCTTGATTTCCATGAAAACACGGAGGCCGCAGGGTATGCATACCCTGAATTAGTGTATGATCGACACGGAATCTCAGGTGGGGATGCTCCGCAGCGTCCACCCTGGTCTGTATGACATATCGACGGCACCAACCGAAGATGCCCGGGCATCCGGTAACAGCGCGAGGAAATTAAATTAAGGCAATTTAATAGATTTTACATGCAATTATCTGTTTTAAATAGATATTACATATCTTCCATCCTGGGGATTGCACTCCTTCTTGGGATCATCGGCAGTGCGCCGGTGTTCGCCGAGATCGCTTCGCTGGAAGATACCGACATTCCTGTCAGCACCGAGAAACAGCAAAGGACGCTCAAGCTCATCAACTACCTGATCGACAAGTCGCACTACCGCTCGGTGGAGCTTGACGATGCGTTCTCGGAGAGGGTCCTTGAGTCGTATCTTGAGCAACTGGACCCCGGCAAGAGCTTTTTCCTGGATGCGGATATCGAGCAGTTTTCCCGTCTCCGGTTCCAGTTCGATGACTTCATCCGCCAGGGATCCCTGAAGCCGGCCTTCGCCATTTTCAGCATCTTCCGGACCAGGGTCGACCAACGCGTGGGATATGCACTGGAACGGCTCGGCGAACCTTTCGATTTCGGCATCCACGAGGACCACGTGCTGGACCGGGAAGATCTGCCCTGGGCGGCGGACGTCGGCGAAATGGACGAAATCTGGCGCAAGCGCATCAAGAACGACATCCTCAGCCTTCGACTGACAGGCAAGAACGAGGGCGAGATTCTGGAAACCCTTGACCGCCGCTACACCCACATCGCCCGGAGAACCCGGCAATTCAAGTCCGATGACATTTTCCAGACGTTTACCAACGCCTATGTCAGTTCCATCGAACCCCACACGAGTTATTTCTCCCCCCGGGCCACCGAGAACTTCAAAATCAACATGCGGCTCTCCCTCGAAGGGATCGGTGCTGTCCTGCAGACGGACAACGAGTACACGCTGGTGCGGCGCGTGGTGCCGGGCGGACCTGCGGACCTTGGCGGCGGGCTCAAGGCCGAGGACCGTATCGTGGGCGTGGGTCAGGGCGATGAGGACCTGGTGGACGTGATCGGCTGGAGACTGGATGACGTGGTCGGGCTGATCCGCGGCCCGAAGAATTCCACCGTGCGGCTGGAAGTCCTGCCCGGAGAATCCGGACTGCACGGTGAAACCGAGATCATCTCCATCGTGCGCGATGAAATCCGACTGGAGGAACAGGCGGCAAGAAAGAAAGTTCTGGAAGTGGACAGCGAAGGTAAAAGCGCCAGGATCGGCTTGATCCAGCTGCCTTCCTTCTACGTGGATTTCGATGCCATGCACGGCGGGGACCCGGAGTACAGGAGCACTACCCGGGACGTGCGCCGCCTGCTGGAGGAGTTCCGCCGGGACGATATCGACGGCCTGGTCATCGACCTGCGCGGAAACGGTGGGGGAGCCCTTTCGGAGGCGATCGCCCTGACCGGACTGTTCATCCGCCAGGGCCCGGTGGTCCAGGTGGAAAATTCAGGCGGCAAGATCCACGTCGATCGTGACCCCGACCCCGAAATTGTCTACAAGGGTCCATTGGCGGTACTGGTGGACGGATTCAGCGCCTCCGCCTCGGAAATCTTCGCGGGAGCCATACAGGATTATCACCGCGGCATCATCATCGGCGAACCCACCTTCGGCAAGGGTACGGTGCAGAACCTGATCAACCTGAACCGGTTTTCGAACAGCAACGATGACCTCGGGCAGCTCAAGGTCACCATTGCGCAGTTCTTCCGTGTCAACGGCGAAAGCACACAGTACCGCGGCGTCACGCCTGACCTCGTGTGGACCACTGCCGGGACCGAATTCGGCGAGCGCATCTATGACAATGCCATTCCGTGGCGACACATCCGCGAAGCCCTCTACGTCCCTTTCGGCTATTCGAACGGAAGCAGCGAGATGGTCCTCGGCATGTTGCGGGAACGGCACCTAGAGCGCATCGAGCATGATCCGGAGTTCGACTACTTCAGCGAGATTGCACGCATCAACCAGGAGCAACGCGACCTCAAGAGCGTTTCCCTGCACGAGGTGACCCGGCAGACAGATCTAAGACGCCTGGATGACCTTCGTCTTGATCTGGAGAACAAGCGAAGGAATGCGCTTGGCAAGCAGCCCTTCGAGGACGTCGACGCACTGGAACAATTCGACCTGGCCGAGCAACGCCGGCCCGAGTCGGAACGGGAGCCGGATATGTTCCTGAGAGAATCCGTCAGGATCCTCAGTGACTACATCTATTTCTCCCGCCTGTATCAGGATGCGGACAACAACAACCTGGCCAAGCAACTGGACATACGCCTGGGTAACTGATCACCGGATTCCTCCCGCAGTTCCGAAACGCTGCCGAGGAGGACGTCACCGGGATATCACGCAGTCCTGCCTTCCGAAGCAAACTCCCACGTACGAGAACATCATCACCCTCCGTCAAGGAATGCCGGCGTGAAATTCACCAATTTCGCCAAACAGTTCGATCCGGACAGCGGAATCCTACAGCTCATGAGCGACCTGGGAGGAGTCGACCCGCACAAGGGCCCAATCTCCATGCTGGGAGGCGGCAACCCCGCGATGATCCCGGGGATGGAGCGTGCCTACCGCAGGGAAATGAACCTGCTGCTGGAGAACGGAAGGTCCTTCGAGTCGATGCTGGGCGCCTACGATGCCCCAGTGGGAAACCTTGCATTCATCGAAGCCCTGTCGGGACTGCTCTCGGAACAGTATGGATGGCCCGTGAACGCGCGCAACATCGCCGTGACCAACGGAAGCCAGTCGAGTTTCTCGGTCCTGTTCAACCTGTTCGGGGGCCAGGTCGGAGACAGCCGCTTTCAACGCATCCTGTTTCCACTGACTCCGGAATACATCGGATACAGCGATGTCGGCCTAGGCGACCGGTCCATATTCACGTCGAATCTTCCGCAGATCGAATACCGTGGTGACAGGGGTTTCAAGTACAAGGTGGACCTTGACCGCCTCGATCCGGGGGAGGACATCGGTGCCATCTGCCTTTCCCGGCCGACCAATCCCACCGGCAACGTGGTCACGAACCGGGAGCTGGATGTGATGAGGAAACTGGCCGCCGAACGGGGTATCCCCCTCATCCTGGACTGTGCCTATGGGCAACCGTTTCCGGATATCGTTTTCACCCCTGCCGAGCCCGTCTGGGACAGGAACATCATTCTCTGTCTGAGCCTGTCCAAACTGGGACTTCCGGGCGTCAGGACCGGCATCGTGATCGCCGATGAACCGGTGATCGAACTGCTGACCGGCGCCAACGCCATATTCAGCCTGGCGCCGGGACGATTCGGACCCACGCTGGTGTCCGGTATCGTGAAATCCGGCGAAATCCTCAAACTGTGCCGGGAAGTGGTGAGACCCTGGTACCGCGAGCGCTCGCAGCTTGCCATCGACATCGCCAACGACCTGATGGCAGACATTCCCCTCAGGATCCATTTGTCCGAAGGCGCCATATTTCTCTGGTTCTGGTTCGAGGGACTGCCCATCAGCAGCGAAACACTCTACCGCCGGCTGAAATCCCGTGGCGTCTACGTCATTGCGGGTCACCACTTCTTCCCCGGGATCGAATGCCAGTGGCGCCACATGCACGAATGCATCCGGGTCAGCTATGCTGCGCCGGAAGAAGACCTGCGTCGCGGCCTTGCGGTGATTTCGGAAGAGGTCCGGATTGCCTACGATGACCAGAACAGTAAAATCAGTGCACAGTAGAATGAGCCCCCGACCGTGTCAAAGCTGATTGTCATCGACGAAACCGCGGATACCCGGATCCCGTTTCTTCGCGGCATGCTGACCAAGTCCCTGCAGCGGTCGGGACTGGAATTCGTGGACGCATACCGGCTGGCCTCCGAAATCCGCGAGGATCTGGACGAACTCGACACCGTGACCACCGGTGACCTGCGCCAGCGGATCGCCGACGCCCTGGAGGAGGATTATCCGGACGTCGTTCTGCGTCGCTACCAGAAACAGACACCCTATACCGAACCCATCGAGGTGGTTGACGAGAGCGGCCAGGAACAGCCCTTCTCGAGGGGGACATTCTCCAAGCGGCTGATGGGTTGCGGCATGCCAATGGACCTGTACGGGACGGTGACCAGGGAAATCCACGACTATCTGATCGACCATCAGATCCGCAAGGTGACCACACGGGAACTCATCGCCCTTACCTATCGGTCCTTGCGGACCAACGCCACCCAGAGATCCGCCGACCAGTACCTGATCTGGTGCGACTTCAACCGCAAGGGCACTCCGCTCATCATCCTTATCGGCGGGGTGCCCGGTAGCGGCAAGAGCACCATCGCCACCGAGCTGGCCGGCCGGCTTTCCATTGTCAGGACACAGTCCACCGATATGCTGCGGGAAGTGATGCGTGCCCTGATCCCGAAGCGCGTCTCGCCTTCGCTGCACGAATCCTCCTTCAACGCGGGGAAGGTGCAGTACCGGTCCGCCATGAGAAAAACCAAGAATCTCGACCTGCTCATCGGGGGATACCAGACGCAAAGCGACATGGTTGCAGTGGCCTGCGAGTCCGTATTGAGCCGCGCGGTGAACGAGCGGGTTTCCCTGATCCTCGAAGGGGTCCACATGCGCCCGGGACTGTTCAAACGGTTCGACAAGACTGTCGATGCCGTGGTGGTTCCGGTAATCCTCGCGGTGCTCCAGCAAAAACGCCTCAAGGAAAACTTACGCGGCCGTGCGGGGGAGAAACGGGCGGCCAAGCGGTACCTGGATCATTTCGACGAGATCTGGCAACTCCAGACGGCCATCCTGTCCGATGCGGACGCCGCGGATATTGAAATCGTGGACGCCGTCGACATTGACGAATCGGTAACCGAAATATGCAAGATGGTGACCGACACCATAGCCGTTCGCTACAAGGGCAAGATCAAGGCCCTGCGCAGCCAGTACGAGGTCTGACCCCGAAGAACGGTCAGGCCAGCCCGATTTCCAGCTCGAAACCCGCCTGGGCAAGAAAACCGGCCTCGGTTTCCAGGTCCATCATGGTCAGCGGGTGGTCTTCAGACCAGTCCTTCTCCAGTTCAAGCCTGAGCCGGTTTGCCGAAACCTCGAGATCCATGGACGGAATCGGGGCATCCGTACGTCCGCGATTGAACGCCAGGGCAAGACGCAGCAGAATGGCGGAATGAATCGCCTTATCCCTGAGCGGTTTGGGAACATTGCCAAACAGTTCCAGGGGAAACTTCTGACGATGACTGCGGACTAGAAGGGACAGCACCCGTTGCTGCTGACGGGAGAATCCGTCGATATCCGCGTTTTCAATGATATAGCCCCCGTGCTTGTGATTCTGGCTGAATGCGATGGTGGTGCCTATCTCATGCAGCAGGCAGGCCCAGGTCAGGAGCTTACGCCAGATGATTTCTTCAAGCTGCCAAGTCCGCGCCACCTGCACGAGCAGCCTGAGGCAGGTATTCTGGACACGGACGGCCTGATCCCTGTCCAGGTTGAATCTCGTGACCATCGCGTCAACCCCCTGGTCTCGTGAATCGCTGTTCCGCAGACGCCCGTTGAGGTCGTAAAGAACTCCTTCGCGAAGGGCACCGCTGGTACAGTCCAGTCGCTCCAGGGCCAAAGTCGAGAAGATCGCCGAGATAATGGCGACCCCCCCGGGAAAGACCGGCCGACGCTGCTCAGCCACCAGATCGAGTCGGTCGACATGTCCACGCTTCAGCAACCATCGCTCGATGCGCTCGAAGCCCTCCATGCCTACCCAGTCACGCTTGACCCCCAGTGCCCGGGAAAGGTCGTCCACCGCCCGGATGGTGCCGGAAGTGCCGACGACTTCTTCCCAGCCCTTGCGACGATATCGCTGGACGATGGGCTCCAGTTCCTGGCATACAGCCGCTTTTGCCCGCCCAAGTCGATCCGGGGTGATGAGCCCTTCCGGAAAATATTGCCGGCTCATGCTCACGCAACCAATGTACAAGGAATCCATCGTCACGGTATCGTGACCCTGTCCGATGATCAGTTCCGTGCTGCTGCCCCCAATGTCGATGACCAGCCTGCGCCTACCGCTGATCTCCAGGCTGAATGCGGCCCCGAGGTATACCAGGCGCGCCTCCTCGTGGCCGGAGATGACGGAAATGTGGTGCCCGAGCGCATCCTCTGCCCGGCTGATGAATTCCGCGGAATTATGCGCCGCTCGGAACGTGTTCGTGCCCACCGCACGAACCTGGCTGGAGGGAATATCCCGCAGGCGCTGACTGAATCGCTGCAGGCAGTCCAGGGCTCTCAGTTGGGAGTCCTCACTCAGGTTTCCCGATTCGTCCAGGCCCGCATTGAGCCGGACCATCTCCTTGACCCGGTCAATGATCTGCAATCCGCCGGCAGCAACCTGCTCCGCGATCACCATGTGGAAGCTGTTTGATCCCAGGTCAAGCGCAGCCAGGGTCTGTCCCGCGGCAGGTACTTGCTGGATCATCCGGTATCAGGTTCCGATGGAAATGGGGAGAAGGCGGGCACAAGCGTACACCACGAACGGTCAAGGGCACCCTGTCCGGCAATTTTATCAAATACCGCGCCGGACCTTTACACTTCCGGGTCCGTCAATTCTCATTTCGGCGGCATTCTCTGGTCCAGCCGGCCCGGCTGACCCGGACGCTGGTGAAGTGCGGTATGTGGATTCTGGATCAGGGTTGGTGGACGATGGCCTTGGCCAGATGCTCCACGGTTCGGGCAGGCACCTCTCCCATCACCGTGATCCAATGATCCGCCACGGTTTCACGGTAGGCATGAACCGCCCCCATCCGGGAAAGGCCGGCCATTCCGCTTTGCTTTTCCCCGGGTGCCTTGATGAAAATGGAAACCGAAGACAGGCCATCCGTGAATACCATGTGCTCCTCTTCCTCCAGTTTCATCGGGTTCATGCGCCGGATATGCTTGCTGAGCCGGTACCCGGCAGGCAGGGACTGAACCCGCCATACTGGGCTTTCCACTTCCGCGCTCATATTCGGCAGGTCCATGCCATACCAAACGAGGTTCTCCCGGCTGGTCACCGACTCGAGTTCATGGTCGGAGATCTCCCCGTCAATTTCAATGTTGACAAACATGTATTGCTCAACGGACTGCCCCGAGTCGTTTACCAGGTCGGAACGCAGCAGAAGTCCGGTTTCACTATCGGCCCAGAGATCATATCCGTATCGAAAACGGTCCGCCGGCATGACCCTGATCTGTTGGGCCATCCGGCCCGCTATCCGGGCTGTCCCGCCCATTTCAAACCGGTAATTCCTGCTCAGCGTCTCCAGGTCCTCGGACATGATGCGGGGAAATCCGCTTTCCGATGACTGGCGATAATCATGCACGCCCAGGTTCCTGTCCGGAATAAAGCACCATACACGGTCCTCATCGCGGACCACCTCCCTGGCATCGCCATTCAACGCGTAAAGTCGCTCCTGCAGCATCCCGTTCCGTATCCGCCTGACCACATGCATGGCCTCGATCTGGTTGTCATGCACATAGACGAAGTTGCCCACGAAGCTCCTGCTGGCGGCAGCCTCGTTGATCCGCATCAGCCACTCCTCCACATCCGCGGCCTTGGCAATCGGCATCACCACGAATGCAACCAGCGCGCATGCGATGATCTTGAGGGACCTCGGCATGTGAATCCGACCCGCACCAGCCATCGCCGGGTTCTCCGGATACACGAACGCTACTCCCCCAGTGGCTGGTTGCTGACCAGCTTGGCATAGGACAGGAGTCCATTCAGCCCGCTGGACCCGGTAAATTCCCCGTGCCCTGCCAGCATCTGCCCGAACTCGGTCTGAAATGAGTGGTTCGTGTGGATACTGCCGGCCACTCCCCCTGCATCCGTACCGGGGACAGCGCCGGTGATGCGTGTCGCCACGGCAGCCTCGCGGGGGCCGTGATCCTGGGGAACCAGGGTGACGACCGCAACCAGGGCGATGGATGCGGCCAATGAAAAGAGTCCCGCCGCCTTCAGCACCTCGCTCCGGGACGGGTCGGTGCCGGGCCGTCCCCTGCGCGTGGTTTCCGGGGCATATCCCGCGGTATTCCTGTCAGGGGAAACCACGACAGGCTCCTCCGCCAGGGCTGCCTGGACCCGGCCGAGCAGGCAGGAGCCGGTGGTTCTGACATCGCCCCGGATGACATCGCCAATCAGATGATAGTCGCGCCACACACGGCAGTGCTCTTCGTCAGCGGCGATTCGGCTGAACTCCCCGGCCGCACCGGACGGGTCCAGTCGCTGGTCGACGATTTCAGATATGGTTTCTTTCATGATTTCATCCGGAAAACCCCGGTCACCGTATAAGTATGTTAGTCAACAGGCAAATGCATAAGTTCATCGGATCCACGGATCAGTTGATATCGCCGCCCGGTTCCGCAATTGCCCAGGATCATTTCAGGGGCAGGCCCATCGCCTGCTCGATGGCATCCCTGGCCCGAAAAATCCGCGACCGCACCGTACCGATGGGACAACCCATGACATCGGCGATATCCTCGTAACTGAGCCCGTCGAACTCACGCAGCATGATGGCTTCCCTGAGTTCATCCGGCAGTTCGGCGATCGCCTGCCTGATCGTATTCACCAGTTCGTCGTTCTGCAATATGGCTTCGGGCGAGTTCATCTCCACCAGACCCTCGACCTGGCCCAGCATGGTGGAATCATCCACGTCCACGTCCCTGGCAGGCGGTTTCCGGCCGGCGCCTACGAGGTGATTCTTCGCCGTGTTGATGGCGATGCGGTAGAGCCAGGTGTAAAAGGTGCTGTCACCGCGGAAATTGCCAATGGCCCTATATGCCTTGATGAACGCCTCCTGGGCGACATCCTCCTGCTCTGCCGGGTCCCTGATCAGCCGGGCCACCAGGTTCTGGATCTTGTACTGGTACCGCGCCACCAGCAGGTTGAATGCCTGCTTGTCCCCCGCACGTACCCGCTCCACCACGGCGCTGTCGTTAATGTCGGTATCCATCAATCAGGTTGCAGTGCGGGCCGCGATCAGGGGCTGTGGCGCAGTATAGTGGAAGATGGGCAAAACTCAATCCTGCTCCCGGACAGCTCCTGCCGGCACGGAACGCCCGGACGGGACCGCCTCCATGTGCTCGATGATCAACTGCAGCGTGCTTTCACCCCGGTAGTGGTTGACATCAAGCTGGAAGACCGCACGAACCCGGTCCGGCAGCGAAGGCTCCTCGCCGGGTTCCAGGACACGAAATGCAATGGCGTCGACGAGCCTGTCCCTGGTTCTCAGGCGCAGTTTCAGGTGCTGCCCACCCACTACCCGATGGGAAACCACCCTGAATTCGTTGTCAAATACCGGGACCGGGAACTGTTGTCCCCAGGGAGCCGCGTTCCTCAGCATGTCCGCGATCTCCCGGGTGAAGAACTCCTCCTCCAGAGGGCCATCGGTGAGCATCTCAGTGCTCGGAGGCGCCACTTCGAAATGCCTGTTGACCGCGCTGCGGAACGCCGACCGGAATGCCTCGAAATCCTGGTTCTGGATGGTCAGGCCCGCGGCCATGGCATGCCCGCCGAACCGTTCCACAAGGCCCGGGTTGGCTGCTGCCAGATCCGCCAGCAGGTCACGGATATTGAGGCCGGGGATCGACCTGGCCGACCCCGACAACCTGCCTTCCGAACTTGGTGCAAACGCAATCACCGGCTCGAAGTATCGATCCTTGACCCTTGAGGCCACCAGTCCGGTGATGCCCGGGTGCCAGTCCCTGGCGAACAGGCAGATGCCATGCAGTGAATCGCGTTCCAGGGACATTCCGGCCACGATGGATAGGGCTTCTCGCTGCATGCGCTGCTCGATCTGGCGCCGCTCCGTGTTGATCTGATGCAGTCTCTCCGCATGCCCGGCAGCCAGCGCCCCGTCGTCCGTGAGCAGGCACTCGATTCCAAGTCCGATGTCGTCGAGCCTGCCGGCAGCATTCAGCCGGGGCGCCACGACAAAACCCAGGTCGCTGCTGGTAGTGTCTGCCGGGTTCCTGCCTGCAACCTCAAGCAGGGCGAGGATTCCCGGGCGGCAATACCCCCTTTGTATCCGTGCGATTCCCTGGGCCACCAGCGTCCTGTTCACATGGTCCAGGGGTACAACATCCGCCACGGTGCCGAGTGCCACCAGGTCGAGGAACCGGGCAAGGTTGGGCGGTGACGCGCCTTCCGTGGAAAAATCGCCCCGCTCCCGCATGCGCGCGCGCAGGGCCAGCAGGAGATAGAACACGACCCCGACACCGGCGATCTTGCCGGATGGAAACGAACAGCCATCCTGGTTCGGGTTGATGATGGCCGTGGCCGGGGGCAGATGCTCCCCGGGCAGATGGTGGTCCGTCACAATGACATCGATTCCGTCGTCACGCAGCAGCCGCACGCCCTCCACGCTGGAGATGCCGTTGTCGACGGTGATGACAAGGGACGGAGACATGTCAACGGCAACCCGGGCGATTTCCGGAGACAGTCCGTAACCGTATTCGAAGCGGTTCGGCACCAGGTAATCCACCCTGGAGGCCCCGAGTGAGCGCAGTCCGAGCATGGCCAGCACGGAGGCGGTAGCCCCGTCGGCATCGTAATCCCCCAGTACCAGGATGTCCTCATTCTGATCCAGTGCTCGAATCAGGCGTTCCACGGCAACATCCATGTCCTTGAACAGTGACGGGGACGGCAGATTTTCCAGGGAATGTTCCAGTTCCGCCGCAAGCCGGATGCCCCGGGCGGAAAATATCCGTTGCAACAGGGGATGCAGACTGGGAATGGACGGGGCAGGCCTCCCCTCCACGTCCCTGCGAACAATTTTGCGTCCGCCCGGGGCTCCCTGGGTGACGGGCGAGGAGGATTCTCCGGAGCCGGCCCCGACGGTATCGGGCGCCGCTTCGCGCAAACCGCCGGGAGTCTCCGTGGGGTAACGTGTCATCGCGCCGGAACCCGTATGCAGAGTATTACCGGGTCCACCGGGGCATGTCCGGCCGGGGTCAGGGAAACCCCCACGGCCCCGCTTCGCACCATCCTGCCAATCCGGCAACCAGCCATAAGCCGCTGCCCGGCAACGAATGCTCCTGTCATCGCAATCATCACCATCCGGCCGTATGACTGCGGGACGGGTTGCCGTCCGGTGCGGAAGGGAACCCTCCCTGCAGGCGCGTGGATGGTTCCGTCACCGGCATTCATCTTCACCCGAAATACCCCTACCGCACTTCCCGGCCATACCGGAATCCCATCCCGTGACTCATCCCGAATCCGGCGGGTCGATCCGGCAATACAAGGATACCGGAACCCGGATGCAGTTCGGGGTTATGCTTGCTTCAGGCAAGATTCTCCAGGCGGATCAGGTTGATCCTGCCGATCACCACGGACAGGTCTTCCACCTCCGATATTGCGCCGGCCAGGTTCTCGTCGCGGGTATTGTGGGTCAGCATGATGATGGTGACTTCCCCGTTTTCCTCGTCGTGACCCCTTTGCAGAACGGTATCAATCGAAATGTCCCGGTCACCGAAAATACGTGTGATTGCGGCAAGCACCCCGGGGCGGTTGACCACCCTCAAGCGCAGGTAACCCGCGGTAACCACGTCCTCCATGGGCATTATGGGAAGCCTCGCAAGCGCGCCGGGCTGGAATGCCAGGTGCGGCACGCGGTTGTCGGGATCGCTGGTCAGTGCCCTGACCACGTCCACGATGTCCGCCACCACCGCAGAGCCCGTGGGCTCGGTGCCGGCGCCGGCGCCGTAGAATAGCGTCGGTCCGACGGCATCGGCCCGAATCAGCGCCGCGTTCATCACACCGTGTACGTTCGCGATCAGCCGCTTCGCCGGGATCAGTACCGGATGCACCCTGAGTTCAATGCCATGGTGCTGCCGCCTGGTGATTCCCAGATGCTTGATGCGGTAGCCGAGTTCCCCGGCATAGCGGATGTCTTCAAGACTGACCCCGGTAATGCCCTCGACATGAACCCGGTCAAACTGAAGCGGAATGCCGAAAGCGATGGAAGCCAGGATCGTGAGTTTGTGTGCTGCGTCAATGCCCTCGATGTCAAAGGCCGGATCCGCCTCGGCATATCCCAGGGCCTGGGCGTCCCGAAGGACATCCGAGAAGTCCAGTCCGTCGTTTTCCATCCGGGTCAGGATGTAATTACAGGTACCATTGATAATCCCGGCGACCCATTCAATCCGATTGGCGGAAAGGCCTTCCCGCAGGGACTTGATGATGGGGATGCCGCCGGCCACTGCAGCCTCGAATGCCACCATCACGCCTTTTTCCTGCGCCTTGGCGAACACCTCATTGCCATGCAGGGCAATCAGCGCCTTGTTCGCGGTGACCACATGCTTGCCGTTCTCGATGGCGCGCAGCACCACCTCGCGGGCCAGGGTGTCTCCACCCACAAGTTCGACCACGATTTCGACTTCGGGATCATCCACCACCAGCATCGGGTCATCCCCGAGTGGAATGCCGGCAATATCCACTTCCCTGGCTTTGCCCGGGTCACGCACCGCAATGCGGCTTACCTGAATGTCACGCCCCGCCCTGCCCGATATGTCCCGGTTGTTGCGACGCAGTATTTCCACGGTACCGCTTCCCACGGTACCGAGGCCGATCAATCCGATGTTGACAGCTTTCACAATGATTCTCGGGTAATATTGATGCAGGATGTCCCAACACCGCGTTGCGCTCCCCAGTCCGGGCAACCGGTGCAAACTGTCAGTCCTATCGAACCATTAGTCACCCCAATGCAAATCCAACTCGAACGACCACAGTCCGAGAACTTCGTCCGCCATCTTGAGTCCGTTGACGATGGCTTCCGTGTCACGATCGGGGGAAAGACCTATAATGAAAGCCTGATCATAACACCCCTTATCCTGGAATTGTGGGGCGTCGACGCAGTGGCGGCCATCACCGAACGTCACCTCCGGGGGCTGCTTGAGCTGAACCTGGAAGTCGTTTTGATTGGCACGGGACGGTTCCTCGAATTCCCTCCGCCCCGGGTCTACCGGTTCGTCATGGACCGGGGCATCGGGGTGGAAATCATGGATACCCCGGCTGCTTGCCGAACCTACAACATCCTGGCTGGTGACGGACGCAAGGTGGCGGCAGCCCTGATTCTGTAGACTCCCCGATCTGGTCCGCGAATCCCGCACAAACGGCAATGGAACAGGTCGCGGACGACAGGTCACCGGACAGGACCGCGACACCCCCGGCGGGCTTCCCGGGGGAGGAGCGTCCGGGTGCGGCACGGCAATCCCGGAAGACTCTGGCCGGGCGACCCGTCGTTCAGGCGCTGCTGCAGATTGCGAGATACCGGGCCACCACCCCGGGAAGTCCCTCATCGATTGCCTCCACCGTCAGCGCATGTCCGATGGAAACCTCCAGAATATCTCCCATGGACAGGAAATCGGCCAGGTTCCGGAGATCCAGGTCGTGGCCGGCATTGACCCCGAGTCCGAGCAATACCGCCCGGTCCTTGGCGCGGTGGTACGTTGACAGGACGGTATCCTGCAGCGGCGTTCCCCATGTTGCCGCATAGTGCTCGGTATAGAGCTCGATCCGGTCATAGCCGCTTGCCGCAGTGGCCTCCACCTGGGCAACATCGGGGTCCAGAAACAGGGCGCCCCTGGCTCCCGCAGCCCTGATCTTCTCCAGCGCCGGTCCCAGCGTATCCATGCTTGCAGGAACCTGCCACCCGTGATCGGAGGTCAACTGGTCCACACTGTCCGGCACGAGCGTCACCTGGTCGGGACGTGCCTGCCCGACCAGTTCCATGAAATCCTCCGAAGGATATCCCTCGATGTTGAATTCTACCCCGGGCACGTCCGCCAGCAGGGCCCCGATTTCCAGGGCATCCGTGCGCTTGATGTGGCGCTCGTCCTGCCGGGGATGGACCGTGATGCCCTGTACGCCCATGTCGATCAGTTTTCGTGCATAGTCGAGCACATTGGGATAATCCCTTCCACGGGAATTCCTGAGAAGCGCGATCTTGTTCAGATTAACGCTGAGACTGGTCATCTTTCCCACACCGCAAAAGCGGGAACTATCACAGTATTGCCCCCAGACTGCAAGAGATCGGGGTGAATATTGAACTTTTCGGTCAATCCGGGTTCAATGGAAGAACAAGTTCCCGGAGTGAATACCATGAAAAATTCCCTGTTGTTGGCAGCGGCCGCGGTGGGCATTGCGCTTGCAGTGGTCCTCGGATTCGGTCAGCCACCGCTGAAGCAGGGCAGCATTTCCCCGGCTGTCGCTGCTGAAGATCCGGCCAAGCCCGAGGCGTATTCTATCGCCACCTTCGCTGGCGGCTGTTTCTGGTGTATCGAATCCACTTTTGAAAAGATCGACGGCGTGGTCGAGGCAGTGTCCGGGTTTGCCGGCGGCAATACCGAGAATCCCACGTATCGTGAAGTTGTCGGCGGCACGACCGGTCATACCGAGACAGTACAGATTCACTTCGATCCCTCCCGGATTTCCTATAACGAACTGCTGCACTGGTTCTGGCGCGACATCGACCCCACGGATGCCGGCGGCCAGTTCGTGGACCGTGGCAGCATGTACCGCCCCGCGGTGTTCTACCACGATGACGAACAGAAACGGTGGGTGGAAGAATCCCTTGCAGCCCTGGAGGCTTCCGGCCGCTACGCAAAACCGCTGGCAGTGGAAGTCCTTCCGTTCGAGAAATTCTGGGAAGCGGAGGACTACCACCAGGACTACTACCGCAAAAGCGCCCTGCGCTACAAGGTCTACCGCCATGGCTCGGGACGGGACCAGTACCTGAAAAGAACATGGGGGAAGGACCTGAAGACGGCATACATGCCAAGCGGCGGGACGCAGGCCAGCCAGGAATCGTCGTCACAGAGCCCCGACCAGCAGCTCGCCTACAGCAAACCCAGCGACGACAAACTGCGTGAAATGCTAACGCCGTTGCAGTACAAGGTCACCCAGCACGAAGGTACCGAACGGCCGTTCCAGAACGAGTACTGGAACCACAAGGCGGAGGGCATCTACGTCGACATTACCAGTGGCGAGCCGCTGTTTTCCTCTACCGACAAGTATGATTCACGCACCGGCTGGCCAAGCTTCACCAGGCCCATCAACGAACACTTTATCGTGGAAGAACTCGACCTCAAGCTGGGGCTGCCGCGGACGGAAGTGAGAAGCCGCTATGGCGATGCCCACCTCGGTCATGTGTTCAACGACGGACCGGCACCGACCGGCCTTCGCTACTGCATCAATTCGGCCTCCCTCAAGTTCATACCCAAGGAAGAATTGGTCACCAGTGGTTACCAGAAATACCTGGACCTGTTCGACTTGTGATTTTGCCCTGATCCACCCCTCCGGCCTGGCGCCGGGGGGCGGGCGATGATGGACCGGGCCCAGTTCATCCCCCGCATCCGCAACCTACCCGGCACCCGGGAATACCCTTCACGGTCATTTTTCGGCACCGTCGGGCCGCATCAACCGGGTCCGGCGATCGGCAGTATTCCGGTGAAACCGGGAGAACCCGGCACGGGTCACCTGCGCTGCTTCGGATGCAGGCTCTTGCCCAGGATATGGCGGCTGTTGCCGATCACATGCTCGCTGGTGGTTACCAGCAACGGGTCAGGATCACCGACCACGGACGGGTCCTTGCCGTCATAATCCAGCGATGAAAGGAAATGCCGCATGCAGGCCAGTCGCGCCCGTTTCTTGTCGTTCGACTTCACGATGACCCAGGGAGCATCCGCAGTGTCGGTATAGAAGAACATGGCCTCCTTGGCTTCCGTGTAATCTTCCCACTTGTCCAGGGACTGGACGTCGATCGGCGAAAGCTTCCACTGCTTCAGCGGATCTCCCTTCCTCGAGTCGAAGCGTGTCCTTTGTTCATCCCGCGTAACGGAGAACCAGTACTTGAAAAGCCGGATGCCCGCGCGTACCAGCATGCGCTCGATTTCAGGGCACTGGCGCATGAACTCCAGATACTCCATCGGGGAACAGAATTCCATCACCCGTTCCACTCCGGCCCGGTTGTACCATGACCGGTCGAACATGACGATCTCGCCCCCCGAGGGCAGATGGGTGATGTAACGCTGGAAATACCACTGCGATTTTTCCGCATCGGTGGGCTTTTGCAGTGCAATCACCCGTGCGTCCCTGGGATTCAGGTGTTCCATGAAGCGCTTGATGGTACCGCCCTTTCCTGCCGCGTCCCTGCCCTCGAACAGTATCAGGATCTTCTCCCCGGTGTCCTTGACCCATTTCTGTACTTTCAGCAACTCTACCTGCAGGGCTGCCTTTTCCTTCTCATAGGCCTTTGTGGGAATTCGGTCATTGTAGGGATACTGGCCGTTTTCAAATGCGCGAACCGCGTCGGAGCGGGTAGCTGCCTGTTTGAACCCGACCGTGTCCGCTGGCGGCGTGCTTTTCGGTTTTTCCTCGACAGTACGAGGGGAAGCGGTTTTCTGATCCATGGCGTCCGGGGAGTGAGGATCGGACGGGGCACTTTAACATAGCAACGGGAACAGGCCAAATCCCGTGACCGGTCAGACACTATGTGCTTCTCCCGGCATCGCGTTGCCTGCGGATCTCGAACAGTACGACACCCGCGGCAACGGAGACGTTGAGGCTGGATACCGATCCCGACATGGGAATTCGGATGACACTGTCGCAGGCTTCCAGGGTCAGACGCCGAAGCCCTTTGCCCTCGGACCCGAGCACCAGGGCGAGCGGGCCTGACAGGTCGCTCTCATGTAGGGATTGTTCGGCACTGTCCGAGGTGCCGACAATCCAGATACCCCGGGATTTCAATTCCCCGAGACAGCGCGCCAGATTGACGACACGGTATACGGGCACGCGCTCCGCCGCACCGGCTGCCACCCTTCTGACGGTGTCGTTCACCTGCGCAGCGCCATCCCTGGGGACAATGACCGCGTCCACTCCGGCACAATCCGAAGTGCGAAGACAGGCCCCCAGATTGTGCGGGTCCTGCACCCGGTCGAGGATCAGCAGCAGCGGCGATGCCCCCAAGGTGTCAAGAAACTGGGGCAGTTCGGTGTCCTGCCTGCTTTGGTTTGCGCGCATGGCGAGGACGCCCTGGTGCCGTGCCCCGCCGGAAAGCGCATCAAGACTCTGGCGCGACTGTCGGTGCACTTCGACGCCGGATTGCTCCGCAAGAAGGACCAGCGCCTGCATCCGGGAATCCCGGCGGGAGCCATCCACCCACAGGCCGAGAATCTCCCGTGGATTCCGGCGCAGGGCCGAGTGGACCGAATGGAAGCCCGTCAGGCGCTGATCGCCGGCATCGCCCTTTTCAGGTTTTCTGACCACGTTTCGGTTTTCCGGATCTGGAACGGCGTCCGCGTCCGGCAGATCTGCCGACATTGCCCTTGCCGCGACGGGGCCTGGTTCCTGGAGCCTCGTCGGTGGATGCGCGGCTTTTCGGGACCAGTTCGAAATCCACCTGGGCCAGATCAAGGTCCACCCGGGCGACTTTCACCCGCAGCCTGTCGCCCAGCCTGAACCGGCGTCCGCTGCGTTCTCCGGCAAGCTCGAACCGCAGGGGGTCATGGTGAAAGTAGTCGCTGCCCAAGGCGGTGACATGCACCAGGCCGTCGACGAAGATTTCGTCGAGTTGAACGAATATGCCGAATTCCTTCACCCCGGATATGACGCCTTCGAATTCCTCGCCGATCCGATCCTGCATGTATTCCGCCTTCAGCCAGGACACCACGTCCCGCACGGCGTCATCGGCGCGCCTCTCGGTAAACGAGCAATGTTCCGCCACTTCCCCCACTGATCTTTCTGCCGGCACCACCCTCTTTCGCCTGCTCGAGAGGACATTGCGGATCAGGCGGTGCACCACCAGGTCCGGATAGCGCCGGATCGGCGATGTGAAGTGGGTATAAACCGGGTAGGACAGCGCGAAGTGCCCCTCGGGCTCGGATGCATAGACCGCCTGGCTGAGGCTGCGAAGAAGTACGGTCTGGACGACTCCCAGTATTGCCGGACGCCCTGCCGCCTGCTGAAGTACCGCGGCGTAATCCGCAGCATCCGGGCTGTCCCCACCGGGAACATGCAGACCAACGCCCTTGAGGAAGATGCGAAGGTCGTCCAGCGCCGGGGCATCCGGACCCGCATGATTGCGGTAGATCCCTTCACCACCCAGGCTGTCCCTTAGCAGTTCACCGGCGCAGATGTTGGCGGCCAGCATGAATTCCTCGATCATGCGATGTGCAATATTGCGCTCGCGCACGGAGATGCGCTCTATGCGCTGACGGTCGTCGAAGTGGATCAGCGGCTCCGGAAATTCGAAATTGATGGTGCCCCTTTGATTCCTCTGCGCATCAAGCACCTTGTAGAGACGCAGCAGGTTGTCCAGTTCGTCGGCGACATGGGACCACTGTCCGCGTAGCGTCCGGTCACGTTCGTCGACGATACGGGCGACCGCCTCGTAGGTGAGCCTGGCCCGGGAACGCATGAGACCGGGATAGAAATCGAATTTAAGGATTTTCCCGGTACGGCTGATCCGCATGTCGCAGACCATGCAGCAGCGGTCCTCGTCCGGATTCAGGGAACAGATGCCGTTCGAAAGCGCCTCCGGCAACATGGGCACCACCCGGGCGGGGAAATAGACCGAGTTTCCCCGTACCAGAGCCTCGTGATCCAGGGGGGTATTCGCCTGCACGTAGTGGCTCACATCCGCGATGGCCACCACCAGTCGCCAACCGCTGCGGCCGGCGCGTTCGCAGAACACCGCGTCATCGAAATCACGGGCATCGGCGCCATCAATGGTCAGGAGCGGAAGATTCCTGATATCCGTGCGGCTGCGATCCATCCTGGCAGTTCCCAGCCGGCGCCATTCCCTTTTCAGTTGCTCCTCCACCGCCCCGGGCCAGTCCAACGGAATCTCATGCTTGCGGATGGCTATTTCCGTCTCCATTCCGGGGGCAAGCTCGCTGCCCAGGATATGGATGACCGAGCCCACCGCATGCTGGTGCCGTACCGGATGCCGGGTGATCTTCACCACCACGATGTCGCCGGAACAGGCATTGCCGAATCGATCCGCGGGTATCACGATTTCCCTGGCAAAGCGGGAATCGTCCGGCTCCACGAACCCCACCCCCTCCTCGACATGGAAATGACCGACGATCTCGCGCTCGGGATCCACCATGACCTCGATGACCACGCCCTCCTTGCGCCCCCGGGAATCGATGCCTTTCAGCTTCGCCACCACCCGGTCTCCATGCAGTACTTTCCGCATTTGCCGGTGATGCAGGTACAGGTCGCCCCCGCCCGTGTCGGGACGGACAAAACCGTGGCCCTTGGGGTGGCCGATCACGCGTCCGGTAAACGCTCCCATCCGGTCGGGCAGTGCCAGCCGGCCTTTCCGGTCCACGATCACGACACCGTGTTGCCCGAGTCTCTCCACCCGGGCGCTGACCGCACGGCGGGCTTCGGTCCCATCGAGACCGAAGTGACGGCACAACTGCCCGAAGCCGACCGGCCGGGCCATTTTTGTCAGGTATAGGATGATCTGGTGACGGGATGGCACCGGGATGCCGGAATCGTCAGCCGGCCTGAAATCTGTGTCAGTGGACGAAGGACTATCTATCATTGTGAATATTGGTTAAATAAACGCACCTTGGTAGCATTGCGGCCCAATGGCTGTTTCCGGAAAATTCCCGCATATTGAATCAGTTATTCCTGATATACATCCGGTTGATGACCTGTGGTGCGCGCGGCCAACGCCCGTTGCATGCCACCCGGTAAGCCCTTCGGGGGATAAAACGAAAACAACAACCCCGTGCGACAGATTTCCCACTTTATTTTCCATTCTTCAACTTTTCCATTTGATCCAAGTCTATGAAAATCGGTATACCAAGGGAAATCCAGGCCAGCGAGCGACGTGTCGCATGTACGCCGGACGAAACCCGTAAACTAATCAAGCTGGGGCATGAGGTCCTGGTGGAGACCAACGCGGGTCAAGCCGCTGGCTTCTCCGACAACGAATATGCCGAGGCAGGCGCCTCGATCATCGATGATACAACGGATTTGTGGCAACAGGCGGAACTGGTCTGCAAGGTCCGGGCACCGCAGATGCACGAAAGTCTCGGCAAGACCGAAACCGAACTGCTGGGCGAGGGAAAGATCCTGATTGCCCTGCTCGCACCGGCGCAGAGCGGTGCGCTGCTGGACGAAATCGCCGGACGCAAGGCCACGGCCATGGCCATGGAAGCGATTCCACGCATCTCAAGGGCGCAGAAGATGGACGTGCTGTCTTCCATGGCAAACATCGCGGGTTACCGCGCGGTGATCGAGGCAGGACAGCACTTTGGCCGTTTTTTCACCGGACAGATCACCGCGGCGGGCAAGGTCCCGCCGGCCAAGGTGATGATCATCGGTGCCGGCGTCGCGGGGCTCGCCGCGATCGGTACCGCGGTCAGTCTCGGCGCCATCGTGCGGGCGTTCGACACCCGGCCCGAGGTCAAGGAACAGATCGAAAGCATGAATGCGGAATTCCTGGAACTGGATTTCGAGGAGGAAGGCAGCGGCGAAGGCGGCTATGCCAAGGTCATGAGCGAGGAGTTCATCAAGGCCGAGATGGCCCTGTTCGCGGAACAGGCCAGGGAGGTGGATATCATCATCACCACGGCCCTGATACCCGGGAAACCGGCACCGAAGCTGATCACCCGCGAGATGGTGGATTCCATGAAGTCCGGCAGCGTCATCGTGGATCTTGCAGCTGAACAGGGGGGCAACTGTGAACTGACCGAACCCGATCAGGTAGTCCGCCACAACGGCGTCACCATCGTCGGATACACCGACTTCCCCAGCCGCATGGCCTCGCAGTCGAGCCAGCTGTATGCCACCAACGTGCGTCACCTGCTCACGGACCTGACACCGGAAAAGGACGGTGTGCTCAATGTCGACATGGAGGACGAGGTCATCCGCAGCGCCACGGTCGTGAAGGACGGCGAAGTCACCTGGCCGCCACCGCCGGTGAAACTCTCCGCCGCGCCCCAGGCCAGATCCAAACCCGAGGAACCGCCGGTGGAAGAACCGAGGAACCGCACCCTGTCCACGGTCGTGGGAATGGCGGTGGCGGGCATTGCCATCCTCGCCATGGGATCCGTCGCACCCGCAAGCTTCATGAACCACTTCATCGTGTTCGTGCTCGCCTGCTTTGTGGGATGGCAGGTGATCTGGAACGTGACGCCGGCGCTGCACACACCCCTGATGAGCGTCACCAATGCAATCAGCGGTATTATCGTCATCGGCGCCCTGCTGCAGGTTGCGTCACCCGGCTGGATCGGGGTCACCCTGGCGGTGATTTCCGTCACCATCGCCTCCATCAACATCGCAGGTGGCTTCCTGGTCACCCAGCGGATGTTGAAGATGTTCCAGAAATAGGGGGCGGACATGAACTACGGAATCATTCTTTCTGCGTACATCCTGTCGAGCATTCTGTTCATCCTGAGCCTCGGCGGCCTCAGTCACCAGGAAACCGCCCGGCGTGGAAACGTGTACGGCATCATCGGGATGGCGATTGCCATCATCGCCACACTGCTGTCCGACCAGGTCGGAAATTACGGTCTCATCATCGCCTGCATGCTGGTGGGCGGCACCATCGGCGCCTGGGTGGCCTCCAGGGTGGAGATGACCGCCATGCCGGAGCTGGTTGCCATACTCCACAGTTTCGTGGGTCTTGCCGCGGTGCTGGTGGGATTCGCCACCTACATCGACCCGGACATCCATTTCACCGGGGTGGAAAAAACCATCCATGACGTGGAGATCTACCTTGGCGTGCTGATCGGCGCGGTGACTTTCACCGGCTCGGTGATCGCGTTCGGCAAGTTGAGCGGCAGGATCGGCAGCCGGGCACTGATTCTTCCCGCAAGGCACTGGCTGAACCTCGCCAACCTGCTGATCTGCATCTGGCTCGGCTACGTTTTCCTGGGCGCCGGCAGTACCATCGAGGGTATCTGGCCCCTGCTCGTCATGACCGTGCTGGCACTGATCTTCGGTGTCCACATGGTGATGGCCATCGGGGGGGCTGACATGCCGGTGGTGATTTCGATGCTCAACAGCTATTCCGGCTGGGCCGCCGCTGCCACAGGGTTCATGCTGTCCAACGACCTGCTGATCGTCACCGGTGCGCTGGTGGGCTCATCCGGTGCGATCCTGTCCTACATCATGTGCCGGGCCATGAACCGCAAGTTCGTCAGCGTGATTATGGGCGGATTCGGCACCACCAGTGCCGGGGGTCCCGATGCAGGCGGGGAACAGGGAGAAGTGGTACCGATCTCTGCCGAGGACACCTCGGAACTGCTGGGCAACGTGGATTCCCTGGTCATCGTGCCGGGGTACGGGATGGCAGTGGCCCATGCACAGCATCCCGTGTCCGACCTGACACGCAAACTCCGGGACAAGGGCGTGAATGTCCGATTCGGCATCCACCCGGTCGCGGGCCGCATGCCCGGTCATATGAACGTACTGCTTGCAGAGGCTAAGGTGCCCTACGACATCGTGCTTGAAATGGACGAGATCAACAAGGATCTTCCGCAAACCGACGCGGTGATGGTGATTGGCGCCAACGACATCGTGAATCCGTCCGCCATTGACGAGCCGGACAGCCCCATCGCGGGCATGCCTGTCCTTGAGGTCTGGAACGCCAAGACGGTGATCGTGATGAAACGTTCCATGGCCAGTGGTTACGCCGGCGTCGAAAACCCCCTGTTCTTCAAGGAGAACACCCGCATGCTGTTCGGAGACGCCAAGGACAGTGTGGACACCATCGTCTCGAACCTGCCCTGATCATGCCGGACAAACTCAAACTCGGCATCCCCAAGGGCAGCCTGGAAACCGCCACCCTGGAACTGTTTGATCAGGCCGGGTGGCGAATCAGCACCCGGGCACGCAACTATTTTCCGTCCATCAACGACGACGAGATCACCTGCGCCCTGGTTCGCTCCCAGGAAATGGGATCCTATGTGGCAAACGGCACGCTGGATCTGGGACTGACAGGGCAGGATTGGATCCTGGAAACCGGCGCCGACGTGGTGACCGTGACCGAACTGGTCTACTCGAAAACCGCGGACCAGCCGTGCCGCTGGGTGCTGGTGGTGAAAAACGACTCACCCATTCAGTCCGTATCCGACCTGCAGGGAAAAGTCGTCTCCACGGAGCTGGTCCAGTTCACGCGGCAATACCTGGCAGAACGCGGCGTGGAAGCCGAGGTTCAGTTCTCCTGGGGCGCCACTGAGGCCAAGGTGGTGGAAGGCCTCGCGGATGCCGCGGTGGAAATCACGGAAACCGGAACCACAATCCGGGCCCACGGCCTCAGGATTGTCTGCGACCTTCTGCACACCCACACCGTGTTGATCGCGAACCGGGATGCGCTTGAAGACCCCTGGAAGAAATCCAGGATTGACAAGATCGCCCTGCTCCTGAACAGCGCCCTTCTCGCCCGGGACAGGGTGATGCTGAAAATGAACGTTCCTGCCGACAAGCTGGATGTGGTGGTGTCGAAACTGCCCAGCCTGCACGCCCCGACGATCAACCCCCTTTATGGCGATGACTGGATGGCGGTGGAATCGGTGGTGGGACGGAACGAGGTCCGGGATCTCATCCCCGCATTGAAGGCGGCGGGAGCGGAAGGCATCCTGGAATTCGAACTCCACAAGATGGTGCTCTGACCCAAGGACCGCTCCGGAACCTCCGGCTACCGTCGATCCACGTTCAGCCGGGCGGAAAAAAACAAACCGGCCGGGGCCGGTTTGTTTTGTCTATGGAGCAGCCACCCCGTCGATGTCAGGCGTGGCACAACTGGCTGTCTGCGCCGAATCCGTTAACGACGGTTGTCCGGCAGGTCAGCCGAGCCAGGATTATCAGTTGGAGGAATTCTGTATATATGCGATATCAGTTTCCTCGACCGGGCCAAGGGACCATTCGCCACGGGTCTTGGCATGCTGGACGGCGCCGTCGATGTCGGACTGGGACATGTCCCTGGGAATGGTCAAGACCTGTCCGGGATAAATCAGGTCGGCATCCGTGATCTGGTCAAGATTTGCCTTGTAGATCAGCGGCCACTGCTCGGGAACTTCGTAAACTTCCTCATGGCCGGAAATCATCCAGAGGTTGTTGCCTTCCACAACCGTCCAGCTGGTCAATTCCTCCATCACGGGTTCGGGCTCGGGGACCGGTTCCGGTTCAGGGGCGGGAGCCGGCTCCTCAGGTGCCGGAGCAGGGGGCGGTGCAGCGGGCTCTGCTTCTTCCGTGGGCTTGCTTTTCGCGCTGATACAACCTGTAGTCAAGGTCGCGGCCAAGGCGATGGCAATCAATTTCAGCCCTGTGTTCATTTTATCGGTTGAGATGGTCATGCGTAGGACGATTCAGTTAGTTTTGTCGAATTCCAAGGAGCCAAGAAAGCCTAATCACCACAATATATTAAAATACTCCATTGATGAGATTCTAACGTTGGTGATACCCAATATCAATAGAACAATCCATACCAGGAAAATGGCATGTTTATGAAAATTACATGTTTTCCCGGGTTAGCGCCGGATTGTCACCACCCGAACCATCCGCTCCGCAATGCCGGCACACATTCCTGCGATTGGCACGTGGAGATTTCGTACGGGCCGGACTGAAAGCTGGCCTCGGATCGACTTGGGAAGTCCGCGGGACCTCCTCATTGGACGGATCAATGCATCCGGCGGGGTCAGTTGATTCCGCCCATGCACAGATATTTCATTTCCAGGTACTCGTCAATGCCGTGACTGGAGCCCTCACGGCCGATGCCGGACTGCTTGACACCGCCAAAAGGCGCGACCTCGTTGGAGATAATGCCCGTATTGATTCCCACGATCCCGTATTCCAGGGCTTCTGACACCCGCCAGGTGCGGGCCAGGTCACGGCTGTAGAAATAGGCCGCCAGGCCGAATTCGGTGTCATTGGCCTGTCGGATGACTTCCGCTTCTTCCGAAAAGCGGAACAGCGGTGCCAGGGGGCCGAATGTCTCTTCCCTGGCCACCTTCATGTCGGCGGAGACATTGGCCAGTACGGTGGGCTGGAAAAAAGTGCCGCCCAGTGGGTGCCGCCCGCCGCCGAGCCTGATTTCCGCGCCCCGGCCAACAGCATCGGCGATGTGATCCTCCACCTTCTCCACCGCGTTCATGTCGATCAGCGGCCCCTGGACGACGCCGTCGTCGAGCCCGTCACCGACCTGCATCCCGGCCACGGCTTCAACCAGCCTGGCAGCGAACTTCTCGTATACGCCGTCCTGAACATAGATACGGTTGCAGCAGACGCAGGTCTGGCCGGCATTGCGGTACTTCGACATGATCGCGCCTTCCACCGCCGCATCCACGTCCGCGTCATCGAATACGATGAACGGTGCATTGCCGCCGAGTTCCAGCGCCACCCGGATCACGGAATCCGCGCACTGCCGCATCAACAGCCGGCCCACTTCCGTGGAACCTGTAAAGCTGAGGTGCCGGACATGGGGATTGGATGTCATTTCATCGCCGATTTCGCCCGAGGATCCGGTCACCACACTGAGAACCCCGGCAGGCACTCCCGCCCGCTCCGCCAGTTCGCACAGCGCCAAGGCGGACAGCGGTGTCTGCGTGGCGGGCTTGACCACCACCGCACACCCCGCGGCGAGTGCCGGCGCCACCTTGCGGGTGATCATGGCGGACGGAAAATTCCATGGCGTGATGGCGACACAAACCCCTACTGGCTGACGAAGGACAACGATCCGCTTGTCGTTCTGATGCTGGGGAATGATCTCGCCATTGACCCGCTTTGCCTGCTCGGCGAACCATTCGAGGAAGGATGCCGCATAGGCAATTTCACCGCGGGCCTCGCCCAACGGCTTGCCCTGCTCTAGGGTCATCAGCCGTGCCAGATCTTCCTGGTTCTCCATCATGAGATCAAACCAGCGGCGCAGGACCGCGGCGCGTTCCTTGGCCAGCAGACCGCTCCACCCCGGTTGCGCATCCCGGGCATGACCAATGGCTTCCCTTGCTTCCGCCCCACCCATTTTCGGGATTCTGGCGATCACGTCACCATTGGCAGGGTTGGTCACTGCAAGCGTTTCACCGCCTTCGGCATCCCGCCAGGCGCCATTGATGTAGCACCGCTCACGAAAAAGAGCAGGATTGGACAGTTGCATGATTATCTCCGGTAATTCAGAAACTCGGTGTTCGTGTTCTTGCCGTCAGTCGAACGGGTGGCGAAGAATGATGGTGTCATCACGTTCCGCGCCTGTTGATACGATATCCACGGGCAGTTCACACAGTTCGGACATTCGGTCCAGGTACGCCCGCGCATTGGCCGGAAGTTCATCGAAACTGCGCGCACCCGCCGTGCTCCTTTCCCAGCCCGGGAGTTCCTCGTACACCGGGCGGCACCTGGCCATCGCCTCCGCGCCGTACGGTGGCAGGTCCACCTCCTGAGCGTCCAGTTCATACCGGGTGCAGATCCTGACCGTTTCCAAGCCGTCCATGACGTCCAGCTTGGTCACGCACAACGCGCTGAGCCCGCAGACCTGGGCGGTTCTGCGCAGGGCCACGATATCAAGCCAGCCGCACCTGCGAGGACGTCCGGTGGTGGCCCCGAATTCATGCCCGCGGTCACCAAGATGCCTGCCGACGCGGTCGAACAGTTCCGTGGGAAAGGGTCCGGAGCCGACCCGGGTGGTGTATGCCTTGACGATTCCCAGCACATGGTCAAGTTCCAGCGGACCGATGCCGCTGCCGACCGCGGCGGCGGCGGCGGTGGTGTTGGACGAGGTGACATACGGATAGGTCCCGTGGTCAACGTCCAGCAGCATGCCCTGGGCCCCCTCGAACATGACCGACCTGCCCTGCCTGCGCAGCCGGTACAGACGGGTGGATACGTCATCGATCAGATCCGAGATCATTTCCTTTTGTTCCATGGCCTGATCAAGGGTCTGCCGGTAATCCACCTTCTCCGCGCCAAAATACCGTTCCAGGGCAAAGTTGTGATACTCCATGACCGAGCGCAGTTTCTCGGCGAACAGGTCCGGCCGCATCAGGTCCGCTAGGCGCAGGCCGCGGCGGGCCACCTTGTCCTCGTAGCAGGGGCCGATACCCCGGCCGGTAGTGCCGATGGCGCCCTCGCCCCGCGCCGCCTCCCTGGCGATGTCGAGGGCAATATGATGGGGCATGATCAGCGGGCAGGCCGGGCTGACCATCAGCCTGTCACGAATGCAAATCCCGATTTCCTCCAGTTCTCGGACTTCCTTCAGCAGCTGCTCCACGTTCACCACCACGCCATTGCCGATCAGGCACTCCACCTCCGGCCGCATTGCTCCCGAAGGCACCAGGTGCAGCACGGTTTTTATGCCGTTGATCACCAGCGTATGGCCGGCATTGTGGCCACCCTGGAAACGAACCACCGCATCCGCCTTCTCCGTCAGCAGATCGACAATCTTGCCCTTCCCTTCGTCACCCCACTGGGTGCCGAGCAATACGACGTATCTCGACATGTTCAATGGACGGGAGCTGGTTCTTGAAACAGGTTCAGGAGCGGACCAGATACAGCAGGACAGCACCTGCGAGCATGCAGGCAAACCCCACGCGCCGGAGTTGTCGTTCCGGCAAGTGGGAAATCTGGTTCATGAGCCGGGTGAATGCACCTGGATTGAGAAATGGCAGTATCCCTTCGAGCACCAAATATAGCGCAAATGCAGCCAGCAGGTCATTCCAGATCATGGGAAATTGGCGGGCCGGGTTGGAGGTTCATGCCGAGGAAATCGCCGTCAGACGCAGAGCGGCCGCCCGCAGGCGGCCGCCGTGATTGAAACGCAAAATCCGGTCAACCACCTCCGGGCAGGAGCGGCGGCGGGCCATCGACGCCGGATTGCTTGAAATAACGGAAAAACTCCGAACTCGGATCGATCACCATGAGATCGTCCTTGCCGCTGAATGTTTTCGTGTATGCGTTCAGGCTGCGGTACAGGTTGTAGAAATCCCTGTCCTGATTGAATGCCGCAGCGTAGGTGCCCGTGGCGGTGGCGTCGCCTTCACCCCGGACGCGTTCGGCATCCCGGCGGGCGTTGGCGAGCAGGATATCCCTCTGGCGATCCGCATCCGCCCGGATCTTTTCCGCTTCCTCCTCACCCTGGGCCCTCAGTTCCTTCGCCACACGCTGCCGCTCAGCCTGCATCCGGGCGTAGACACCGTCACTGATGGCGGGATCAAGGTCCACCCGCTTGAGACGCACATCGATCACCTCGATACCGAACTGCTTCGCCTCCTCGACCATGGCCTGGCGCACGGCCTCCATGATGACCGTGCGGTCCCCGGAGATCACCTCCTGCAGGGTCCGCCTGCCGAATTCCTGGCGGAGACTGTCGTTGACCCTCTGGGCCAGTCTCGACCGGGCATTGCTGAGACGTCCCTGTAACCGCGTGAAGTATTCGTGCACATCATCGATACGCCACTTGACGAAGGAATCCACCACCAGGGTCTTCTTCTCCACGGTGAGGTAGCGTTCCGGGTCCGAATCCATGGTCTGGACCCGGGCATCGAAATAGCGGATGTTGTTGATGAAGGGAAGCTTCCAGTTGAGGCCCGGTTCGATACCGGAATCCACAATCTCGCCAAACTTGAACTTGATCGCGCGCTCACGCTCGTCGACATAGTAGAAAACCGAAAACAGGCCAGCCGCGATCAATGCCGCCAGAACAAGGAATATGGTGCTTTTCGATCTCATGTCCTAGTTCCTCCCGGTTCTTTCGCTGTTGCGGGATGAGGTACGCAGTCCCTGGTTGAAAGTCGACGTGGAGCCGACCTCGTCCACCCCGCTGAAGTCCTGGCCGCCACCGGCGCCGCCGGCGGTGACACGCCGGTTCAGTATCTGGTCCAGCGGCAGGTACATCAGGCTGTTGCCGCCCTTTTGATCGATCACGATCTTGCTGGAGCGGGACAGAACACCCTCCATGGTTTCAAGGTACAGCCGGTCGCGGGTGACCTCGGGCGCTTTCTCGTACTCGTCGAGCACCTGATCGAAGCGCGATGCCTCGCCTTCCGCCCGGGCGATGACAGTGGCCTTGTAGGCTTCTGCCTCCTGGGTGATGCGCGCTGCGGCACCGCGGGCCCGCGGAATGACATCATTCGCGTAGGCCTCGGCAAGGTTCTTGAGACGCTGCTCGTCCTCACGGGCCTTCACCGCATCGTCAAATGCGTCCTTCACCTGGGCGGGCGGCTGGGCATCCTGCATTTCCACGGCGCGAATGTTGATACCGGTCGCATAGCGATCGAGAATGTCCTGGACCAGCGTCTTGGTTTCCGCTGCAAGTTCCGCGCGTCCCTCGGTGATGGCAAAGTCCATGGTGTTACGGCCGACGATTTCCCGTACCGCACTTTCGGTGGCGCCCCGGACCACGCTCTCGGCCACATCCCTCGGGTTGTACTCGCTGACATTGAACAGGAGATCCCGCGGGTCCTTGATGTCGTACTGCACCGCGAATTGGATGTCGATGATATTCTCGTCCTGGGTCAGCATGAGCGATTCGATGGGAACCAGCTGCTTGCCCCTGGCCGACTCGCGGTATCCCACGAAGACGGTGTTGAGTTTGTCGGTGTTGATGACCTCGATCTTTTCGATGGGTGTCGGCCAATGCCACCGCAGTCCCGCACCCTTGGTTTCGGAATAGGCCCCGAAGCGCAACTCGATGGCCTGCTGACCCTGCTGCACGGTATAGAATCCGCTGAATCCCCAGGCGCCCAGACCCACCAGCACCAGGATCAGGATCATGGTGGAACTGATGCCTTCGCCGAATCCGGAGCGGCCACCCCGTCCGCCGCCGGAACCGCCCCCGCGACGTCCGCCAAACAACGAATCGATCCGCCGTTTGGCATCTTTGAACATTTCATCGAGGTCGGGGGGTGATTCGCCTCCACGGCGGCGACGGCCGTTGCCGCCACCGTTGTTACGACCCCACGGGTCGCGTTCGTCCCCGTTGGATCCGGGCTGATTCCAGGGCATGCGGATGTACTCTCAGGAAAGGATTACAGATTTTACTTTATTTGGGGTCCCCATGGCCTGCTTCAAGCTGCAATTCCCGACCTGAAACGGACCGTCATTCCAGGCGCCGAAGCCGCAGTTTCCGGGTCAGCGTGTTGCGTCCCCAGCCCAGCAGTTCGGCTGCTTTCTGCTTGTGACCCCGGCTGTGGGTGAGAGCGGCACGGATCAGCGCGGTCTCGAACTGCGCTCCCATGCTCTGCGCCAGACGCTTCTCTCCTCCGCGGAGCCTGTCCAGTGCCGTGTCCGCCAGCGCGGACACCCAGCCCTCGTCCCGCGTTTCCCGGGCCAGCATCTCCCCCGGCAGGTCAGCGACCTGGATTACCTTGCTCGGAGCGAGCACGGTCAGCCGGCGCACCATGTTTTCCAGTTCACGGACATTTCCCGGCCACTGATAGGCCTGCATCACCGCAAGCACCTCCGGCGAGCATTGCTTGACATCCAGCCTCAGTTCCAGAGCAGTCTGCCGCAGGAAGTGCGTGACCAGCATGGGAATGTCGCTGCGGCACTCCCGGAGCGGGGGCGTGTGAATCGCGATCACATTGAGCCGGTGGAACAGGTCATTGCGGAATGCGCCGGTGGACACCAGGGCTTCCAGGTCCTGGTTCGTGGCTGCGATGACACGAACATCAACACGGATTTCATCCCTGCCGCCGACCCGGTAGAAGCGACCCTCCGACAGCACCCGCAGGAGGCGGGTCTGCAGGCCTGCGGGCATGTCCCCGATCTCATCCAGGAACAGCGTGCCGCCGTCCGCCTGTTCGAATCGTCCGATATGGCGCCCGTGGGCGCCGGTGAAAGCGCCTTTTTCATGTCCGAAGAGCTCTGATTCCAGCAACTCCGAGGGAATTGCCGCGGTATTGATGGCAATCATCGGCTGATCGGACCTGGGGCTGTTGCGGTGGATGGCATTGGCCACCAGTTCCTTGCCGGTGCCGGATTCGCCGCGTACGAGTACGTTCATGTCCGACGATGACAGCCTGCCGATAATCCGGAAAACCTCCTGCATCGCGGCGCTTTCCCCCATCATGACGCGGTCCCTGGAATCATCATCGCCGTTGGCGCCGACCGTCATTCCCTGATGACAGGCCCTCTCGACCAGGGACAGCATTTCCCGGATGTCAAAGGGTTTGGTGAGGTATTCGAACGCCCCGTGCCGATAGGCGTTCACGGCACTGTCAAGATCCCCGTAAGCCGTCATGATGATGACCGGAAGCCCCTTGGCCACATCGTGGAGAGTGTCCACCAGTTCGAATCCGCCCATGCCTTCCATGCGGATATCCGAAAGCACAACGTCGGGGCCGCTGTCCGGACGGCGTTCAAGCGCCGCCAGCATGGCTTGGGCGCTCTCGAAACGCTCCACGGCGTAACCTTCCCGGGTCAGCGCCTTTTCCAGCACCCAGCCAATGGACGCATCGTCGTCCACCACCCAGACATTGCCCCGTCCGCGATCGGTCAATGTTGCAAAGCCCCGTCGACGGGAAGAAACAGCCTGAATGCCGTTTCCCCCGGTTTGCTGGCAAAGTCCAGCGCGCCGCCGTGCTGCGTGATGATTTCTGCGGCAATGGGCAGGCCGAGCCCCGTTCCATCGGCCTTGCCGGTGACCATGGGGTCGAAAATTCGGGATTCGATGTCGGGGTCGACCCCCGGGCCGTTGTCAACCACCTCCACCCTGACAACCTGCCTCCGGCAACCCGCCAATGCCATGTAATCGATGCGCGTGCGGACCACGATGCGTCTTTCCCCCGGTTGCCCCTCCAGTGCCTCCACCGCGTTGCGCATGACGTTCAGCAGGGCCTGGATCAGCAGGTCGCGATTGCCCCGCACCCGCGGCAAACTCGGATCGTAATCCTGCAGCAGCCGGTAACTCCCTTCGACTTCAGCGTTCAGGAGCTGGCGCACGTGCTCGACCACGCGGTGGATGTTGACCTGCTCATCCAGATCGGCACGGGTGCTGGCCTGCATCCGGTTGACCAGCTCGGTCAGGCGGTCAGCCTCCTGGATGATGATCCCGGTGTACTCCGAGAACGCCTCGCTGCCGGCCTCCTCGGCGAGAAGCTGCGCGGCGCCGCGGATTCCTCCCAGCGGGTTCCGGATCTCGTGGGCCACACCGCGAATGACCGCCTGATTGGATTGTTGCCGTTGCAGGAACTCCGCGTCCCGAACGAGTTTCCCGCTGGGTTCGATTTCCGTCATTTCTAGGATGAGCCGTCCTCCATGTCCGTCATCCATCCGGTTGATCACACAGTCCATGTGCTTCTCCATGGTCGTGGAGAACAGCAACAGTTCATGGTTGCGCAACCTGATCTGCCCGCCTTCCCGCAGGACCCGGCGACAGGCATCGGACAACTGTTTCCCGCCCCGGACCAATCTGGTCAACGGTTGCCCGCCAGCACGTCGAAGACTGGTGTTGAGAAGGGATTCCGCGGATTCATTCAGATACACCACGGTCAGGTCCCCATCCAGTAAGGTGATGCTGGTGGACTGCTGCTGGAGAATCTTGAACGCATCTTCAAGCATGGGCGGACAGGGCCGGGGTTGCACCATGACGGTGCCATTCAGGTCAAAAGCCTCTGCCGGAACGGGGGCAGACCGGGATTCTGTGTCATCCTCCCCGGCCTGAAGGCCGGGGATTCCCACGGCACCCATGGGAGGTCTTTCCATGGGACCCGTTCCGGTGGGTTCCTGCTGCTGGCGGCATTGCGGCAGCACTCGCTTCACTGGCTGATCTGGCTTCCGTCCCCCGAACATCGACTGTACGGCATCAGACACAAGACGGCTGCACCATCCGCGCCAACCTCCCCCGCCCCGTAGGGCGGGGTCTGCAGCTCCGGGTCAGAGGCTGTAGTACATATCGAATTCCACGGGATGGGTTGCCATCCGCAGCCGGGTAACCTCCTCCATCTTCAGTTCGATGTAGGCGTCGATATAGTCACTGCTGAAGACATCCCCGGCAAGCAGGAACCCCCGATCCTGGTCCAGTGCCTCAAGGGCCACATCAAAACTGTGAGCCACAGTGGGAATCTGCTTCTCTTCTTCCGGCTCCAGATCGTAGAGGTCCTTGTCGCCCGGGTCGCCGGGATGAATCCGGTTCTGGATGCCGTCGAGACCCGCCATCAGCATGGCGGAAAAGGCAAGGTAGGGATTGGCTGTGGAATCCGGGAACCGGATCTCTATCCTTCGACCCTTGGGATTCGCCACGTAGGGAATCCGGCAGGATGCGGAGCGGTTCCGGGCCGAATAGGCCAGCAACACGGGTGCCTCGAACCCCGGCACAAGGCGCTTGTAGCTGTTGGTGCTGGGATTGGTGAAGGCATTGAGGGCGCGGGCATGCTTGAAGATGCCGCCGATGTAGTAGAGCGCGGTTTCACTCAGCCCGCCGTACAGGTCACCGACGAACAGGTTTTCGCCGTTCTTGGAAAGGGACTGGTGCACATGCATGCCGCTGCCGTTGTCACCGACAATGGGCTTCGGCATGAAAGTCGCGGTCAGGCCGTGGGTATGGGCCACGTTGTGCACGACATACTTGTAGATCTGCACCTCGTCGGCCTTCTTGACCAGGGTGTTGAATCTGGCGCCGATCTCGCCCTGGCCCGCAGTGCCCACCTCGTGGTGATGCACCTCCACGTCGAGTCCCATCTCGGCCATGGTGAGGCACATCATGGAACGAACATCGCCCTGGCTGTCCACCGGCGACACCGGAAAGTACCCGCCCTTGATGCCCGGCCGGTGGCCGATATTGCCGTCCTCGTACTCCTTGGCGGAATTCCACGCGGCCTCGCTGGAGTCGATTTCGTAGAACGAATGCCCCATCTCGTTGCCCCAGTGCACGGAATCGAACAGGAAGAATTCGTTTTCCGGTCCAAAATAGGCGGTGTCACCGATACCCGTGGACGCAAGATAGTTTTCGGCGCGCTTGGCGACGGAACGCGGGTCCCGGTCATAGCCCTGCATGTCGGACGGATCAATGACATCACAGCGGATATTCACGGTAGCGATATCGGAAAAAGGGTCCACTACCGCAGTATCGGTATCGGGCATCAGGATCATGTCCGACTCATTGATGCCTTTCCATCCTGCAATGGATGAGCCGTCAAACATCTTGCCGTCCTCGAACAGTTCCTCATTCACCACCGAGACCGGTATGGTGACATGCTGTTCCTTACCCTTCGTGTCGGTAAACCGGAGATCTACGAATTTCGCTTCGCTCTCCTGCAATAATTTCATGACTTCTGAAGACATTCTAGAAAAACCTCTGCTGGATTGGATTGTGGATGGTGAAAACGGTTTGGTCCGGCAATTCCGGCTCGGCTGTCTGATAGCAAATTCCGTGCCAAATCACCATTCCCCGTCTTTTCAAAATCTTACTGATCAATACGGGATCGGCCCGGCGGGAAAATGTCATATCCTGGTGCATTTTGCAACCGGATTGCACCGAAACGGTGCCTCTTCGGCCTGCTCAATTCCCACTTGCCCCTCCCATACCGTCGATTGGGGTCCGAATGCTCTGCCAGACCAGCATCCGGTTGTTGGACGGCATCTCAAGATCATCTTGCAATTCCAGCGCACACTGCCGGCCCAGTGCAACCAGATCGACATCGTTGCGAAGGCCCATGCGCGGATTCCTCATTCGCAGACTCCGGTCGAAATCCTGGTTGCTCGCGCTGGTGTACCGTCCGTCGCGGTTGAACGGCCCGTACAGGAAGAACCGGCCACCGCGCAACAGTTGCCCAACCCCCCTGAACATGCAGCCCACCTCCTCCCAGCTCATGATATGGGCAGTGTTGGCGGAATACACCCCCTCCACCTCCAGCGACGGCCAGGCTGAAGCCACATCGAGAATCCGGGGAGGATCGATATTGGCCAGGCCCGACGCCTCCACCCTGGCCCGCAGCATGGACACCGCTTCCGGATGTTCCGAGGGCACCCAGTGAATCCCGGGCAGCGCCGAGGCGAAATGGACGACATGCTGGCCGGTACCGGACCCGATTTCCAGGATCGACTGTCCCCGCCGGATTCGGGTGCGGAGTGCATCGAGGATCGGCGCCTTGTTCCTTTCCGCGGCGGGGCTGCAGGGCAATGCGCTCATGGGCTGTTCCTATCGCCTATCCGTTTTCGATTCGGGCAGCTTCAGTAGATCGATCTCACCCAGTTCCTGTTCACCCCTGGCGATGGTGCAGACATCCGAATTTGCATGGAACCGGTCGAACAGTCCGAGCGCAACCAGGGTGACGCCGCCGGAAAGTATCGCGGCACCCAGGTTCAGACCCGTTGCGAGAAGGCCCTTGGGATCCGCCTCGATTTCCGGCGCCCTCAGGGTGCCACCAAGCTGGATCACCCTGGCAATGGAACTGGCGCTGATGCCGAGCCCCTCGCGCGCCTTCGGGGTCAGGTAGATATCGATCTTCTCGCCGGGAAAAGTGATCTCGCCGCCACCGAGGATGGTCACCCTGTCCGTCTTGAGCGCGAGACCGTTGCGCGTCACCGCCTTTCCTTCCCCGATATCAAGATACAGGACACCGCATTCCACATCCGCAAAATCCTTGTTCCGGTCGAACAGGTTGGCGGCGGAGAGAAAATTGGTGACCAGGTCCCCGCCTACGGTCCCCAACGCCTTGCCGTATATCCTGGATTGGCGGATATTGAGCCTGATCTGCCCCTCGCCCCGGTCCACGAGGCCCGCCATGGACTGTTCCCGACCCCGAAGCGTGATATCCGCGTCAATCACTCCGCCCGTGAACGCCCTGCCTTTGGAAAGGGCCCGCAATGATTCGGCCGGCAGGTTCTTCACCCCCAGTTTCACCCTTGTCTCCCCCCCCTTCGGCAATCGTATGCTGCTCGACAGCACGCCATCCCCCAGATAGGCCTCGAAGTCCGTCGTAACCGAACCCCCATCCATGCTGGCGTCAAGCCTGAGATCCCGCAAGTGCGTAGTGCGACCCCAGTAGTCGGCAATCTCAAGCATCAATGTTCCGTCCGACTGCAGCATCCATGCCGGCAGCAACGGGTTATCGGAAAAAACCCGGGGGGTCTTTTCAGCCGGATGGAACAGGGTCTTCATGTCCAGCTGATCCACCCGCAGGGCCGCATTCAGCCCCGTTCTTCCGTCGTCGCCGGGCGCCCGCCAGCTGGCAGTGCCTTCAATCACGCTCTCCCCGAGACGGGCGGAACCGTCCGCGGCGAGGACACCAGCCTCCATTCCCAGCAATGCGTTCATCATGAAGGGATTTCCCGGCATGAGCTTCCATTGCCCCGGAACCAGTTCCGCCAGGTCCCTGTATTCCAGCACAAGGCGCATATTGTCGAACTTGAGCGGTTTCAGGCCGGATATGTCTCCGTGCAGATCCAGCGATCCGCCCTGGGACCGGGCCTTCAGCCTGAAGCCTTCAAGCCCCTCGCCATCCCATGGCAGCGGCATCACGAAAGACAGGTTCACCGCCTCCATGGCCGGAAGGCGGTACCGCGAAAAATCCGGCAGCGCGGCGGGTCTGCCGGACAGGGACACATCCAGAAAACCCCGCATCGGATTCAGCGAGGATACCTCGCCCGTCACCACCAGTTCCGCGCCCGCCCATGTTGAAGTCATCCGGAGGCCTTCCAGCGACATGGCCCCCTCCGCACCGCCGCGCAGGCCGAACTGCGCATGCACGGGCTCCAGGTGTTCAACCAGTCTGTCCCCCGCAGGCCTCTCACGGACCCAGGGTGCCAGCGATTCCGGGCTCACCACTGCCTTGACATCCAGTCTGGGGACCGCCCGGCCCCGTGGCAGCGCCATGTTTCCTGCCATCGACAGACTCTCGCCCCCCTCTTCACCGAAAACTTCGACATCGTCGATGCGCCAGTTGCCCGCGCCTTCGCCGTGCAGCATTCCGGCCAGTTTCAGTTCCGGCAGTTCCGGCCATTCCTGTTGATGTGCCGACCCGAATGTCCGGGCATCCCACAGCGTACCCTCAAGACCCAGGGTCAGGGCGCCGGGAGATTCCAGGTCCGGGATGTCACCCCAGCCACGCAACTCCCCGCCGGGGAATTCCAGCAGCAGGTTTTCCACCGCCAGGTTATGTCTTGTGCCGGCCAACCGCCATACGGCCTCCACGTCGGCAACCTTGGGATGAAGAGCCGGCACCCATGCATTGCGGGCGAAAAATCCGGACTTGACGCTTCCGCTGATACGCATGCTGCCCACCGGTTCCCGGCCAATCCCGTCGATGCGGCCATGGCCCGAAAGTGCCAGCAGTTCACCGGTGGTCTGCATCCGAAGGTCCTCGAGGACGAACCCGGACCGGTCCCTGTTAAGGACAGCATTGCCATTGAGTCCGCCGGATGCGGGCCAGGATCTGCCCAAGGCTTTACCCAAACCCTGGATGTCCTGTACCGTCAGTTGCAGCGGAAGGCCCGTCCCCCACAGCCGGCTGGCATTTTCCACCTGCCCCTGTGCCGTGACTGTCACACCCGCCGCGGTTACCGCAAGACGGGAGACGTCCATGTGCAGCCGGTACGACGCACCGGTCAGGACCGCGTCGAAACCAATCCTTGGGTTGAGTCTGGTCACATCGCCCAGGGGCAGTCCGCTGATGTCCCAGTCGTCATCGGCGCGCACGTTGACCTGGATCTCCGCCAGGCTGACCAGCCGGCCGACACTGCCGCTGGCATGGAGAGGAATCCCGTGATACCCGGCGCGGCCCGTCAGGTCCTCCAGCCGCATCGTAGCAATCGACCCGGGCTGGACCAGGCGCCCGGACAGCTGGATACTGTCAAGGTCCAGCGGGCGAAACCGGAACCAGGGCGTGATGTCCCGCAACCGGGAAATGCCGCCATCCAGCTCGAGGTCCAGATCGCGCCAGACGAGAACGTCCCCGACCGTCCCCACTGCCCTGAGTGCGTGCTCGCCCGCAGCGACCAGGGTCAGGTCCGCGTCCGATTTCCGGCGCTGAAGCCACGACGCGATTGTTCCCAGGGTTCCGTTGACCGTGACAGGCACCGTGTTTAGCGTGCCATTGAGATCCACGCTCACAGGGGTATCCGGACTCTCCGCAGCGATGGTCGCACTGTCTATCTGCACATCCCAATTTCTCCACTTGAGGAAGAATTGCATCCTGACCTGTTCAAGCGTAACGGACCGGATATCGAGCCATCCCGGCGCAGCCGTGGACCGGAGGGCGCCCGCCGATGAACCGCCGCCCAGGCTCAGGTTGTATTTCCCGGAGGAATCCCGTTCCACGAGGAGTCCGGCCTCCCGCAGTAGGGCGTGCTCCACGACCACGCTGCCCCGCAGCAGTTCCCGGATTGAAACGCGCGCCTCGACCCTGGCTACCCGCAATGCATCCGGATGGTCGCTCCAGTCCGCGTTTTCGAGGCGGATGTCCTCCGCATACAGGATCAGGCCAAGGCTCGGACGGATTCCGATATCTCCCCGGATCTCCAGATGGTGACCGGTCCGGCTCTCGACCCAGTCCGAGATTGCAGACTTGTAGTCCTCCTGATCAAGCAGCAGGCTGCCTGCCAGCGGCAGAACGATGACGACCAGCAGGATGGTAACCAGCAGCCGCCACAGCCATCTGATGAAAGTCCTCATCGCCCCTTGCACATCCCCGGAGGTTGGTTATGGGATAGAATCGCCCGGATGAAAATTCCGGGCTCAGCCGAAGGTGTCATGCGGGCAGCCAATCCGCTTGATGCGGAAACCTCCCCAGTTGCAATGTCCCGCGCATCGTCCCGGTATGACACTTCGCCGGACCGGTCCGCCAAGGCTGATCCCACAGCCTTGAACCGGCCGGATCATCGCAAAACGGCGAAGGGAAAACGCAACTTCGACAAACTCAGCAAGCGCCTCCGGCGCCAGGTTGGACGCGCCATCGAAGATTATCACATGATCGGGCAGGGTGACCGAGTAATGGTCTGCCTGTCAGGCGGGAAGGACTCCCATACGATGCTTGACATCCTGTTGGCACTACAGGCCAGGGCGCCGGTGGATTTCGAACTGGTGGCCGTGAACATGGACCAGAAACAGCCGGGTTTCCCCGGGGACGTGTTGCCACACTATCTGGAATCCAGGCACATTCCCTACGATATTATCGAGCGGGACACCTACAGTGTCGTCAAGCGTGTCATTCCCGATGGGCGAACCATGTGCGGTCTGTGTTCCCGCCTGCGCCGCGGGAACCTGTACAACTATGCGGTGCGACACGGATTTACCAAGATCGCCCTTGGCCATCACCGGGACGACATCATCGAAACCCTGTTTCTGAATCTGTTCCACGGTGGTCGACTGGGTGCCATGCCGCCCAAGCTGCGCAGCGACGACGGCAAGAACATCGTGATCCGGCCACTGGCGTATTGCGCTGAAGAGGATATTTCCGCGTACGCGGAACAGCGCGGATTCCCCATCATTCCCTGCACACTGTGCGGATCGCAGGATCAGCTCCAGCGCAAGCAGATCAAGGCCATGCTGACCCAGTGGAAACAACATCCCGGAAGGGTGGAAAACATCTTTCGTGCCATTTGCAGCGTGTCGCCTTCCCAACTGGGCGACGCGGACCTGTTCGATTTTGACCGCTTCACCGTGCGCGGGCAGCGCCGGTCCGGCAAGGCATCTGCGGACAGATGGATCTCGAAGGGTCCCGGGAGGAATTCCACCTGACGGCTGAACCTTGCCGCCGGTTCAGCGTGCCTGGGCCAGCAGCCCGGCCATTTTCTGAATTTCTTCCCGTGTATTGAAGTAGTGCAGCGAGGCCCTTGCAAGGCTGTCTATGCCCCTGGCCTGAAAGTCGATCCGGCCCCCTGCCCCGCCGGAGACAGAAATGTTGACGCCGTGGGTATGCAGGTACTGCTGAATCTCCCGGGGTGACATGCCGGACATGCTGAACGTTACGATTCCCCCCAGCACGGAACCGCGGTCGTGGACCGTCACCCCGGGGATGTCCGAAAGCAACTGCCGGCAGACTGCGCCCAGGGCGATGACTCTCTCCCCGATTGCCTCCATACCGACCTCGTTGGCATAGGCAATGGCGGCGCCAAGTCCCACGCGGGCGGCGTGGTTGACCTCGTAATTCTCGAACCGCCGTGCACCATCCAGCAGACGGAAGCGGTTGGCGTCCAGAAGCTCCACACCATGCTGATCCAGTGCGGTCGGCTCCATTTGCCCCAGGAATGACCGCTCGACGTACAGGAGCCCCGTGCCCCGGGGCCCACGCAGGTACTTTCTCCCCGTGGCGGTCATGGCGGTGCATCCGATCTCGCGGACCCTGACCGGAATCTGGCCACTGGACTGGCAGGCGTCCAGCACGAAAGGCACCTTCGCATCCCGCGCGATCCGGCCAACTTCCGCAGCCGGGCTGATAGTGCCTCCCCCCGTCGGAATATGACTCATCGTGATCAGCCGGGTTCTCTCGTCCAGGGATTTTTCAAGCCCGTGCAGGTCCACATCGCCGTTGGCGTCACACCCCACCACCACGGTTTCCACACCCAGTTCCGCCTTCTGGATGAAACTCACAAAATGACTGCCGTAGTTGAGCCGGGTGGTGACAATGCGGTCCCCGGGTGAAAACCGCAGCGAGTGAAAGAACTTGAGCCAGGCCTGGGTATCGCTTTCGCAGTAGGCGATCTCCTCCGGCGAACAGCCGTAGAGACGGGCCGCCTCCTGATAGAAACGGGCCGTGTCCGACTCCCGTTCCGCGGCGGTTTCATAGCCACCGATCGCCTGCTCCCGCTGCAGGTAGTCGATCATGGCGTCATAGGCCGCTCCCGGCATCAGTGAACTGCCTGCATTGTTCAGATGCGCGATACGGCTGCAGGCGGGCGTGTCCGCCCGGACCCTGTCAATGTCAATCATGGTATCAGGAATCGTTCAGTTTCTTCTTCAGGCGTTCCAACAGTGCCCGCTGGGATTCGATCTGCTCCTGGATCAGCTTGCGTTCCCGTTCCGATTCGTCGACGCTTCGCTGGAGGTTGTCGTAGGCGATCCGGTCGGTCTGGATCTGCCGCCTGACCAGGTCCAGGGTTTTCTCCAGATCCACAATACGGCTTTTCAGCAGGTCCCGTTCCTGCTCGACCGCAAGCAGTGTCTCACGTTCCGAATCGCCGGACTGTGAATCCGGCAACGCGACAATATAGCCGGCGCCGAACGCCAACAGGATGAGACCGGCGGGAATCAGCTTGCCGAGCACTATGGCTTCAGGGAACCAACGATACCCGGTCCAGACCGTCGGTTTCATCCAGACCGAACATGAGATTCATGTTCTGGACAGCCTGACCCGCCGCACCCTTGACCAGGTTGTCCTCCACTGCAAGGATCACCACGGTATTCCCGTCCCGTGGCCTGTGCACGGCAATCCGGCAGATATTTGACCCCCGTACACTGCGGGTATCGGGATGTGAATCCTGCGGCATGACGTCGACAAAGGGTTCCCCGGCATAACGGTTCTCGTAGAGAGCCTGCAGAGCCTGCAGAGCCTGCAGGTCGGCAGACCCGGCACCATCCAGTTGCGCATACAACGTTGCATGGATACCACGGATCATGGGCACGAGATGGGGGGTGAACACCAGCCCGACCGCATGCCCGGCCAAATCCCCGAGTCCCTGCCGTATCTCCGGGTGGTGCCGATGCCCGGCAACTCCGTAGGCCTTGAAGGAATCACCGGCCTCGCAGAACGCATGGTCCGTCTTCGCCGAGCGGCCGGCCCCGGATACACCCGACTTCGCGTCGGCAATCAACCTGTCTGTCTTCACCAGGCGGGCCTCGACCAAAGGCAGGAATCCGAGGAGCACGGAGGTGGGATAACACCCGGGATTGGCGACAAGGCGTGCTCCGCGGATGGACTCCCGGAACATTTCCGGCAGTCCGTAAACCGCCTCCGGCACCAAATCGGGACAGGCATGCGCCATACCGTACCACTGCTCCCATTCGGCGACATCCCTGAGCCGGAAATCAGCGGACAGGTCGATGAGCCTGGTGCCGGCTGCCAGCAGTGACCGGGCATGCTGCATGGCGATACCGTTCGGCGTGGCACAGAAGACCACGTCACAGGATTCCAGGGCCCCATCCCCGGGATCGGTAAAATCCAACGACACCACGCCCCGTAATGACGGGAACAGGTCGGCGACCGGCCGGCCGGTCTCGCTGCGCGAGGTGATGCAGGACAACTCCACCGACGGATGGCGTCCCAGAATGCGCAACAGTTCAATACCGGTATACCCCGTCCCACCCAGAATCCCGGCCTTCAGCTTACTCATGTCAACGCTGATCGTGAAATCGTTACAATACCGATCAAGTTTAACCCAGCATAAACATTGCAGAAACCGTCACTACTCGCCGACCTTGTGGATATCCGCCATCAGATCAAGTCGGATGCCGAATGCAACAGGGACACGGTCCGGCAGCGTGATCGGGACATCGGCCTGCGGATTCCGGCCAGACAGAATGACGCGGCAACGCTCAGGGCCTGGGTCGCCGCCATACGCCAGGGACACGGGGGCCAGGGACGGCTGGCGCAGCGGGGGATTATCACGGTGATCGCGGCCCTGTGGCTCTTCGGTCTCTCCGGAGGATGGCTGTTGGGCAACATGGCACTCGACTATGACGGCAGCGAGCCGGTCAACATCATCCATGCACTGATGATTCTTGTGGGAAGCCAGCTGCTCCTGCTGACTGCCCTCCTGATCCTGCTGGCCTTCGGTCTCGAAAGAGTTCGCGAAGCCTTTGCATTCATCAACCCGGCGGTCTGGATATCCCGGCTTCTCGCCTGGATGCAACCCGCCTGGCATCCTTCCATCAGTGAACTGCTGGACGAGCAGGGTGCCATGAGACTTCACGGAATCCGCCGGTGGCTGCTGGTCTACCTGGCGCAGCACTTTGCGGTTGCACTGAATCTCGGAATCATCGCGGTGCTGTTCTACCTGGTTACCGTTTCCGACCTAGCCTTCGGATGGAGTACCACCCTGATGGTGGAAAACCAGGCGGTGTCAGGATGGTTCGATGCACTGTCGTCTCCCTGGCAATGGATACTGCCTGCGGCAGCGCCGAATGCCGACCTGGTGGAGGCGAGCCGCTACTACCGGCTCCAGACCAGGTTGCACCAGGACACCATGCTGGTGGCGGAACTGGGTATCTGGTGGCTGTTCATGCTGATGTGTATCCTCGTCTACGGGCTCCTGCCGAGAATACTCACCCTCCTGTATGCGGGTATTCGCTATGACCGCTCGGTCATTTCCGCCATACGGAACACCACCGGTTCTGCCCAGGTGCTGCTGCGAATGCGCTCGCCACTCGTTTCCTCGGGGGCGGACGAGGCGGAAAAGGTGGACGGGACCGAGGAATGCCCGCCCCCCCTCCGCCGGAGGCAGATCGGCAGGCCCCTTCGCGCCGTGGTGATCGAATGGTCCGGGGTGCAAGCGGACCGCCCTGCCCTGTCCCGTTCAGGCATCACGGCCGTGCAGTTCCATTCTGCCGGCGGCAAGCAGAGTCCGGACGCTGACAGGGAAATGATCAACCGGATTCGTGGACATGAATTTGAAGCCGTGGTTCTTGTGGCGGGGTCCTGGGAGCCCCCGATGATGGAATTTATCGATTTTCTCCGGGAACTGTGTGAACAAATGGATGCCTCCGTGATGCGCATTGTCTATCTGGTGCCGGCAGAGAAAAGGGAGGCGGTCAGGCCCGGAGACCTGGAGACATGGGAATCTGCCCTGTACGCCATGGATGATTCCAAGCTCTACGTGGAGGTCCAGCCACCGTGACCGACCCGTCCACCGACACGGGACCGCCGGTACTCGCCATTGTCGGCCATCCGAACAAGGGCAAGAGCAGTATCGTCTCCACGCTGGCACAGGATGCGTCGGTCCGCGTCTCGCCCCGCTCCGGTACCACGACAAGCAATCGCGCGTACGCCATCAGACTCGACAGCCGGGAGCTGTGCCGCCTGGTGGATACGCCGGGATTCCAGCGCCCGCGGGCGGCAATGGACTGGATGCAGCGCCATTCGGGTTCCACGGCGGACCACCCCGAAGCCGTCAGGAGATTCCTGGAAGAACACCGGCAGGACCCCCGGTTCAGCGCGGAGTGTGAACTGCTGGGACCCATCGTCGATGGCGCGGGAATACTGTACGTCATCGATGGGTCGGTGCCATACGGTCCGGACTATGACGCCGAGATGGAAATCCTGCGCTGGACCGGGGAGCCCAGCATGGCACTGATCAACCGCATAGGAGCCGGGAACCATGTGGCGGATTGGCGCAGGCCGCTGTCGCAGTATTTCCGGATCGTCAGGGAATTCAACGCGATTTCGGAACCTTTCGAACAGCAGGTGCAACTGCTCACGGGATTTTCCGAACTGTGCGAGGAATGGCGCAAGCCGCTGCGGGAAGCCGCGGACAGCCTCGTGGCCAGAAGAGCGCTGCAGATGCGGCAGGCAGGAGAAAGAATCGCGAAACTGCTGGAGAATATGCTGGGTTACAGCGAAACCGCCCCGCTCCGGGATTCCGGGGATCAGGCCGGCATTGCGGCCGGCCGGCAGGCGCTGGAAAGCAGGCTCGGCGAAATGGAGCGCGCTGCCCGGGCTGACGTGGAGCAGATCTTCAACCACGGCGGCCTTGACAGGGACGAGTCGGCGCTTGAGGGAATCGATGAGGATCTGTTCTCCGAACAGACCTGGAAGCTGTTCGGACTCAGCCGGGACCAGGTGCTGGCCATGGGCGCCGCGGGCGGCGCGGCCACCGGCGCACTGGTCGACATCGGCACCGGCGGACTGACCGTGTTCCTCGGCAGCAGTGTCGGCGCGGCGATCGGCGCCGCGGGCGCCTGGCTGGGCAGCCAGCAACTGGTGAATGTCCGGATCAGGGGAAAGTCGCTGGGCGGCCACCAGGCCATACTGGGACCGGTGAGCAGTATTCACTTTCCCTGGATCGTACTGGGACGCGCGGTGACCCACCTGCGCCTGGTTTCAAGAAGAAACCACGCCGTCAGGGCGCGGCTGCGGATTGCACACCGGAGCCATGGGGGACTGGCATCGGAACTGGATCCGGGGCTGAAAAAATCTCTCCAGTCCCTCTTCAGCAGATTGTCCCGGGGCCGGACCATACGCCCGGCAGAGAGCACCGAGCTTGGCAGGCTGGTCGTGGTCGCGGCGGAATCCGATACCGGCACCGTCCCGGAAAACCGGTAGGCCGGCTCACACTGCATTCCCACGAACCGAAGTTATAATCGGGCATGAGAATACCCTGTCCCGGGTGAAGACAAGCCGATCCCTGCATGAGCCCACCCCCGTCTCCGGCAACGGAACACAGTATCAATAATGATCTCGAAGGCAATCTTCGGGGAATACGTTCACGGATCCGCGCCTGCTGCGGGAAATACGGCCGTGATCCGGATTCCGTTCGACTGGTCGCCGTGGGAAAGCAGCACCCGGCGGAAAGGATAGCCGCCCTGGCCGCCCTGGGGCAAAGGGATTTCGGCGAGAACTACCTGCAGGAGGCCGGCAGGAAAATGGACTGGTGCCATGATCAGGCGCCCGGCGCAGCAAACGATCTTGCATGGCATTTCATAGGCCATGTGCAAAGCCGCAAGTGCCGGGATATCGCGGAGCGGTTTCACTGGGTGCACACCGTGGATTCCGTGAAGGTGGCAACACGCCTCAACCAGCACCGGGGCGACCGGCGCCTGAACGTCCTGATCCAGGTCAATATCGACGATGAACCCACCAAGTCGGGTGTCCGGGTGGATCAGGTGCAGGATCTGGCCGACATGGTCAGTACCCTGTCAAACCTTCATCTGCGGGGGCTGATGATCATACCCCGGGCCCGGGACACCTTTGCGCAACAGCGGGAAGCTTTTGCCCGGTGCCGGCAGTTGCAGGATTCGCTCATCCGGGAGGGGCTGGCACTGGACGAGCTGTCCATGGGCATGACCGCGGACATGGAGGCCGCCATTGCCGAGGGCGCCACCATGGTGCGGATCGGCACGGCCCTGTTCGGACCGCGCCCGCCGTCCGCCTGAATCTTCCCACCGGATCACCGAGCCACAACCCATGCCATCAGACAGCATCAGAAAACCCGTCGTAGCCTTCATCGGCGGAGGAAACATGGCAGGCAGCATGATCGGCGGCCTGATTGCCGCCGGATGGCCGGCCAGTTGCGTTCGCGTGGCAGAGCCGCTTGAAAGCCGGCGCGAGGAGCTTGCCCGGTCCCATGGCATCAGCTGTTTCGAAAACAACACCCCCTGCATCAAGGGCGCTGATCTGGTCGTACTGGCGGTGAAGCCCCAGGTGCTGAAGCAAGTGGTCCGGGCGCTTGCGAAGCCCCTGCTCGACGCGTCGCCCCTTCTGATATCCATTGCCGCGGGAATCCGCGGCGGGGACATACTGCATTGGGTCGGCGGCGAGATGCCCTTTGTGCGGGTGATGCCCAACACCCCCGCCCTGGTCAATCGGGGCGTATCCGGAATGTGGGCCAATCAACTGGTCAGACCCGAACAACGCGCCGCAGCTGAGGAAACCATGCGCGCGGTCGGCGAGGTGGTGTGGGTTGAGGATGAATCACTCATCGACACGGTCACGGGAATATCCGGAAGCGGCCCGGCCTATTTCTTCAAGATGATGGAACTGATGCTGGATGCAGCCGAACAGCACGGGCTCGACAGTGAAAGCGCGAAAACGCTGGTGGTGGAGACCGCAATTGGCGCGGCCACCCTGATCCGCAACGGCAATCAGGCTCCAGCTGAACTGCGCCGCCGGGTCACTTCTCCCGGCGGCACCACCGAGGCCGGTATCCGCGCAATGGAGGACCATGGCATCGATGATGCCGTGCACTCGGGAATCGGTGCGGCCGTGGTACGCTCCCGGGAACTGTCTGACCAGTTTGGAGGAGACTGATGCCCTACTTTCAGGATGCCCTCGGTATGCTAGTGGATGTTCTGCTGGGACTGTTCCTTGTGGTCGTGATCCTGCGGTTCCTGTGCCAGCTTTTCCGGGCCGATTTTCGCAATCCCATCATCGCGGTCATCATCAGTGTCACCAACCCGCCGCTCCGGTTCCTGCGCAGATTCATCCCCGGCCTGTACGGGTTCGACCTTGCATCGCTGTTCCTGATTTTGATCGTGGCGTTTGCCAAGTACTTCCTGCTGTTCTCCATCGCCGGCCTGCAGGTCAGCCTGTCCGCGCTGCTGCTCTATGCAGTGGGGGAATCGATCAACATTGCCTGCTGGATTCTGCTGATCGCCATATTCGGTTCGGCCATACTCAGTTGGATCGCACCCCGCACCTACCATCCGGCCGCAAGAATTCTGGGTGAGATCAGTGATCCCGTACTGCTGCCGTTTCGCCGGCTCATGCCAAACCTGGGCGGTCTGGACATTTCCCCGATTTTTGCCATTCTGGCAATCAGCCTGGTTCAGAGGCTGGTTGTCAACCCGCTGATGGATCTCAGTCGTTCACTGATCTGAACCCGCCCCGGGTGCTGAGACGGGGATCAGCGCGGCACTTTCAGTGTCAGCACCCGCATTGCCACCAGGATCAGGATCACCACCGGGATTCCCATGACCGCAGTCATCAGGAAGAAGCTCGAATAGCCCATGGTGTCCACCATGGTACCTGAATACCCGCCCACCACCTTGGGCAGCAGGGTCATCAGAGAGGAGAAAATCGCATACTGCACGGCGGTAAAGCGGATATTGGTCAGGGCGGAAAGGAACGCCACAAACGCGGTGCTTGCAAGTCCGGCGGACAGATTGTCCGCGCCGATCACGGCATAGAGCATGCCGATATTCTTGCCCGTACCCGCCAACACCATGAACAGGAGATTGGTGCCGGCAGCAAGAATTGCGCCAAGCAGCAGTATCCGCATGACGCCATAGCGGAAGGCCAGCAGTCCCCCGGCGAAGCCGCCGACAATGGTCATGCCGAGTCCGAAGGTCTTTGCCACGACGGCCACCTCGGACTTGCTGAAACCGAGGTCGTAGTAGAAGACATTCGCGATCACGCCGAGAACGATATCCGCTATCCGGTAAAGGCCGATCAATGCCAGAACCAGCCATGCAACCCCCCAACCGTGCCGCTGGAAGAACTCCTGCAGTGGCGCCAGGTAGGCGCCGCGGGCGATGGATGCGGGCACCAGGGCGAAACCGGAGAGCAGACGGGCAACCAGCCAGGCCAGCAGCAGACCGGTTCCGAGTCTAGCGGTTTCCACGACCAGTCCCGCCAGCGCCCCGTTTTGCAGCAGTTCCTTCAGTGTCGACTTCATCACCGCGGCCGGACCCGCTCCCGCCAGGTAGCTCAGGATGAACGCGAGTACCGCGCAGAAAAACAGCAGCAGCAGTTGCAGGTTCTCACGTGTCGACCGCTCCTGCTGGGCAGGGTGATCCGGTTCCCGCACCAGCAATGTGGTGACAACCCCGACCAGCATGCAAACCGACATGATCCGGTATGTGCTGCTCCAGGCAGAATGGTCGTAGGCGTCAGGCAACGACCCGAGCCATTCCGCCAACAGCAGGGCGCCGGCACCGGCGACCAGCATGGCGATGCGGTAGCCGGCAATGTATGTGGATGACAGCAGCGCCTGCATTCGCGGCTCCGCGGACTCGATCCTGAATGCATCAATGACGATATCCTGGGTGGCCGATGAAAAGCCGAGCAGAACCGCGGCAAAGGCCATATACTGGAGGGACCAGCCGCCTGTCCCGGGATCCACGATGGACATCAGCCACAGAGCCAGAATGATCATGCCCTGGGAAAGCAGCAGCCAGCTGCGCCGCTTGCCCAGCATCCGGGTTGCCAGGGGCAGCGGCAACTGGTCCACCAACGGCGCCCAAACGAATTTGAACGAATAGCCCAGTGCCGCCCAACTGAACATGGTCACGACGCTGCGCTCCACGCCCGCCTCACGCAACCACAAGGACAGCGTTCCGAAAATCAGCAGCAGGGGCAGTCCGGCGGAAAATCCGAGCAGCAGCATGATCCAGACCCGGCGGTCCAGTACGGCTGCATACGTGGGTCTAGACTGGATTGATTCCATCATGGGACGAGGGTGGTTATTATTGCGGTGGACGGATATTAACCCGAATCCCGCATCAGCCAACGATTGCCTGCTCCCCGCCCACACACCCCCGTTCCATGTCCAAGAGTCCCAATCATTTCATTGATCTGTGCATACGGCATCACATTCTCACTTTCGGTGAATTCACCCTGAAATCCGGACGGGTCAGTCCGTATTTTTTCAATGCCGGCCTGTTCAGTGACGGCTTGTTGCTGTATGAACTGGCAAGTGAATATGCAAAACTGGTACGCCAGATCATGGCCGAATCCCCAGGACAGTATATGCTCTACGGGCCGGCGTACAAGGGCATTCCGCTGGCTGCCGCCTGTGCCGTAGCACTAGCATTAAAATATAAAAAGGAAAATCATATTCACTACGCATTCAACCGGAAGGAATCCAAGGACCATGGAGAAGGCGGCGACATTGTCGGGGCGAAGCTGCGGGGCAAGGTCATCATCATCGATGATGTCATCACTGCGGGGACATCGGTGGAAGAGTCCGTTCGGATCATCCGTGCCGCCGGCGCCGAACCCGTGGCCGTGGTGATCGCCCTCGACCGGGAGGAGGTCGCCGGTGATACCGGGCTGTCCGCCGTGCAGGCGGTGGAAGCCACGCATGGGATACCCGTACACCCGATCATCCGGTTGACCGACCTGGTGGAGCATCTGGCGGGCCGGGAGGAACTGACCGCCCACGCCAGTGCGGTCGCGGCATACAGGGCGCACTACGGGATATCTTCCGGATAGCCGTTTCAGGACCCCGCTGCGGCGAGCATCCGGGAAGCGCAAGTGATTCGGAAACCGGACCGGTTTCCGGCGGGAGATTCTTCCGTCCCTTAATTCAGCATCCGGAAAATCTAGAGTGCGTCGTCGTTCAGTTCCCCGGTCCGGATGCGTACGGCCTTGTGCAGTTCATACACGAAGATCTTGCCGTCACCCACCTTGCCGGTCTGGGCCGCCTGAACAATGGCCTCCACCACCTGGTCCACACTGGCCTCATCCACTGCGACTTCCAGCTTGACCTTGGGCACGAAATCAACCACGTACTCGGCGCCGCGGTAAAGTTCTGTATGTCCTTTCTGGCGACCGAAACCCTTGACCTCGGTCACGGTCATGCCCTGTACGCCAATTTCTCCCAGAGCATCACGGACATCATCCAGCTTGAACGGTTTGATGATCGCAGAGACCAGTTTCATGAAGAGTAATATCGATGGGTGGGCGGAGAATTATACTCCATAAACCGAAACTCCTGAGAACCAGCCTTGGGAATCGGGGCATCATGTTTCCGACCTGTACCGCTCCCGATCCGTATGTCCGACACATCGTCACTGTGCGTCACCCGCATCGCCGAGGGAGGCGGTTTCAGCACCAAGATTCCGGCCCGTTTGCGGAGGCAGAGAAGTCGCCAGGTCGCTGACGAGCCTGGCGCGTCAGCGACCTGGACGATGATCCGGGCTTCCTTGACCAGGACCTGAACCGAGGTGGAGCCTGTGGGAAAAATCCCTTCGCTCCGAAACGAATACCCATGCGGCCAGAATTGACCAAGTGATCATGGCGCGCCCGGAAGGATTCGAACCTCCGACCACCTGGTTCGTAGCCAGGTACTCTATCCAACTGAGCTACGGGCGCATGAAATAGGGTCACGAGTGGCGGAGAGAGAGGGATTCGAACCCTCGATACGCTATCAACGTATACGCCCTTAGCAGGGGCGCGCCTTCAGCCGCTCGGCCATCTCTCCGTGGTGGCCGAGTTTACACCAGGCAACGGGAAAAATGCGACGAAACCCGGGGAGTGTCAGGAATTGTGCGGGTCGCCGTAGTCAGACATGTCCGGCTGCTGGTTGTAGTGATCGTCGTGATTGTAATCCTGATCATATCCACGGTCGCCGTTGTCGAAACGATTCCCCCCTCCCTGTTCATTCTTGATTCGGTAGTAGATTTCTTCGCGATGGACCGGCACATTCTTTGGTGCATTGATTCCAATGCGGACCTGGGTCCCTCGAACACCCAGGACCGTCATTCTCACTTCTTCGCCAATAAAGACAGATTCACCAATTCTACGTGTCAGGATTAACATAGTGCTCTCCAGATTATTCTCACTCCAGGGTTTGAAGTCCTGTGCATGTGTTTACTTCTTGGTTTGTTCGAAACCGAATCGCACCATTGACAATGGTGAAAAGGTCTGACTGATCCTCACAATCCAGCCCTGTTTCCGGCGTATCGATTCCCAACGTTGAGGCTAAACGTTTTTGTTCATTGTTACAACCCCAAGGGTGTTCCAAAAAATCAATTTAAAGCCATATTTTTAAAGAAAAATTTCCTTAAAAACCATCTTCAAGTTCACGAATTGGGAATTTATTCCAAGCCGAAGGTCTTGTGTAGTGTGCGGACCGCGAGCTCGGCATACTCGAGGTCGACGGTCACCGAAATTTTGATTTCCGAGGTGGAAATCATCTGGATGTTGATCCCCTTGTCGGCCAGCGCCCTGAACATCTCGGTTGCGATACCCGCATGGGACCGCATGCCAACTCCCACCAGGGAAATCTTGGCAAGGTCCGCATCTCCGATCACCTCGGTGGCGCCGAGTTCCTTGGCCACGGGCTCGAGCAACTGGAGGCAACGCTCGAGATCACTGCTGCCGACCGTGAACGTGAAATCGGTCATGCCATCCAGCCCGATGTTCTGGACAATCATGTCGACGATGATATGCGCATCGGAAATCGGCCCCAGAACGGCGTATGCAATGCCCGGCCTGTCAGGGACGTCGCGCACAGTGACCTTGGCTTCATCCCGGTTGAGCGCCACTCCGGATATCATTGGCTGTTCCATGGTATCGTCCTCGTAAGTGATTAGGGTGCCCGGGCCCGGCTCGAAGGACGACAGGACCCGCAGCGGAACGTTGTACTTGCCGGCGAATTCCACCGACCGGATCTGCAGGACCTTGGCCCCGGCGCCGGCAAGCTCCAGCATTTCCTCGAACGTTATTCTTGCAAGCCGCCGCGCCTCAGGCACGATTCTCGGATCGGTGGTGTAGACACCATCAACATCCGTGTAGATCCGGCACTCGTCCGCGTTCAGCGAGGCGGCCATGGCAACCGCCGTGGTGTCCGAGCCGCCCCGCCCCAGAGTGGTGATATTGTTCTCTCCGTCCACGCCCTGGAATCCCGCGACCACCACCACCCTGCCGTTTTCCAGGTCCTGCATGACCCTGGCGGCATCGATTTTCTTGATCCGGGCCTTGCCATGGATTTCGTCGGTCAGTATCCGGATCTGCCCGCCCGTATAGGAGCGGGCCGGCACGCCGATGGCGTCAAGCGCCATGGACAACAGCGCAATCGTGACCTGTTCCCCGGTAGATACCAGCACATCGGTTTCACGTGCAGGAGGATTCGGGTGCATGGAGCCCGCAAGTTCCAGGAGCCGATTGGTTTCCCCGCTCATTGCCGAAACAACCACGATCATCCGGTGGCCCTGCCTTGCGGAGGCAGCCACATTCTGCGCCACGGCCTGGATCCGTTCGACGCTCCCGACGGACGTGCCGCCGTACTTTTCAACCAACAGGGCCAACGGACGATGTCTTGGGGGGTGGGAAAACGGGGCGCGATTAAAACTTTTTCGAGAAGGAATGTAAAGCCCGGGAAACGATTCCGGGCGGCATCGAAGGCCTGTTCAGGGCCCCGGCTCAGTCAGGCACGGCTGCTCCCCGGCCCGCCCATGACAGAGCGACCCGGCCACGGTCCCGGATTTCAGGTTCTCGATTCGATCCACCGATAGGCGGCATCGAACAGGCTGTCCACGGCATCGACCTGTCCACCTCCGCCATGGGCCAGTTCGGGCCTGCCGCCCCCCTTGCCGCCGACCAGGGGCGCCAGGTGAGCCACCAGTTCCCCCGCGGGAAACTGCGCCGCCAGGTCCTTGCTTGCCCCGGCGATGATGTTGACCTTCCCCTGATTGGCGCCCGCAACCAGCACCAGCCCGCTCTGCAGCCGGCTGCGCCATCGATCTACGGTCAATCGCATGGTTTTGACGTCGGCATCGTCCTGGCGCACTGCGGCGACCCGGACGCCGTTGATTTCGCGCGTGGTGTCCGTCGAACTGTCGCCGGTGGCGAGCTTTTCCTGGAGCGTCTGAATCTGCCTTGAATGTTTTTTCTGCTGCTGCAGCAGCGTCTCCAGCCGCTCGGGCACCAGGTCGGGCGCCACCCGGAGGATTCCGGCGGCGGAATCCAGCAGCGCCAGCCTGTGGTCCATCCACTGCATCGCCGCGGTCCCGGCCACCGCCTCGATCCGCCTCACGCCGGCGGCAATCCCGGTTTCCGAGACAATCTTGAACAGGCCGATATCACCAGTCCGCCGTGCATGGGTGCCGCCGCACAGTTCGAACGAAAACCCGCCCATGCGGATGGTCCGGACGTCATCATCGTACTTTTCCCCGAACAGCGCTTCCGCGCCCGCAGCCCGGGCAGCTTCCAGCTCCATCACCTCCACCGTCACTTCCTCGTTCCGCCGGATCTGGTCGTTGACCAGATCTTCCACTGCGCGAATCTGTTCGGCTGGCAGCACTTCGGAATGGGAAAAGTCAAACCGCAGTCTTGCCGGCTCCACCAGGGAACCTTTCTGCTGGACATGGTTCCCCAGCACCGCTTTCAGTGCCGCATGCAGGAGATGGGTGGCGGAATGGTGGTGGACGCTGCCCTGCCTGTGATCGGCGGTGACACCGGCAGCCCCTCGCATGCCGACGCCGATCTCGCCGCCTTCCGCGTATCCCACGTGAGCAATCACCCGGTTCATGAGATAGCGGGTGTCCTCCACGGCAAAACGGGCTTCGCCGAATCGAATTTCTCCCCGATCCCCGACTTGGCCCCCGCTTTCCGCGTAAAACGGAGTCGAACGTGTGATCAGCATCCCCTTTTCACCTTCCGCCAGCGCCTGGACCGGTACCTGATCCTGTACCAGGGCCACCACTTCCACATCTTCAGCCAGGTTGCTGTAACCGCTGAAGAGGGTCGGCTCGACGCCCTCCAGTCTGACCTGTTCATCCTGGGAGAACTTGCTCGCGGCCCGCGCCCTTTCACGCTGGCGTTCCATGGCTGTGTCGAAACCGGCCTGATCGATCCCGAGCCCGCGCTCCCTGGCCACGTCGGCGGTCAGGTCCAGCGGAAACCCGTAGGTGTCATAGAGCCGGAACACCAGTTCCCCGTCCAGCATGTTCCCTCGCATGGTATCCATCTCGCGGTCCAGTATCCTGAGCCCCTGGTCCAGGGTTTCATTGAATTTTTCATTTTCCGTGCGAAGGACCTTCTCGATCATGGACTGACTGGTGCGGAGCTCCGGATAGGCATCGCCCATCTCGCGAACCAACGGGCCGACGAGCTGATGCAGGAAGGCTTCGCGGCAGCCCAGCTGGTATCCATGCCGCACGGCACGCCGGATGATGCGTCGCAGTACGTAGCCGCGCCCCTCGTTGGAAGGCACCACGCCGTCCAACACCAGGAATGCGGTGGAACGGATGTGGTCCGCCACCACGCGAAGCGACTTGTTGCCGGGATCGGTGCCGCCCAGCACGCGTCCGGCGTCGGCAATCAGATGGGCGAACAGGTCGATCTCGTAATTGCTGTGAACGTTCTGCAGCACCGCGGCGACGCGTTCCAGCCCCATGCCGGTGTCCACGGACGGCTTGGGCAACGGCGAGAGTTCACCATCCATGCTGCGATTGAACTGCATGAAAACCAGATTCCAGATCTCGATATAGCGGTCGCCGTCCTCCTCCAGAGTCCCCGGAGGGCCACCGGCCACCTCGGGTCCGTGATCGTAGAAAATTTCCGAGCAGGGACCGCAGGGGCCGGTATCCCCCATCTGCCAGAAATTGTCCTTGGCCCCGATACGGGTGACACGATCCGCGGGCATGCCGATGCGGTTGATCCACAGGTCTTCGGCTTCGTCATCCTCCTCAAAAACCGTCACCCAGAGCCTGTCCGGGGAAAGTCCGAAATCCCGGGTCAGCAGCTCCCAAGCATAGTCAATGGCATGCTGCTTGAAGTAGTCGCCGAAGCTGAAGTTGCCCAGCATCTCGAAAAAAGTGTGATGCCTGGCGGTGTATCCCACGTTCTCCAGGTCGTTGTGCTTTCCGCCGGCCCTGACGCAGCGTTGTGCCGTTACCGCACGTACGTAGTCACGCCTGTCGTCTCCCAGGAAGACATCCTTGAACTGAACCATGCCGGCATTGGTGAACAGAAGTGTCGGGTCATTGCCGGGCACAAGCGGGCTGCTGGGCACGATCTCATGACCCTGGTCCCTGAAATATTCGAGGAACCGGTTTCTGATGTCGGAGGTTTTCATCTTGGCCGCGGGCAGGGATCAGGGCGGCGATCATACCAAGAACCGTCGCGAAATGAATTCAGCAGCGCGGTTCAGGCCTCGTCATAGCTACCGATCTCGTCGGCGGTGAATCCCCTTTGCTGCAGAAACCTGGCCTGTTTCGCCCAGGCCCGGTAGTCTTCCGGCGGTGCGGTGCCGAATCTTTTCTGCCGAACCTCGGCAGCCAGATCGCGCCATGACTCCCGGTATTGCGACATTACCTCCTGTACGATGTCTTCCTCCAGCCGGTGGCGGCGGAGCTCCTGTTCAAGCAGCCTCGGACCCTTGCCGGCCCGGTAGCGGGAACGGCCAAGCTGGTCGGCAAATCGCCGGTCCGAAAGCGAATCCTCCGAAACCAGCGAATCCAGGAGCAAATCCAGTTGCCCGTGGCCGTCATGTGGCGTCAGTTTCCGGCGAAGCTCGAAACAGCTGTACTCCCGGCGCGCAAGGAGCCGGTAAGCCCTTTCCCGCAGGGCATGGAATGCCCGCGCATCAGCAATGGCCCGGATCGGGGAATCTTCCACCGCGCCTGTCTTTGCCGTCTCCCCTGCGATGCAACGAACCGCCGGTGCCGGTGATGAAACCCGGTCAGGCTTCTATCTTGGCATCCGCGGCGGGTTCACCGGCCATACCCGCAGTGGGGGAAGCGCCGTTTCCGCCGGATTTCAGCAGGCCCTTGCGCTCCCGGATGGCCTTCTCGATTTCATCCGATATGCCCGGATTTTCCTTCAGAAACTCCCGTACGTTGTCCCGCCCCTGGCCGATACGCTCGCCATTGTAGCTGTACCAGGCGCCGGACTTCTCCACGATGTCCGTTTCCACGCCCAGATCGATCAGTTCCCCCTGCTTCGAAATGCCCTCATTGTAGAGAATGTCGAATTCCGTCTGCCGGAACGGCGGAGCCACCTTGTTCTTGATGACCTTCACCCGGGTCTGGTTGCCCAGAACCTCGTCGCCCTTCTTGATGGCTCCGATTCTCCGTATGTCCAGGCGGACCGAGGAATAGAATTTGAGGGCGTTGCCTCCGGTGGTGGTTTCCGGATTGCCGAACATGACACCGATCTTCATCCGGATCTGGTTGATGAAGATCACCATGGTATTGGACTTCTTGATGTTCGCCGTGAGCTTGCGCAGGGCCTGGGACATCAGTCGCGCCTGCAATCCCACATGGGAATCCCCCATCTCGCCTTCGATTTCGGCCTTGGGCGTCAGCGCAGCCACGGAATCGACAACGATGACGTCCACCGCGGCGGATCGAACCAGCATGTCGGCGATTTCCAGGGCCTGTTCTCCGGTATCCGGCTGGGACACCAGCAGTTCGTCGATGTTGACTCCCAGCCTCTCCGCATAGGCGGGGTCCAGGGCGTGCTCGGCATCGATGAACGCGGCGGTCCCCCCCAGCATCTGGGCCTGGGCCACCACCGAGAGCGTCAGCGTCGTCTTGCCGGAGGATTCGGGCCCGTAGACCTCAATGACCCTCCCCCTTGGCAATCCCCCTATTCCGAGAGCGATGTCCAGCCCCAGTGAGCCGGTCGAATAGCACTGGATATCCTGGGCGACCGTGGAATCCCCGAGACGCATCACGGAACCCTTGCCGAACTGGCGGTCAATCTGACCCAGCGCTGCATCCAGCGCCTTACGCTTGTTTTCATCCATCAATGATCTTTCCCGTGTGGAGTAAATCGGATTTGACGAAGGCACTGCATGGTGCAACGCCCATGTTCTCTAAATTGAGAACATAACAGATTTCCGCCCGGCAATGCAAGCCTGCGGGACCGGTTTCGGGCCGGGCACCGCCGAAGGGAATGAATCCGGTCACAGATCCCGGGGTCTCACCAGGTGCCGAAGCTGTGGCGGACCGGTTTCCGGCCACTCCACGACCGCCACTGCGGCTGTGGGCATGAGCTTGCCGTCCGCGGGCACCTGTAGATCCGGACAGTACTCCAGCAGCGTCGTCTCCATGCCGGGGTTGTGCCCCACCACCATCAGCGTGCCATCGCCGGGCAGATAGCCTTCCACGATCCCGGTGATCTCCTCTTCGCTGGCATGGTACAACTCTCCCAGATAATGCAGGTCAGCCATGGAAAGTCCGAGTTCCGTACCAACCAGTTCCAGCGTCTGCCTGGTTCGCAGGGCACTGGAACAACAGACCACGTCCGGGGTCAGCGCATTGAGATGGAGCCATCGGCCCACCCGTGGAGCGTCCCGTCGGCCGCGGTTGTTGAGCGGGCGATCAAAATCCGTCGCCGCGCCACTATACCAGTCGGATTTGGCGTGCCGTAACAGAACCAGTCGTCGTGTCGCCATGCAATCGCACCGTCAGTACAATACGCGCTCGATTTTAACCGGTTAGCAGAATCCAGATGGGGAAAAAAGATCTCACTCCACGAAAGGGAACCATCGCCTACACCGCGGACAGGTATGCCTGTTACGAGGAAGCGGTCCAGTGTGTCGAATCGGAGATCGATTTTGTCGACGACACCTACAACGCCATTCGGGGAAGGCGGGCCAGGTTCCTCCGCGAAGATTTCTGCGGCACGGGAAACACCAGCTGCGAGTGGGTTCGCCGCAGAAAAACCAATATCGCCACCGGTCTTGATCTGGACCAGAGTGTTCTCGACTGGGGTCTGAAGAACAAGGTGGGGAGTCTGAGCGCCGAGCAGCGCAGCCGGATCGTCCTGCTCAGGCAGGACGTCATGGAGGCGGACTGCGAACCCGCTGACGTGATTCTTGCCATGAATTTCAGCTATCAGCTGTTCAAGACCCGCGACCGGCTACGCGAGTATTTCCGCAAGGCGCGCGAGGGACTCAGGGACGACGGCATACTGTTCATTGATTCCTACGGCGGCCATGATTCCTACAAGGAGGTCAAGGAAAAAACCAAACACAAAAATTTCACCTACTACTGGCATCAGAAGAAGTTCAACCCCATCACGGGGGACATGCTGTGCCATATCCATTTCCGCTTCAGGGACAGGTCCTGGCTGAGGAATGCCTTCACCTATGACTGGCGCATGTGGACCCTGCCGGAACTGCAGGAAGTCCTGTCCGAAGCCGGCTTCAGCAGCGTGCAGGTATACTGGGAAGGCACGGATGAGGAAACCGGTGAGGGAAACGGTGAATATTTCCCCACCAGCCGGGGGGAGGACGACCCGAGCTGGATCGTCTATGTCGTCAGCGAGAAATGACCGGCCTGCTTCTCCGACAGCGAAAGCCCATCCCGGAATTCCGCATCACAGGCTGATACGGTACAGGGGGAGGCTTCGCCCGGGAATTTCCGGCACGGGCCGCCCACCGACCGGCTCTGCCCCCATGGTGTCATAGAAACCGGCCGCGAACGGATCGGACTCAAGCGTGATTTCCCGCGCTCCCTCCTCCCGCGCAATCCGGATGGCCAGTCGCAGCAACGCACTTCCGACGCCCCTTCCCATCCAGTCAGGGTGCACGAACAGGGCATCCAGTTCCGGCTCTTCCCGGGCCTGCCAGTTCAGCAGATGGAACCCTGCAACGACCCGGTTCCGGTCCGCCAGCAGCTGACCCCGGATCCCGGGCGCCCGAAGGTCCGATTCAGACCATCGAAGCTCGGCACGGACCTTCGCCATGAACGCCTGGTCATAGCCCCAGACCTTCTTCGAGCGGAACGCCAAGTCCGACAACGCACGGGCATCCGAGGCACACACATCGCGCAGGCAGAGCACTTCGCCTGCCGGAAGTGCGATCTCAGTTGCCGTCACCACCCGGATGCGGCGTGTACACAACCAGAAGCAGGGCGCCGTCACGGCTCGCGGCGCTATGCATCGCGCCCGGCGCCCGCACGACAAAATCTCCGGCCCGGTAGGAATGTTCTCCGTCGTTGAATTCCCCTTCCAGCACGTATACCTGCTCCAGCAGCGTGTGGGCATGCGGCCCGACACATGCCCCCGGCACCATCTTCATGAGCTGTGTACGCATACCCGTACCGGGATCGTGCAGCAGTTCCTTGTAGGGGAAGCCGTCGCCGTGGTCGGTCCAGTCGATACCCTCGGAAACCACCCCCACCGAGTCCGCCGCGGGCACTGGCGCGGCGGCGCCCGTCAACACGGTGCCTCCCATTTCCGCGCCCTAGGCCCGGGGCCGTTCCGAGGCCGGATCCCAGACCGGTGTATCCAGCACGGTGATGCGCCGTATCTCGCCGAGCAGCTGGACCTGCATGCCGGTTCCAGGTTCGGTGTACTGCGCAGGCACATAACCGAATCCGAGGCTCTTTCCGGTCGCATGGCCGAAGCCGCCGGAAGTGGTGATGCCGATCACCCGGTCACCGTCAAGCATCGGCTCACCACCCGCCACGTCGTTGTCTCCGGCCTCCACCTCGAAATACACGACCTGAATCTCCGGCCCCTGCTCCCTGATCTTCAGGACGGCATCCCGTCCGGTGAAATCACCCTTGTCCTCCCTGAAAAACCGCCCCACTCCCGCTTCCACGGGACTGATTTCGTTGGTGAGTTCGGCGCCCCAGCCCTTGTAGGCCTTCTCGATCCGCAGGGAATTCACCGCATAGGTCCCGAAATTGGCGATGCCGAACGCTCCGCCGGCTTCCCAGACCGCATCGTATACCGCCAACAGCCGGTTCATGGGGCAGTGGAGTTCCCATCCGAGTTCGCCCACGTAGTTGACACGCAATGCGCGCACGGCCACACCCGCCACGTCGATTTCTCGTCCCGTCAGCCAGGGGAATGCCGCGTTGGAAAGGTCCGCGTCGGTCACGCTGGCGAGCACTTCCCTGGCGCGCGGCCCCGCAAGCACCAGAACACCCCATTCATCGGTGATGTTCCTGATTTCCACGTCCTCTTCCGGCAGCACGGCCTGTCCGAGAATCGCCAGGTCCCGTTCCTCGCAGTTGGCGCCGGAGAGCACATAGTACCGATCGTCCCCCAGCCGGCACACCGTGGATTCCCCGTTCAGTCTGCCCTCCCCGGACAGATAGTGGGTCAGCACCAGGCCGCCGGTCTTCCTCGGCATCCTGTTGGCGCTGCATCGGTTCAGCATGGCCTCGGCATCCGGGCCGGTCACCTCGTACTTGGCGAAGCTGGAAAGATCGAGCACGCCAACCCGCTCCCGCACCGCCCGGCATTCCTCCGCCACCACATCGAACACGTTGTTGTGCCGGAAGCCAACCTCCTCCTCCCGGCCGTCGGGAGAAAACCACTTGGGCCGCTCCCAGCCGTTCAGTTCGCCGAAAACACCGCCCTGGGCGGTCAGACGGTCATACAGCGGCGTGGTCCGGACCTCGCGGCCTGCGGGGCGCTCCTCTCCCGGCAGGTGAAGCTTGTACATGTGCTCGTAGTCCTCGTGGGACTTGGCCTTGGTATAGTCACCGGGAGCGAAGTCGCTGAATCGGCGGGGATCCACGCCGGCCATGTTGATTTCGGCGTCGCCGTAGATCATCCACTGGGACAGGTACTTGCCGGATCCGGCGCCCGCCGCGATCCCGATCGAGGCGCCGTTGCAATGCCAGAAGTTCCTCAGCCCCGCGGCGGGACCGAGAAACGGATTGCTGTCGGGGGTATGCGGGATGGCGCCGCAGACAACCCGCCGGATCCCGAGTTCCCTCCACATGGGCACCCGTTCCATCACCCGCTCGACGAACGGCATGATGTTGTCCAGGTCCGGTTCGAACAGTTCATTCTCGGAATCCCATTCAGGCCAGCCCCCCCGGTGGGTCCAGCATTCCTGGGAATTCTCCATTTCATAGATGCCGATCAGGGCGGATTTCTGTTCCTGACGGTAGTACGAGGAGGGATACGGATCCCGGATCACGGGCATTTCGGAATCGCTTTCAAGGAATGTCTGGACCGCATCGGTGACGATGTAGGTGTGCTTCATGTTGATCATGGGTATATCCGTTCCCACCATCTGCGACACCTGCCGCGCATAGCAGCCGGCAGCGTTCACCACGTGTTCGGCGATGACGGTTCCCTGCTCCGTAACGACCTCCCAGTCCCCCGAAGGTTTCGGGTTGATGTCCAGCACCCGGTTGTTGGTGACAATGGTTGCCCCGAACCGGCGCGCGCCCTTGGCCATGGCATTGCAGACCCCCGCCGGGTCGACATGGCCGTCGTTCAGGGTCCAGGCGCCGGCAAGCACGCCGTCGATGTTGGCGTAGGGCACCAGTTGCCTGATCTTGGCCGGATCGATGATTTCGCATTCAAAGCCGATCAGACTGCCCACCGCGGCCACCCGGTGAAACCATTCCACCTCCGCCGGTTGCAGCGCATAGCGGATTCCGCCGCAGCCGTGCCAACTGACGTACTGGCCCGTGAGTTCCTCCAGCTTCGGATACAGCTTGACCCCGTGGTCATGGATTTTCGCCATGTTGTAATCGGCGATGAAGCTCGGGCACTGACCCGCCGCATGCCAGGTGGAACCGGACGTGAGTTCCCCTTTCTCGATCAGCAGGCTGTCGGTCCAGCCCTCCTCCGCCAGGTGATAGAGCAGGCTGGCCCCCATCATACCGCCACCCACGATCACGACCCTGGCCTGCGATGGCAATTTCCCGTCTTTGTTCTGTGACATGTCGAAGATTCAGTTATTGTGGTCAGCCATCCGGCCTCATCTGCTCCAGCGGGATCTGTATGTCGAACTGCTCGCGGATTCTCTGATCCACAACGTCCGGGATGTGCGTGGGGAAATGGGTTTCCAGGATCTCCCGGGTCCGTCGGCGCGCCCTCATCTCGACGGTTTCGGCACCGGCACTGATCCACTCCGCCGGCGCCAGGCGGTCACCCAGGTCGGGATAGACGTAGTCCCGCTGCATCCGGGACAAGGTCGCAACATGGCCGAGAAAATGCTCGGGCCCGTTCACGCACACGTCACGGATGGTTTCCAGGGCCATGTTGTCGTCGTCGACCTCCACACCACGTATCGTACGGTTGATGGCACCCATCATATCATTGTCGATGGTGCAGCCCTCGAAACTGAAACCCAGGAGGCTGGCCTGCATCCCGGCGGATTCGTAGATCATGTTGGCGCCGCTGTGGCCGGCGAGCGTCAGCGTATAGGCCTTCTCGTAACCCGACTGGGCGTCGGGAATCTTGGAGTCCGCCATGCCCGCGGCGATGCCCGAGGGCAGGTCGTAGTAGCGGCCCATCTGCCCGCAAGCCGCCATCAGGACCGCCTGCTCACCACTGCCGCCGCTCATGGCCCCGGTACGCAGGTCGGACACGAAGGGCCAGGGGCCACAGATACAGGGATGTTTCGGTACGATTGAATTCGCGTAGACCAGCGCACCCAGCACTTCGGCCCATTCCTGCACCACGGATCCCGCCAGGGAGGCGGGGCTGGTGGCCCCGGCCTGGCCCGCAGCCAGCAGCAGGACCGGCATCCCTCCGCGGATGCAGACCTCCATCACCCGGCAGGCATCCTCGGCAAAGCGCATCGGCGGCACCACGAAGCAGCATGAAAGGCTCGCGAACGGCCGGGCACGCCAACGGTCCTCCCCGCCGGCCACTTCGTGCAGCAACCTGAGGCCCTCCTCGGCATGGGCCGGGTCCACGTAACTGACACCGCAATGCTTGGTGGTTCCGGAGACGGATGCATAGGTGGTGTTCAGGTCCATGGCACGCGGTTCTTCAATGTCCCGGGCAACCATGCAGCGCTGGAAAAAATGCAGGTGCTCGAGACTGTCCACCAGCCGGGCGGCATCATACAGGTCCTGCAGCGTGGATTCCCGGTAAAGACCCTTGCCCGGATATGCCTGATGGGATTTCCATTCATCCACGACATGGACCGCCGCGCCCGCGGTGCCGAAGTACACCCTTTTTCCGGACAGTTGGATGTCCCGGGAGGGTTCCTGGCCGTACAGGACGATGTCCCGGGCCGCGTTGGCGATCGTGTCCTCCACCAGTGACCGCGGGAACTTGAGCCGGCCGTCCCGGAAGACCCCGCCAACCGAAGTAACCGACTCGATGCAACTCGGGATGCTGCGAGAGAATCCCACGTCCTCCAGCAGGTCAAGAATGGTGTGGTGGATCCGGTCCAGATCGCCGGGTTCCAGGGGCAGGTACCGCCCACTATCCAGCCCGGGCCGGACCGGTTTTTCCGATTCGGCTAGTGGTGCGGCACGCAAGGCCTTGCGTGCTTCCCTCCCTCCTGCTCTGCGACTTGCCATCGTATTAATGCCCATCTGTTGGACGAAACCGGAAATTATGAGACAGGCAGGTGCGTGACGCCTTTGGGATTACGACCGCAAGTTTCCCAATGGCGAATCGACCGCCCACCGCCGAGTCGCGGGACTACCGCTCCTTGCGGGATTCCCTGGGTGTTACCCCGAAACTCGAGTAGTACCGGCTGCTGAAATGGCCGGCGGACTTGAATCCGCAGGCGATCGCCACATCGATGATCTTCATGGTGCTGTTTTCCAGCATCCTGCGGGCCGTTTCCAGCCTGAGAGCCAGGTAATACCGTGCCGGGGTGGTATTGAGGTAGCGCCGGAACAACCGCTCCAGCTGGCGCTTCGATATCCCCACCAGACCGGCCAGTTCGGCGGGTGTCAGTGGCTGCTCGATGTTGGCCTCGATCAGCTCGATGCACTCGATCAGGTCGGGATGGGTCACCCCGGTTCTCGACCTGATGTCCATGCGCTGGGGTTCCCATCCGTGGCGGATGTGGGGATGGATCATGCTGTCCGACACCGATGCCGCCAGTTCATGTCCATGGTGCTGCTCGATGACGTACAGCATCATGTCCATGGAGGCCGCGCCACCGGAGCAGGTCAGGCGCCGCTGGTCCACTTCGTACACCTCCATGGAGACCTTGTGTTGCGGCCATGTCTCCTTGAACTGCGCCATGCTTTCCCAGTGGGTGGTGCATTGCAGCCCGTCCAGAATTCCCGCATCGGCCAGCAGATGACAGCCAGTCTCGAGTCCGGCAACCACCGTTCCCTTTTCAACCTCCTCGCGCAGCCAGTCCAGCACCAGGGGATTGTTCGATCTTTCCGGATAGAAGGGCCCCAGCACCACCAGAAGGGAAAAATCGTCCTTCGGGGGCACCGAATGGTCGGCCCGCAGCATCATGCCGTTGGAAGCACAGACGGTCTCCCCGTTATCGCTGACGGTGCGCCACTGGTACAGGCGCCGCTTGGACAGGCGGTTCGCTATCCTGAGCGGCTCCATGGCGGAGATGAGGGGAAGCATGCTGAATGAGTCCGGGAGGTAGAAACCGATGTTGCGTTCAGCGCCATCGATGACCCGGCCATAATCAAGTCGTTCCATTATCAGGACAACCAGACGTAATGCGCAGATGTGATGCGGTGGTATTATCTTGACATCAACAGGCGATAACAAGACATCTCCAGCAATAAATTTCACATATCTGGCCATGCACAGCAATGACCGTTCGGACACCTGCCCCGGAGCCGGTGTCCGGCGCCTGAAGGAAACATGAAACGCATCGCGGTGATCGGCACCGGGAACATGGGTGCGCCAATGGCGCAGAACCTGGCGGCCGCCGGATACGATGTCCGCGCATTCGATATCGTACGGGAGAAGATGACCCTGCTGGCGGCGCACGGAATCACTGCATGCAGCGGACACGCCGAGGCCATGGAGGATGCCGACCTCGTCCTTACCATGCTGCCCACCGCGGTTGAGGTCAACGACGTTTTCGACCGGCATACCGTCTCTCACGCTCCTGAAGGATGCCTGGTCATGGACAGTTCCACGATTGATCTTGAGGATGCGAGATCATTGCACGGCAGGGCAGGCGACAGTGGATTCGGCATGCTGGATGCGCCCGTGTCCGGGGGAACCGGCGGCGCGGCCGCGGGTACCCTGACCTTCATGGTGGGTGGGGAGACGGCCGCGCTCGACTCCGCGCGGGATGTGCTGAACGCCATGGGATCGCGCATCATTCATTGCGGCGGCGCGGGGATGGGACAGGCGGCCAAGATGTGCAACAACCTGATGCTCGGAATCCAGATGGCTTCCGTGGTGGAGGGCTTCCACCTCGCACGCCGGGTCGGGCTCGACGACGCGAAGCTCTACGAGGTGGCATACAGTTCCTCCGGCAACTGCTTCTCCCTGACCGCGTTCTGCCCGGTACCGGATGTGGTCCCTGCATCGCCGGCCAACCGCGACTATGAACCGGGTTTCTCGACCGATCTGATGCTGAAGGACATGGAAATCGCGCTGAACGCGGCGGAACTGTCCGGATTGCCCCTGGAGATGGCACCGCTGGCCGCGGCGCTCTACCGGCGGTTCAGCGAAGCCGGCTACGGGGGGCTGGACTTCTCCGCGATTTTCCGGATGCTGGAGGGCTCCGGTCAGTAAAGGCAGGCTCCGGAGGATTGCGGATTGCTCGCCGACGCTTTCAGGCCGGCCCGCGTCGTCCTTTCAGGGCAGCTTCCATCGCCACAACGTTCCTTGCCATGCGGATGGAGGCGATGTCCACCATCCGTCCTTCCAGCGCTGCAGCGCCCCGGCCTGCGCCCCCGGCACGTTCCATGGCCGCCAGCACGGCGCGCGCCCGCGCGACTTCCTCTTCGGTCGGCGTCATCACCATGTTCGCCAGCCCTACCTGCGAGGGGTGTATGGCCCATTTCCCACTGAAACCCAGGGCCGCGGCGCGGCGCGCGGCCGCCAGGAAGCCGTCCGTGTCGGTGTAGTCACCGTAGGCGCTGTCCACCGGGCGCAGGCCGTTCGCTCGGCAGGCCATGACCATCATCTGCAAGACCGGATGCCAGGGGTCCCCGGGGAAATCCGGATTCAGTCCACCGATGTTCACGGTGCGGGCGCCGCAGCTTGCGGCAAAATCGCCGGCGCCGAAATGCAGCGCCTCCAGCCTGGAACTGGCCGCCGCGATTTCACCCGCATTCAGGCCGCCGGCCGCAGTCTCGATCAGTGCCTCGATGCCGATCCGGTGCGGGATGTCCACGGCGGACTCGATCTGGGACAGCAACCGGTCAAGCAGGTGGATATCGGCGGCACAATCGACCTTGGGCAGCAGGATGCAGTGGATGCGCTCCCCCGCCGCCTCCACGATCTCCACCAGGTCCCGGTACATGTAGTGGGTGTCCAGTCCATTGATCCGCACCATCAGGGTCTTGCCGCTGGATGCCCAGTCCAGTTCACGAATGCCGTCAATTACGTTGTTTCGTGCAGCCTCCTTGGCCTCCGGCGGAACGGAGTCCTCGCAGTCGAGCATGATGCAGTCCGCCTCTCCCGCGTGCGCCTTGGGAAACAGCTCCGGGCTGACCGCGGGTACCGAGAGAACCGAGCGTTCCAGTCGGAACGGACGATCCACTGACGGTTCCCGCGTCATGACGGCGAAACCCCTGCCGAAGCGGCGCCGGCGATCATCATCGATTCCGTCCCACGGGCAAGGTGTCCGTGTGAACCGGACGGTGCCGGCCCGGGCCGGCAGCATCCGACGCATTCAGGGCCTGAGACCATCCGAGAACCGGGCGATCCGGCGACAGGCTTCGGCCAGCTCCCCGTCGGCCGCCGCGAACGACAGCCGGCAGTAGCCGCCGGTGCCGAACGCCGAACCGGGAACGAGCGCCACGCCCTCCTCCTCCAGCAGCGCCATCACCCAGTCATGGTCGGTTCCAAGGACAGCGCCTCCGGCGCTTTTCATCTCCAACTGCCGCGCTATGGAGATAAACAGGTAAAACGCCCCGGAGGGCACGAAACACTGCAGTCCTTCAATGGCGTCCACCGCCGCCACGGTGGCATCGCGCCGCTTGGCGAAGCTCTCCACCATGGGCCGGAAGGAATCCCGGGAACCGGTCAGTGCCTCCACGGCCGCCCATTGCGCGATGGAACAGGGATGCAGCGTGGATTGACCCTGGATCTTGTTCATCGCCCGGATCAGCGTGGCGTCCCCCGCCCCGTAGCCGATGCGCCAGCCGGTCATCGCGTGGGACTTTGAAAGACCGTTTACGGTGAGCGTCCGATCGAACAGGTCCGGCACTGCCTGGGCGAAACTGACGAACGTCTCCCGGTCGTACACGATGGTTTCGTAGATATCATCCGTCATGATCCAGACATCCGGATGGCGGCGCAGCACCTCGCCCAAGGCAGAGAAATCCCCGGCCCTGTACATGGCGCCGGTCGGATTGGACGGGGAGTTGAGAATGATCCAGCGGGTCCGCGGGGTGATCGCCTGCTCCAGCTGTCCGGGCGTCATGAGAAACCCATCGGCTGCGGCCGTCTGGACGATGACCGGCTCGCCCCCGAACAGCAGCACAATATCGGGATAACTGACCCAGTAGGGTGCCTGGATGATGACCTCGTCCCCCGGTTCCAGGGTGGCCATCAGGGCGTTGAAGATCACCTGCTTGCCCCCTGTGCTGACGGTCACCTGGGAGGGTTCGTAGGCCAGTGCGTTGTCCCTGGAGAACTTGCGGCAGATGGCCTCCCTGAGTTCGGGAATCCCTTCAACCTGGGTGTAGTGCGTGTGGCCCGCATGAATCGCCTGGTGCGCGGCCTCGCGGATGTCTGCCGGGGTATCGAAATCCGGTTCCCCCGCGGCCAGGGAGATGACATCCCTGCCCTCGGCACTCATCGCCTTGGCGCGGGCCGAGAATGCCACCGTGAGCGACTCCCGCGCCCGCTGAATCCGGCTTGCAAGTTTGATCGAAGGCATTGATTTTCCTTACGTTCGAAGAGATGGAAATGTCGACCCGGACGGTTCGGGGCTCAACTCCGCAGGCGGCGGACGTCTAGCACATTCTGGACCCTTGACAGCCGGCCGAGGGTCTTGCTGAGGGTATTCAGGCCACTGACCTCCAGTCGAAGGCTGACCCGGATCACGTTTTCCTCGTCGGTCTCCGTATTGACCTTGAGCACATCGATCCCGCTGTCCTTGAGCACCTGGGATATGTCGTGCAGAATGCCGGTGCGGTGATAGGCCGTCACGTTCACCTCCACCGGGTAGGAGGCCGTGTCCTCCCGGCCCCATTCCACTTCGATCAGGCGGTTGCGGCGTTCCTCAGGCAACCCCCGGATGTTGCCGCAGTCCTGATTGTGTATGGACACGCCGCGTCCGGCGGTGATGTACCCCACGATGGGATCGCCGGGAACCGGTTGGCAGCATCGGGCCATGTTGGTCAGCAGGTTGCCGACCCCGTTGACCCTGAAGCTGCCGGGTTGCCGGGTGAGCGGCTGGGGACGGGCCTCGATACCGGCACCGGTCTGCCGCTCCAGCTCCCGCCGGAACGGCGACAGGGCACGGGAGAGCTTGTAGTCTCCGGCTCCCAGCGCCGCGAGAAGGTCATCCGGGCGGTTGTAAGGGGTGTGGGTCACGATGCGCTCGTAGCCCAGATCCTCCAAACCAAGGCGTCCGAGTTCCTTTTCCAGCATGGCCCGGCCTTCCGCAATATGCTGGGCATGGTCCTTCTGCTTGAACCACTGCTGGATGCGCGAACGTGCTCTTTGCGTGTGGACGATCTCCAGCTCGGGCCTGAGCCAGTCCCGGCTTGGCGAGGCGCCTTTCTGGTTGTGGATCTGCACCTGTTCACCGGATTTCAGCTGGTAGCTGAGCGGAACCATGCGACCATTCACCCGAGCACCCCGGGTGGTGTGACCCACTTCGGAGTGGATCGCATAGGCAAAATCAACCGGGGTGGACCCTTCGGGAAGATCGATCACCGTACCCTTGGGGGTGAAGACGTAGACGCGCCGGCTTTCCGCGGCTTCCCTGAGGGCACCGACGATGGATTCGGACTCCTCCAGTTCCTGCTTCCACTCCAGCAGCTGGCGGAGCCACAGTACCTTGCGGTCTATATTGTCATCCTGCTGCCGGTTTTCCTTGTAGCGCCAGTGTGCGGCAACGCCGAGTTCGTTCTCCAGATGCATGTCCCGGGTACGGATCTGCACTTCCACGCTCTTGTCCTCCGGTCCGATCACCACGGTGTGGATTGACTGGTACCCGTTGGGTTTCGGCGTGGCGATGTAGTCATCGAATTCCCCCGGCAGGTGGCGCCAGCGGGTATGGACAATTCCCAGGGCGACATAGCACTCGCTCACGGAATCCACGATGATGCGCACCGCGCGGATATCCCCGAGGTTTTCAAAGTCCAGGCCCTTGCGTTGCATCTTTTTCCAGATGCTGTAGATATGCTTCGGCCGGCCGCTCACTTCCGCCTGGATGCCGGTATCGGCAAGCGCCCCGTGCAGCACATCCAGCAGTTGCTGGATATACTGCTCCCGGTCGCCGCGCTTTTCATGCAGCATGTCCGCGAGTTGACGATAGGTGACCGGGTCGCTGAAACGCAGGGCAAGATCCTCCATCTCCCACTTGAGCTGCCAGATGCCCAGCCGGTTCGCCAACGGGGCGTAGATGTCCAGCGTCGTCCGGCTGAGAATCCATTTTTCCTGGTCCGGATCACCGCGCGCATCGCGCAGAAGACGCAACTGGTCGGCAAGCTTGATCAGTACCACCCGGACATCATCCACCATGGTAATCAGCATCTTGCGCAGATTGTCCTCGTTGACCTCTGCGTCCACGCCGGCATCCTCGTGGCGGGAAAAGGAGGACAGCCGCGCCAGGTTGACAACTCCACGATACAGGGAGAGGGCCTCTTCATCGCAGTGTTCGCGCAGCTCGGCATCGTCCGGGAGCGCCGTACTGTCCACGCAATGCAGCAACGCCGCCAGACATCCGCTGTCATCCAGTTCGAGGGAACGGAGGATTTCAACGGTTGCCATGCCCCGGTCGACATCGGCCGGATCCACGTCCTGCCGTCCGAGAAGCCAGCGCGCACAGAATTCCACACCCGGAGGCATGGATTCGATCCTTGACGGTGTCGCGATCACTGGGGTCGGGTATGGGGCATCAATACGGTAACCGGATTGTACCCGTTTCATCTCCCCCAAACAGTGTGCCACCGGCTGGACCTGTCCCGGCGGATCCATGACCGGGCATGACCTGCCTGCCGCCTCATTCCACGGCAGGCTCCGCGCCCACCGGTTCCCGTATTCCCGAACATCGCCGACATTCCGGCTCATGCCGGCAGCCGACTGCGGGGCCGTTCACCCGCGACTGTCGGGTTGCAGGTGCAGCGTCAGTGTCCGGCGGTGGCGACCGGTGCGATGTTCCCAGAGAAACACTCCCTGCCATGTGCCCAGCACCGTGCGTCCGGAGGCTACCGGTATGGACAGGGTGCTCTGCGTCAGCATGGACTTGATATGGGCCGGCATGTCGTCCGGCCCCTCCTGTACATGGGTGTACAACGGGTCGTCCTCGGCCACCAGCCGGTTCATCCAGTTCTCGAGATCACGCCTTGCGGACGGATCGGCGTTTTCCTGGATCACCAGGGACGCGGATGTGTGCCGCAGAAAAAGCGTGCAGAGCCCGTCGCCCGGCATGTGCTCCCTGACCGCCGAGGCCACTTCGGCGGTGATCTCGTGAAGCCCCTGCCGGGACGTGGCGATGTGGATCTCCAGCAGCATTCAGCCCCGCGGATGATGGGCCGCGTGCAGGTCGTGGAGACGCGCCCTGGCCACATGGGTATAGATCTGGGTGGTCGACAGGCTAGCGTGACCGAGCAGCATCTGCACGCTGCGAAGATCCGCGCCATGGTTCAGCAGGTGCGTGGCAAAGGCATGCCGCAGGGTATGGGGCGACAGCGGCGAGTCGATGCCCGCCAGCCTGCCGTAACGGCGAATCTGGTGCCAGAAGGCCTGGCGCGTCATCGGAGTGCCCCGCCGGGTCACGAACAGGGCCTCGCTGGTACGGCTGCCGATGAGCGCGGGGCGGGAAGACTCGAGATACCGCCGGATCCATGCACAGGCCGGATCCCCCAAGGGCACCAGACGCTCCTTGCCGCCCTTGCCCATCACCCGGCAGACGCCGGCATCGATATCGGTCAGTGACCGGCCGAGATGGATGAGTTCACTGACCCGCAATCCCGTTGCATAGAGCGTCTCCAGCATCGCCCGGTCGCGGACACCGAGTTCGGTGCGGGTGTCGGGCGCCGCCAGCAGGCCCTCCACCTGCTTCTCCGATAGTGTCTTGGGAAGGACCTTTCCCATCGCCGGGGAAGCCATGTCCGCGGTGGGATCGTCGGCGGCCAGCTCCTCTACCAGGAGGTATCGGTAGAACCGCCGCAGTGTGGAAAGGCTGCGTGCGACCGTGCGCCGGCTCGTGCTGTCTCCGCGGACCTCAAGATAATCCCTGAGGTCGCTGCGCCGGACCGCCGGAATCCTGATGCCCCGGGTGGCAATGAACCGCTGGAAATGCTCCAGATCGAAGCGGTAGGACTTCAGGGTATTGGAACTCAGCCCCGCCTGGAGCCAGACCGCGTCGAGAAACCCCTCGATCAGGCGCCGGTCGGTGGCGTCCATCTCATCCTTCCGGGACATCTTTCCTGCCGCCGGCGAGGCTGGATTCAAGCAACCAGATCCTTTGCAGCTTCTGCCTCAGGGCCGAAATCCTGTTCTCGTCCTTCGAATGCTTCAGGAGATTCTGGAAAATGGTCTTGGCATCCGCAAAGAAATTTCCTTCCAGCAAGGCATCCGCCGCCCGGTAGCGCGCGGATATTCCCCACTGGTCAAAGCCGTTCGCCTTCTGCATCGCCGAAAACAGGAAATAATCCGCCGCCTTCATGTGCTGGCCAAGGGCATCGTAGGATTCCGCGATCCAGAAGGCGATTTCACGCACGAACTTCCCTCCCGGAGAACGTGCATCGATCAGTTCCAGCAGTTCGATGGCAGGCTCATGCTGCCCCACGATCTGGAGTTCGAATATCGGCTGTAGCACCCGGTCGGTCTGTTCGGGCGTCAGTCTGGGGTTTGCCATGATCCATTGACGGAGACGCTCGGTTCCCTGTCCGTAACGGCCCGCGATGATCGAAATCCGGCCCGTGTACAGCAACCACTCGTCCAGCGTCATGCCGGCAGGAGGGGTGGACACGTTGGCGTTGGCCTCCGCCGCCAGGTGGATGTCCCCCGACTCCAGCGCCGCGTTGGAAAGCCTGAGCGCCGTGTCCGGGGAGATCAGCAGGGGACCGAGCGGGGCATCTTCGCCGAACAGCAGGGGCACCAGGGTCCACCGGCCGCCATCGAGGGCCGCGTTGACCCATTGGTCCAGCGCCTGCGTCCGTGACGCCGGGTCGTTACTGTGGATGCCGATGTGCGCCCATACCCCCCGACGCATCACATCGTCCTCCGCGGGCAGCAGTCTGGCGAAAATGTCCCAGTCCTGCTCCTCCCCGGTCAGGTAACCCTCAGCGTTTGCCCTGCTCCTTGCCATGGCTGCATAGCTTTCCATCAGATCCCCGACGCCATGTTGTGGAATACCGAGGTTGTCTTCCCGGTACGCGGAATCGGCGGCACCGAGGTACTGTTCCAGCAGATCCGACACCCGCCGCGGCAGGTCCGCGGCATCCGCCGCTGTGGCCATCACCGCCAGCAGAGGTCTCTCCAGGGCCCGGTAGGTTTCATCCTGCCGCATGCGCTCCGCCCTTTCCAGCACCTCCTCGGGCCTGACCCCGCCCTCCTTCAGCCTGCTCCACAGGGTCAATACCCTGGCTGCGGGATCGTCCAGCGGGGCGAGCAGATTCACCGCTTCAGAGGGATTGCCCGACCGCAGCGCCACCGTGCCCGCCAGCAGCAGCCAGTCACGGTCCTGTGGCCGGTAGTCGGACTGGAACACCCTGGCCGCGGCGTTGGCATCGTGCAACCGCCCATCCACGAGATAGCTCTCGATGACTTTGCGCCTGAGCGTGATCTTCTCCTGCTCCGTCAATTCCGGGGACAGGAGGTGCCGTCGGAGCAACCGCCGGGCATCGCCGCCCTGTCCCAGCGCGTTGTAGGCGTCAATGGCCTCCCGTTCCGCCTCCCGGTGTATGGATGCCGGGAAGGCGGGCGGAATTTCCCGCACCCTGAGGACCAGTTTGCGCCAGCGCTTCTTGGCCCGGTACAGGGCCCACAGCTGCCGCTCCCAGTTCAGCCACGCACCATCGGGCAGTTGCGGCGGGCCCTGCTCCTCCATGATCCTTTCGGCAAGGCCGAGCACGTTCGCTTGGACCAGCGTTCTGACCCGCAGCAGTTCCGGCGACGCCGGCTCCGGCAGAGGCTCGTGTGTGGACTGCCCGAAAACGGGAGCGGACATCAGTGCCCCGAGCACCAGACCCGTCCATGCCCCCATGGAAAGAAAAGCCTTCCTCGGGTCCGTCTCGGCAGTTCGGAAACGTCCCATGAGGCGAATTGTCCGGCAAACGGATAACCCGGCGGCGGGACCGGCCCCGGGGTTACCGGCGGATTTTTTCCTTGATCCGGGCGGCCTTGCCGGTACGCTCGCGCAGATAGTAGAGCTTCGCCCTGCGGACATCCCCGCGGCGCGCCACCTCGATCCCGGCGATCAGCGGGCTATGCGTCTGGAATACCCGTTCCACGCCTTCACCGCTGCTGGTCTTCCTGACCGTGAAGGATGAATTGAGGCCGCGGTTCTTCTTTGCGATGACCACCCCCTCGTAGGTCTGCAGGCGCTCCCGCCCGCCTTCCTTGACCCGCACCTGCACCCTGACCGTGTCGCCGGCGCCGAAGGCCGGCACGTTGTCCTTCAACTGCTCGGACTCGAGTTGCTGGATAATGTCACTCATCGTTCTGCTCCGTATCTAAAGCTGTCAATAACTGTTGTTCAACCTCGCTGAGCATCCGGCGCTCGAGCAGGTCAGGACGCCTTGTCCTGGTTCTTTCAAGGGACCGGTTCAATCGCCAGCGCCCGATTTCCGCATGATTCCCTCCCAGCAGCACCCCGGGAACCCGCATGCCGCGGTAGTCTTCCGGCCGGGTGTAGTGCGGGTGGTCCAGCAACCCGGCACTGAATGAATCCTGGGTGGCGGATTCCGCGCTCCCGAGAACCCCAGGCAGCAGCCGCAGCATGCATTCGATCAGTACCATCGCCGCCAGTTCGCCGCCGGCCAGGACATAGTCGCCAATGGATACCTCCCGGTCCACCCGGGAGACGAGTATGCGCTCATCCACGCCTTCATAGCGACCGCACAGAAACACCAGGGAAGGCAATCCGGCCAGTTCCTCCACCAGGCGCTGGTCCAAGGTCTCTCCCTGCGGGGAGAGGTAGATCAACGGCCCGGAATTGGCCTGCCGTACCGCATCTATGCACCGGTCCAGAGGCTCCGGCATCATCACCATGCCGGGACCGCCTCCGTAGGGACGGTCATCCACGGTACGATGACGGTCCCCGGTAAAATCGCGCGGATTGTAACACGACAATCCGGCGGACTCCCGCTCCAGCGCGATCCGGGTAATGCCGTTCTCCCGCAGTACATCGAACATCCCCGGAAACAGCGTAATCACATCGATCCGCATTGGTGCCCCCTGCACAATTCTGTCTGTCGCTCAGTAATCCCCTTCCCAGTCCACCAGCAGGCTGCCCGCCCCGATATCCACGGCCCTGATCACCTGCGGAATCCAGGGAATCAGCCGCTCGGCATCGGCATCGACGCCCGGGTACTTCACCACAAGCACGTCATTTGCACCGGTTTCCACCAGGTGGTCCACTGTGCCGAGCGACTCACCGGCAAGATTGGCCACCTCAAGTCCGATCAGCTGGGACCAGTAGTATTCACCGGCCGGGAGGTCCGGAAGATCTCCGGCCGGGATGCAGACCTGCATGCCGGAAAGGGACGCCGCCTCGTCACGGCTGGAAATGCCCTCCAGCTTCACCACCAGGTGCTTTTTCTGCAGCAAGGAATCCATCACCCGTATCGACTGGCGCGCTTCCGCCGGCCGGCCGGCATCGCCCGGACCGCCGGGCCGGTTCCGGGGCGTCAGGGTCCAGCAGGCGTACCCGAGGATCTCTTCAGGCGGGCGCGTGTATGACCGCACACGAACCCAGCCCCTGACGCCGTACGGGGAGGAAATCTCCCCCATGACCGTCAATTCGGTGTCTGGACTTCCCATGCCGGGACAACCGTTGATTCCGGACGGCCATTTTGTCGGGCAGGCCGCGCCTCGGCCGGGCCCCGGGAGACGCTCCGATACAGGCTCCGAGTATGCAGCCGGCCGGGGTCAGGATGCGGACCGGGCCTGCTTGTAGAGCTGGCTGGCACGCTCGCTGGGCTGCGCACCCCGGGACACCCAGTGATCATAGCGTTCGGTGTCGAGTTTCAGCGCCTGTTCGCCGCCGGCCGCTATGGGATTGAAAAACCCGACCCGTTCGATGAAACGGCCCCGGCTGGAACGGCGCTGATCCGCAACCACAATGGAGTAGAAGGGGCGTTTCTTTGACCCGCCGCGAGCCAGTCGAATAGTAACCATGGTTATCCGTCCGCTGAGATATGCTTGTGTAGGAAAATCGAGGGCGCGGATTCTACCATGTAAACAACGGGATAAGGAAAGAGGTTTGCAAGGATTGGGAATTATATACTTTAGTCACAAGTCGTTTAAATTCAATCACTTGCCTTCTTCGGTTTGAACGGCCGCATGAACATCGACCGGACCTGCTCAACCGTCAATTCCGGCATGTCCTGTTCCTCCATCTGTTCCGCCTTGCTCGGCTGGTAGGTGGAGCGCTTGAAATCCGCCTCGATGGGGTCAGGAAGTTTCTTTTTCTTGCGCTTGGCCATAACCTAGCCTCTGCTCTCTGGCGCCGAATCAACCTTGTCTGAAGGGCGAGGAATAAAAAGGTTTCCGGGTTGCAGTTTTTCAACCTTGTCTTCCAGGGCCTTTATCCTGTCAGAATGTCTTTTCTGACTTGCCTTGATAAGTGGAATCACCTTTGACATGGTGTCATTGCTCTTGTCAAGTTCCCCATTAATTCTCTCAAGTTCAGGCTTTACCTTCTCGTCAAGGGCCTTATCAATCTGCTCCCTGACGGAGTTCCTGACAACCTCGCCAATAATGGCGTCTACGATTCTGTTTTTCAGTCCCATATCAATTACCGGCTAACATATCCACTTTACCGCAAGAACGCTCCATTTCCCTGACGATCTTACCTCCTTCCTCTGCGGCCTTGCTGTAGATAATTACTACGCCTTTGTTCAGATTAATCGTCATTTCGTAGGAATGTTTCTCAAGCAGGTTCAACAATGTCTGGCACCAAATGCCTATCATAAATCTGGCTTGCCCCTGGTAGTAAACCTTGAAGTCGGGCGAATGAACTTGTGCGGTATACCCCACGTTATCCAACTTTTTCAAATGCTCGGGCCGATCCTGTGCCTGCAACGGAGAATGACCCACAAGGAATACAAGGAGCGTAATAGCCAGATATCGAGTCTTCATCGTCTCGCCTCGGTGAACATGGCACGTTCCGACACGCAAAATGGCGCCGGGCCATGTTCCTCATCACGAAGAAGTGAAGGTTCCGGTTATTCGCCGGGCACGGGTAGCTACTCCCTTGCCGGGTCAAAGGGCTGTTGTATTCACCGAAAAACCCGGCTTCGGGCTCTTCGGATGAGGAACAGTGCCAGTATATACCTTCCCGTAACATCGATACGTCTATTGTCAGACCCATTTCCTATAGCTGATATAAGTTTTTCCTATGTCAGCCGAAAAACAGCTTACTCAAGGCTCTCTGGCTGATCTGCCAGATTGCAATGTCCTCCTTCTCATCCGATTCAGGCTTGGATACCCTCAAGGAGCATTCGTCCCTGTCCGGGTTCCAATGCGTTACCACGGAAAAGGCTTTACCCGTATATGGCTCGATGTCGATATGGTCTTCAAGGAGTAGAAAGAAAGCCCTTGACCTAGATTTGCCCTTCACGCCAACAAAGAATGCGTCAATGGTTCCTACACGATTCGTATCCCCAAATTCGAACCCTTCCCCTGCGTGATCCACGTCAAATTCCACCTGCTCCCTCAAGGGGCCGTTGAAAATTTCTTTGACAGTGCACTCTTGTCTGCGTTGTACCCAGTTCACCGGCTCCCCCATAATCAAAATACCTCTCAGGTTGTTACTTGAATCTGTTCCCATAGCCTACTCCAAAATTTCTCAATAACCCGGCCTCAAGGGTTTCGCCCCTGAATCCAGCCCGTTGTCGGCGATCAGGTTCCTGTACTCCAATCGCTTTCCGATCATGCCCCGCACCACGTCGCCCATCTGGTCCCGGGTATCGGACTGGCGAACATTGTGGCGGTGCTGAAACTCCCGCACATACCGGTCAAGGTGCTTGGGAGACATCTTGTGATAGATGCCGAAGTAACCGCGCTTCATGAGGCTCCAGAACGACTCCACGCCGTTGATATGGGCCTGACCGCGAACGTACTCCGATACGCCGTGCCGTACTGCCTCGTGCTCACGGGGAAGGCTGTCGTATGCCCTGGCCTCGTCCGTGTACACGATTGAATCCTCCGCCGTGTTGTCCACGACAAAACCTTGCAGGGTATCGGCATCGGTTCTTGTCACCAGCTTGGCCCGAACCTCGTTGGTGTCCCGGTCCTTGACGCCCACCACGACCGTTTTTCCCACGGGACCGCGCCCCGCGCCTTCCGCTTTCAAGGCTTTGCGCTTCTTGTTGCTCATGTTCTTGCGCTTGCCACCGAAGAAGCTTTCATCCGCCTATCAGCACCATCCATTAAAGTCCCTGGATCACCGTTCTAAGGTGTCCCCCCAAC
>VYFG01000028.1 GCA_009842505.1 Gammaproteobacteria bacterium
TCTTGCGCTGGCGGTCCTGGTCGGTGGTCATGGAGAATCCTTTCAGTGCCTCGAGGTCCATCTCGCCGGCCCGGTAGGCATCCAGGAGTTCGGGGGCCACGTTGCCGAGACGGAGGCGCTGTTCCACGATGCGCTCGGAAACCCCGAAGCGGGCGGCGATGGACGCCACGGTGGCCCCCTCCCGCACCAACCTGGCGAATGAAACAACCTGATCGGCGGGGTGCATGGGGATGCGGACCACGTTCTCGGCCAGGGACAGTTCTTCCAGGTTCCCGTGCTGGGTCACCCGGCAGGGTACCGGGTGGTCGGATGCGATGACACCGGCCTTGGCGAGTGCCGCCAGGGCCAGCAGGCGGCGACCGCCCGCGACGACGGCGAATTTCTCGCCGGTCTTGACCTTGGTGCTTTTGGATTTCCCGGAGCCTTTCGAACTTTTGGAATCGACGGAATCGTCGATGCGGACGACGAGGTTCTCCAGCAGGCCGTGGGCGCGGATGGACGCCTCGAGTTCGGCCTGGGCAGACTTGTCGGGCGGGGTCTTCCGGACGTTCTCGGGGGCGAGGGCGAGCCGGTCGAGGGGGATGTCCCGAACGAGGAGTTCGGGCGGTGCTGTGATCTGGTTCATGGATTCTCCTGGGTTGGAGGTTGGAAGGAAGGGTTGATAAAGACCGCGGGACCGGCTCTCTCCGGCCGGCCGCGACCGTCTTTTCACCGCCCCCCTCTGCCACCTTGAGAGGTTCATCCGGTGACCGGCCCCCAACTGGAAGACCACGCAGCACACGCAGGAATGATCGGCGGGCGGAAACCCGCCGGGAGGATTGGCGCCCGATGGATCCGTCAGGAACCGGCGCCCGGGCGCATCATGGAAACAAGTTCCGATTCATCGATTTCACGGACGAATCTGATTTCGTGGACAGAAAGCGACTTCACCCTGGAATCGGCCGCGAGATCCCGGTAGCGCAAGATGGCGGTGTCGGGGTTCGATTTGATTTCGTCCACGAGGCCGCGGCCGAGACAGGAGTAGGACAGCAGGAACATGATGGTTCTCCGAATAGTGTTCTCCTTGGTTGGGAGGTTGAAAGGAAGGGTCACGGAACCGGCTCTCTCCGGCTGGCCGCGACCGCCTCCACCCCATTTCCCTCTGACACCATGGGCGGTTTGACCGGTTACGGATTGTCACCGGTGAAGAGATTCAACACGTGGGGGGATGGCCGGTGCGGTGGGCGAAAACCCGTCCGGGATGGGAATGCCGGACAAGGGCAGGGAGAGGTCGGGGAAAGAAGATAGGATTGAAATACGCTTAACGTAAGGCGTAATTTTACTTACGCTCGACCCCAAAATCTATGATATCGGAGGAGGAAATGATTCAGAACTTTGCGGACAGGAGAACTAAAAAGTTCCATGGTGGAGAAAGCGTACCCGCCTTCTCGGGCTTCGAGCGTGCCGCAAGGCGGAAGCTGAATGAGCTGGACGCAGCAACAGCGATCAGGGACCTCCGGCGACCAGGTAGCCGGCTGGAAGCCCTCCGGGGCGATCGGAAGGGCCAATGGAGTATCCGGATCAACGACAGATGGAGGATCTGTTTCGAATGGCCCAAGGGATCGAATGGGCCCACGAATGTGGAAATCGTCGATTACCACTGATTATGGGAAACTTACCAAACCAATACACCAACACTCTGAGGACAGAAAATGGCGACAGCAATCCATCCGGGGGAAACTCTGCGTGAGGATCTGGAGGCGCTTGGCATGAGCGCGGCCGAACTGGCGAGGCGGATCCATGTGCCCGTGAACCGGATCACGGAAATACTCAATGGGCGCCGTGCTATCACCGGGGACACGGCGCTTCGCCTGGGGCGCTTTTTCGATACGTCGGGCGAATTCTGGCTGAATCTGCAGAAGCTGTATGAATTGCGGCTGGCGGAGCAGAAGAGTGGCAAGGAGATCGCGTCGCTGCCCACGTTGGCGGAAGCCGGTGTACCCATGGCAGCGGGCTGAGTCGACGCAAGGCGGCATGCGGCATCCACAAGCTGGCTTGGGGTTTCAAAGGCCGTCCATGTCGATCCGCTCGCCCCAGGGCTCCCGGTTCCAGTCGTCCGGAACGTCCCCCCAGTTGATCCACGCTACCGAACCGGAAGGTTCGGTTTCAGGATACGAGGAACACTCCATGTCGGTGAGGTAGAGGCACACTCCCGGCTGCTTCCCCTGTTCCTCCAGCCATTCGAACCCCGGCCGGAAGTCGGTGCCGCCCCCGCCCTTGAGTTCGATCCCGTCCGGCAGGTCGGAACCGGAGTACTCCGCCACGTCCTGGAGCCGGGTGTCCACCTGCAGCACGATCACCTCCTGGGGCTGTATCTCCAGCATGATCCGGCGGACCTCGGACCAGAACGCCTCCAGGATCTTCGGCCGGCACCAGATCGAGCCGGAGGTGTCGATGATGACGGCGATGCTTTCGATCCCTTCGGACCGGATCGACGGCATGTACAGGCCGCCGTCGATGAAGCGGCGGTTGGGTACGCTCCAGCTGTAGTCCCGTTTCACGGCGTCCACCATGTACCGGCGCAGCAGGGTCCGCCAGTCCACGGTGCTCGTATGGGCGTCCTGGACCATTTCCCTGACCTGCCCCGGGACCTTGCCCTCGGCTTTGGCGATGCTGAGCGCCTGGTGCATCGCCTCGTCCCATTTCCTTTCTTCTTCATTCTTCAGGGTTTCATCCGTG
>VYFG01000089.1 GCA_009842505.1 Gammaproteobacteria bacterium
TAGCCTCCGGTCAGGCAGGAACCTGCTTGGCCGGGGAATTTTGCAAGTACCTCACCATGCCGGGCACCAGCACCGTATCGATGTCTTCGCGGAGTTCAAGCCCCGCTTCCCTTCCGTAGTAGTGCGACAGAAGACCAAAGGAATGCCCGTATCCGAAAGTCCGGTAACGGAGAAGTTCCAGGGCGGCAAAATGTTCATTCATCGCCGCACAGATATCAGAGCACCGCACCCCAGGACGGATCAGGGACAGGCCCAGTTCATGGGCCTCCACGTTGGCTTGCCAGATTTTCAGTGAAGCCGCATCCACGTCGCCGACGAACAGGGTCCGCTCCAACGCGGTGTAATAACCGGAAATCATGGGGAACGTGTTCAGGCTCAGTATGTCGCCGTGTTCCAATGCGCGGGTTGTGACCGGATTGTGAGCCCCGTCGGTATTGATCCCCGACTGGAACCACACCCAGGTATCCCTGATTTCACTGTCCGGATAGTGTTCCGCAATTGCCCGCTCCATCGCGTCCCGGCCAGCCATGGCAATGTCGATTTCCCGGGCCCCCGGGCGGATTGCATCGCGGATGGCCTCGCCGCCGAGATCGGCAATCCTCGCGCCTCCCCTGATCAGGCGGATCTCTTCCTCGGATTTGACCATCCGGATATCCATCATCCCTTCGCTCATGTCCTTGACCATGGCGGGGTTCACGATTGCATCCAGTTTTCTGCGGCCGGCCAATGTCAGATGGTCGCCTTCAATGCCGATCTGGCCGGCATCTCCCAACGCATGCCTGACCGCACGCCAGAAATTGTCCCGCTTCCAGTCGGTATAGATCAGATTCTCCCCGTAGCTCCTTCGCCAGGGCTGGCCCATGTCGATGTTTGCCGAAATGGTGATGCAGTCCTGACCGGTGACCACGCATGCATAGGGCCGGCCGAAGCTGCAATACAGGAATCCCGAGTAATAGGCGACATTCTGCATGGATGTCAGCAGGACCGCCGACACCCCGTCCGCCGACATCCGCTGTCTCAGCGCGGACAGCCTGTTTTCATACTCGCCGTCGGAAAACGGGCGCGGCGACTTCGATCCGTTGTGCAGTTCGAAGAACTCGGGTCGCGTTTGTGGAGTAGCCATTGTTGATCACCTCGAAGATGCCGGGCGATCGAAATGGAGATTGCCCGGAGAATTCATCCGGGCGTACAGGATGACTGGATTACCGCTCCCGAAAAACCTGGCGGGAGTTCGGTACGGTGCAGTTTGCGACGCCATCGCTACTGGGAGTGTAAATTGTACCTTCCTGATCGCTGTTTTCAACCACCCGGAGCCACCTTGTCCGGGACATCCGTGCCATGCCCCCGGGTAACGCCCCTTGCCGCCGATCCCCGGATTCTCCGTGCCCCGGTTTTTCGGCAATCCTCCGGATCAACCGGTCAGCTGGGGGAGTTGAATGGGGCCCGGAGATATCCAGAAACAGAAGCTGAACAGCGGGGTTTTTCGGGCAATCATCTCATGGGGCAGCCAGGGCGTGTTATGGATCGGCTCCCCTGCGGGCCTCTCCCGGGGTTCCTCGTCTCCCTGCGCCCACAGGGCATCCCCGCCGAAGGGGAAATAGATTTCCTCGGCCTCGTGGTGGTGTCGGGGATAATGACGGCCGGGGCCGATGACGAGGAAACTGGAGACCACCCGACCGTGGGGAACCAGAGCGTCGTATCCGAGAAGGTTGGTGTAGCAATAGTTGGTCATGTAATCGTCCCCCAGCCGGTCCCGGTAGTGCTCGGTCCGAATCCAGCGCATGTAGGGCTCCAGCCGTCCAAAAGCGGCTGCAAGATCCGTCATCGGGCCCGCACGTGCCATTTCCAGCGCCGGCCCGAGGTGACGGATGCCGGGCAGCCGCCCAGGGGCCGGGAGCGGATCGGGAAGCACGGCGCGCCCGATTTCCGCCCGGAGGGCACGGATGACATGCGCCAGTTCAGGATACGCCGTGGCCCGTTCCTGGAGAAACCGCATGGCCTCCCCGCGGAGATCTTCGAAGGCATGCTCCGCCCCGCCCGGGTCTTTCATGCGCCCGGTGCGCCAGGCGGTATTTGCCGGGCGAATGCGCGTGCCGTTCCTGCCGCCGGCGGGCGACGCGCACTCCGCATCCGAGGCGTGCGCCAATCCGCCTGCAAACTTTCCGAACCCTGTACAATGAAGAGCATGGTCTCAAGCATCATCGAATCAACGGACATGATTTTCCCGCAATCCGCCAGTCCCGGGAAGAAGCATGGATAGCGTCTTCAAGGGTTCCGACGGGAAGTCCCGCTGCCAGTGGTGTGCCGCCGCGCCGGAATTCCTCCCCTACCATGACAACGAATGGGGCTACCCGGTGGACGACGATATCCGTCTTTTCGAGAAGATCTGCCTCGAGGGTTTCCAAGCAGGCCTCAGCTGGCGGACCATCCTCAACAAGCGCGAGCGGTTCCGTGAGGTATTCCGCGGATTCGATTTCAACCAGGTGGCGCGGTTCGACGTGCGGGACGTGGAGCGCCTGCTGCAGGACCCAGGCATCGTGCGCCACCGGGGGAAGATCGAGGCGGCGATCAACAATGCCGGGAGGGCGCTTGAGATGGTGCGCAGCGAAGGGTCCCTGGCGGCTTTTTTCTGGCGCTACGAACCCGAACCGGCGCCGCCGGGTCCTCCGCAGACGGTGTCCACCTCGCCCGAATCGGTGGCGATCTCGAAAGAACTGAAAAGGCGCGGCTGGCGGTTCGTCGGGCCCACCACCGTCTATGCGTTCATGCAGGCCATGGGTCTCGTCAACGACCATGCCGGGGACTGTGTAATCCGGGCACGGGTGGAAAGGGCGCGGCAAGGGTTCCGGTCGCCCGGACGCTGACATGTCCTCCGACCTCCGGGAGACCCGGCCGTTCGCCCTGCTCGGCCACGCCATCAACCATATCCAGGACCGCATGGCGGCGGGCGAGCCGTCGTTCCGCGTCGCGGTAACGGCGGAACTGGCGGGGGATGATTGCTTCCGGACCGTGCTGGCCGGTTTCGTGGAGGATTCGCCCTACGCCCTGTCCGAGTCCGCCCTGGACGAGTACACGGTCCTGTTGGGTCTTGACCGGAGGTAGTCCGGTGCCTCAGCGGACAGCCCTTCCTCTGCTTCCGCGCTGTCACTGCGATCATAGCGCGCGGCTCCGCATATGTAAGAAGGGTCTGTTCAGCGCCGAGCGCGGCCTGACTGCGTGGTAGTCGTTTCGCCAGATGGTGAGTTTTCACCGAGCAACCTGCATGCCGAACAAGAAGTGGGCCAACCGTTCAAGTACCGGCGGACGGTGAAACGGGTGGCGCGCACAACGACCAGCGATCACCCTTTGACAACAACCTTGTTGGCAACAGAACTGTTGGCAAATGAGTATCATGCGAAAAGACGGGAGCAACTGGGTAGATGGGGAGAACTGGAAGCGCTGGAAGAGCGGGTGGTCGATCATCTGCTGCATGTGCTGCAGCACGACGGCTACTTCGAACCCAGAGACGGAGGATACCGGTTCGTTTCCGGTCTGCCCGAGGACTGTTGGCGCAGTCGCTACGGACAGAGTTTCTTCCCCGTGTTCAACCGGCAACACTACTTGGCTAGCTTGCCACGCAGTAGGGGTCGACATGATCTACGACGTACGTCGAAGTTGATATATGGATTTCATCGTTCCACGGACAGGCTCACCTTGCCATTTGCTGCCGGGCAACTATGCCCATCGTTGCTGCGACCAGCCTCGAAACAGTTAAACCACCCTGACCATCAATGTCGGCTTCGGGATAGATTTCCACAAAATTTGCAGCGGCAATTTTCGCCATGTCAGCCACCCCCTGAATCAGATCGATCGCATGCTGATAACTGAGACCGCCAGGTGTCCGACCGATAGTGTTTGGCGTAATCGAAGGATCAAGCCCGTCAATATCAATACAGATCACTACGTTCGCATTCTCTGTAATGTGATCCAAGGCCTGCTGAACGCCGCTTTGCAAGATAGAAGAGGCGGGAATCAGGTGAACTCCCCAACTTAGGCAATCCTCGACATCCTGGGGATAGGCTGATCCCATGCCACGAGCGCCTACCTGAATGATATTTTCAATGTGATCCATTTCGGATGCTCGGCGCATGTTCGAGGAAAGTCCCAGCTTTTCTCCAAGGTACTCGTCACGCCAGTCGATGTGGGCATCAACCTGCAGGACGGTGTATTTGTTGCCGGTGTCATTAAGCGCGTCCAGCATCGGAATGGGAACCGAGTCGTCTCCTCCGATCAGAATAGGAATCGTGCCTCTGCCGACAACGGTACTGACTGTCTTTCTGATTGTCTCGCGGTTTGATGCGAAGTCTGTTTCGTGCCAGGGCAGATTTCCGCAATCCACGGCGCGCAGGCTGCCTTCCGGGAATAGCGGTCCGCCGATGTCAAAGTTATACCGATCCGAATTGGCCGCTAATGGCGCCGCTGCTTTGCGGATAGAGTCCGGACCATTCTTTGCGTAGGGCCCTGCTGAAAGGTATGGCGTAGCACAAGGCGCGCCGATATAGGCAGTAGATGCTTCTATTCTTTCAAAGTCCGAACAGGCGTCTAGCCCTAAAAAGGTCGATACTTCTACAGCGCCAAACAATGCGGCAAGATCAGGTTTCTGACTCATAAATGATTCTCTCCTCCGGAAAAAACCGTTGCTGCTTAAGAGCTGACCGAATGCACCGACTTGGCGGTGCACGTCCGCATCGTAAAGAACCGAAAGAAAATTTCGGCCTACGCCCTGTCCGAATCCGCCCTGGACGAGTACACGGTCCTGCTGGGTCTTGACCGGAGGTAGTCCGGCGCCTCCGCGGACAGCCCTTCCCCTACGTCCACCCCGTCCCTGCGGTCATAGCGCGCGGCCCCGTACAGCAGGAAAACGAGCGATCCCGCCGCGGCAACCCAGTAGACCGGCACCAGCAGGGCCTCGCTGTCGGGCTTTCCGAGAACGGCAATCCCGAACACGGTGAACACCACGGCAATGGTGATCTGCGAGTAGTAGCTCTTGAGGACGAGGTAGCGGTGGCTCAGCGTCTCCTTGGCAAGATCGTAGAATCGCTTGTTCATCGCGAGGCGGAAGAACGCCGTGCAGAAGGTGATCAGCACCAGCCCGACGTACAGCACCGCCAGCGGGAGATCGTCATCCACAAGCGCGCGAAACCCCCAGGACAGCGCGTAGAGCGCGACCGCGAAGCGGTAGATCCGTCGCCGGCCCAACCGGTCGATGGTGTTCTTGAGCAGGTAGAACAGAATACCGAAGACCACCGCCAGCGACAGCACCAGTAGTCCCAAGGTCGCGAAACTCTCATGGACCAGCAGGAACAGGGTGATGACCCAGAAGAAGCTCTCCAGGAACAGGTAGAGGCCGTCGACGACGAACACTGTCCTGCTGGCATCCCTGTCCCGGAAGCGGAAGATGTCGCCCACGGAAACCGGCTGGAACGACGTCATCGCCTCCGGGGTCCCGGGATTGTTGATGCAGAACATAAGGAACCCCGCAAGGGCCAGCCCGGCGCTCACCAGCACCACATGGCCGTAGCCCGCCTTCTCCAGCAGAAGGCCCCCGGCCACGATGCCCACCTGCAGCAGGAACCCCACGAAGATCTGGAGGTTGCCGTAGCGGCGGCCGGAGTTGCTGGTGTCGATGCCCTCGAAGAAGAGCGCCCGCTGGGTGGTCCAGAAGAAACAGTTGTAGACGCCGTAGCTGATGCCGAGGAGCAGCAGCACGTTGAAGCTCATGCCGAGAACATGCCCGTTCCACAGGAGGAGGATTTCCAGCAGCAGCGAGACCAGGATCAGGTTGATCAGGCTGAGGGCCCGGCGCATCCGGTCCCAGGCGTAAAGGCCGATACAGAACCCGGCCCCGGCGGCGCCGATGAACAGGGAGATCTCGCCAAGCTCGAACCCCTGCTTCCAGAGGAAGACCGGTATGAAGAACGGAAACAGCCCGATCAGCAGCGAATGCAGGCCCAGATACTTGTAGAAGGTCCGGCGAAGCGTGCGCATCAGAAAATATCCCTGTCGGTAATCTCCAGTTTATCAAGTTCCGCGATGTCTGCGGAAAAATCCTCCCTCGGTCCGTACCGGGGGAAGTGATGCATCTCGATGTAGGGCCGGGAGTTGACCTCCACCAGGATGCACCGCTGCGCGGTATGGGGCACCTCGATGCCCTTTTCGAAGATCACGTCGATTCCGAAGATGTTGGCGCCGAATGCGCGGACCACGTTGAAGAACAGTTCGCGGTTCTCCGCCGGAATCGTGTCCCGGTCGATGGTCTCGACAATGCCCCCGGGCGCCAGGGCGACCCGGTGGAACACTTCCACGTGCTCGCCCTCGGCGGGCACCGAGTCCAGGGTCAGTCCCTGTTTCCTCAGGTGCGAGACCGCCTGCCGGTCCTTTCCGATGGGATGCATCACCGGGTACAGCGCCATCTCCTCCCGGATCCGGTTTTCCGTATCGATCAGGGTGCCGATGCGGTCGCGCCCGTTGCCAGTGACAAAGGGCGGGTAGCGGCGGATCACGGAGACCAGTTTCCCGTCCGTCGCCAGCACGCGGTAGTTGGCGCCCTTGAGATACTGTTCGATCATGGTGGTGGGCCACCAGCGCTTGGCGCGGAAGACCGCCCGCCACAGCTCGCCGTAGCCGTCGATGGGGAAGTAGCTGCCGCGGGAGTAGCCGCTCACGTTGGGCTTGATGACCACCGGGAAGCCGTGCTCCCGGGCGAAGGCGTGGGCAGCCCAGGGCCAGACGAACCGTCGGCCCGTGGCGTGGGGCAGGTCGTGGGCGGCGAACACCGCCCGGCCAAGCGCCTTGGAGCGGCAGGACTTGCGCACGGCCAGCGTATTGTAGTTGCTGCAGTTGTGCATGTACTTCTCGCTGATCCATGCGTAGATCCAGGCCTTGATCTTTTTCATATGCGGTCGCGAAGGTAGTTGAGCAGCGGGCTTTCCCGGTTGTACAGATTGATCTTGGTGAACACCGGCTTTTCCGGCCGCGAACTTTCCCTGGCCTTGGTGGCCCGCGCCAGCGCCAGCATGTAGCGGTTCACCAGGACCAGGATTTTCGCCGCCGGCCGCCCTCTGTCCAGCAGGTTGATCGGCATGGGCAGGTACAGGTTGACCTCGATCACATGCACCCGCCCGGCCACGAGATCCGCCAGGGATTCGGCGCGGTAGCAGGCCCGGCAGATGACATGCGTCCCGAGACGGTTGGACATCGCCCACAGGCGCTCCTTCTGTGTGCCGTCGAGATCGTCCGTGAGGTCCCGGTACCGGCTGTTGGGATTGAACACCCCGTTGATGGGAATCTCCTCCGCATCGTTCAGGGTCTCCGTCACCGTCAGCACGGCGTACCTTTCCGGGTCTTCGTGGTGGCGGATGGAAAACACCTCGTATTCCCTGGGTTCGGGCGCCGGCGCCTGCACCAGGTAGCGGATCCGGCTGTGTCGGATCCGCCCGCGGATTGCACTGAGTTCCTCCGGGCTGCGGGCGCATTGCACCCCTGCCGCATTCTGGCCCCATTCCGGCTTCAGGAATACCGGCCATTGGTCGGGCATGAACGCCCCGTCGTCGTAACGCTGGTCCAGCCGCCATTCGTCCGGGATGCTCCGGTCGATGGCGATCTTGGAAAATATTCCCTTGTCGGCATCAAAGCGGTCGACGTTGAGCTGGAAGTACTTGCAGGGCTTCGTGCCGATGCGCAGGCAATGCAGCATGTACAACGAGACGATCAGGACGGAGATCCAGAACTTCATCGCGACAACGCGGCCGTCCGTGCGACCGGCTCCGCCCCTCCCGGCGTCTTTGGCACAATCCGGTCAGTCCCGGACCCCGCGGTTGAGAAAAAACAGCGCGATGCCCAACACCAGGATGGACGCCGCGGCATAGAACAGCGAGCCGCCGTCGGACTTGCCCTGGTGCAGAACCTCGACCCCGAGGGGCGTAAACAGGTGGAAAAACACCGCGCCCGCCATCACCGCGCTGGCCATGAGGCCGCCGAGCATGTGGAATCTGCGGCGCACGCCCGTGCTGTCGACGACGCCGGCCAGCCCCAGGAGCCAGACCAGCACCGGGGCCAGCAGGACCAGCGATGTGAGGATTTCAAAGCTGCCGACGAGATAGGGGCCGAACCGGGTGAAGAAATCACCGAGCCCCCGGGCGAACACGTCCCCCATCCAGCCGCCGATGGTGCCGAATATGTGCTGGGTGTCGGGATGGTTGGTGAACTTGTAGGGGATGGAGAACAGGAACACCTTGCAGGTCCAGGCAACAATGAGCCAGCTGATGACAGGGATGATGAGCTTTTTCATTCGGTGGTTCGGAAATTATAGGTAATGGCTGGTAACTATCGGAGCTGCCGGAAGTCTCCGGCCTGGTTTGTGGACCGTCCCGCCGACCCCGAGTTCCCCCGGATCCCGCGGAGCGACAGGTCATGCCACCGTTCGCTGGAGACGAGCACGGGCGGCTGGCCATTGTCGTAGAACCACGTGTCGAAGACAAACCGTCTCCCACTCGGGACCTCCTCGACATGCGCCGCCCAATGCTGGTTGAACAGGGTGCGGCGGTAGGCGGCGCGCAGCACGCGGTGGAAACGGAGCAGGCCCGCATGCTGGAACAGCGCCAGGAAGCGGGTGGCGTTGACGGCCTCGTCCACGCAGTCCAGCTGCCCCAGCCGGTCCTCCTTGGTTCCTTTTGATGACAGCGGCAGGTTTCCGGCGACATCACGGCTAATCGGCGAATACAGGCCGGCCAGGTATTCCATGCGGGCAAGGGCGTGCTTGATCTGGTCCCGCTCCTCCTTCGGGTTCGCGGCGCCGAAAAGAGCGACCACGGAACCCCACTCCCCGGCGCTGACCTGCACGGTCGTCTGCACGCTGCAGCCGAACCCGTGGCAGACGTCGAAGGATACCCCGGTCGCCTTCTCCGCCGACCAGGACGTGGCCATCGGGACGAGAAGGAGCAGGCTTACCCGGATGATTCGAAGCAATCGCTGGTTGTGTCGATGAGCCACAGAATTTATCCTGAACCGGCCAACCCCGGACTGATTCGGAAATGTATCAGCAAACCCGGGGCAAGGCCATTACCCGTTATGATTGTCGAACCGGTGAGATCACGAAACCCATGACCCTGTCAGGCTCCATTCCCTGGCTGATACTCGGCCTGGCGGCGCTGGTGGTCCTCCTGGTTCGGGGCCGGGGCTACCACGAGTCCGCGAACCGGGTGGTGCGGGACTGCTGCAGTCAGAACGGGCTGCAGCTGCTGGACGGCACCGTGGCCTTCCGCGGCCTGTCCGTCCTGCCCCAGCGGCCCTGCATCACGCGGACCTACCGCTTCGAATACTCCCGCGACGGCACTGACCGGCACATGGGGCTGATCACCCTGACCGGCAACGAGGTGATTTCCCTGCTCATCAATCCGGATCACCTGGCTGCGCAAACGGTCCACTAGACCGCGCGATTCCGGCCCCTCCCCGGCCGGGGGCGCTCATCCCCGCCCGCCCTGCCGGACACCGGCCTGTCCGATGCCCGGATTCATGTACCCGGGGCCGCGGCCGTCCTGCTAGTATTGGCGGCCCCCGACCAAATGGATCCTGACGAATGATCGATCTCTACACCTGGACCACGCCCAACGGCCGCAAGGTTTCCATCATGCTGGAGGAAGTGGGCCTTCCCTATACCGTCCACGGGGTGGACATCACCGCGGACGAACAGTTCGATCCCGGGTTCCTTGCCATCAGCCCGAACAACAAGATCCCGGCCATCGTCGACCACGAAGCCGACCGCAGCCTGTTCGAGTCGGGGGCCATCCTGATTTACCTCGCCGAGAAGACCGGCATGCTGATGCCCGCCGAAAACCGCTGGGAAATCCTGGAATGGCTCATGTTCCAGATGGGCGGCTTCGGCCCCATGCTCGGCCAGGCACACCACTTCGTCCATTTCAACCCGGAGGCAAGCGGTTACGCGCGCAACCGTTACGAGGAGGAAGCGGACCGGCTGTATTCCGTCCTGGACGAGCGGCTCGAGGACCGCCGGTTCGTGGCCGGGGACTACTCCATCGCCGACATCGCGCTGTGGCCCTGGGCCTCGCGCTGGGAATGGCAGGGCATCGACATGGACGAATTCGAGAACGTGAAACGGTGGTATCTCGACATCGCCGCCCGTCCCGCGGTGCAGAAAGGCTACCACGTCCCCAAACAGGTCAGCGAGATTCCCCTGCCGTGAGCGGGCCCCGGGACCGGGGCTGAAGGTCGAAGCAGCTGATCTCGTTCAGGGATCCAAGCCGCATCAGGGGTCCCCAGGTGCCGGTGCCGCAGGAAACGTAGAGATGGCTGCCGCCCTGGCGGAACAGTCCCCGGATGCGGTTGAACCGCCGGCGCACCAGGAGGTTGAACGGGAAGATCTGGCCGTTGTGGGTATGGCCGGACAGCATCAGGTCCACGCCGTGCCCGATGGCGGATTCCCAGCCCAGCGGGCGGTGGTACAGGAGAATGCTGAAATGATCGTCCCTCACCCCCACCTCGGGCAGGTGCCGGGCAACCTGATCCGGGTTCTCGTCGTCATCGATGCCGATGAACTGGACGCCATCCGCAAGATAGCTTTGCTGGCGCAGCGGGATCACGTCCAGTGCCTCCAGCATGGAAATCGCCTTGGGCAGGTCGGCGTAGCGCTCGTGGTTGCCCACGGAGAAGAGGGTGGTGCCGGTGAGATTCTCCAGCGGCCGCAGGGCGTCGATTTCCACCGCGCTGGAATCGATCAGGTCGCCGGTGATGGCCACGTAATCCGGCTTGAGGCGATTGATCCGGTCGACTATACGGGCCATGAACCCGCCCTGGCGTGAGCCGATGTGGATGTCGCTGATCTGCACCACCCGGAGCGGCCGGTCGAGCTTGTCCGATGCGATCTCGAACCGCCGGATGGCGACATGGTGCGAGGCGGCCATGGCGAAGAGCGCCAGCACCGCCCCGGCCGCGAGCAGCCAGGGAACCGCCGCACGGTCAGACAGCGGCAGGATCAGGCGCAGCAGTTCATAGACCACCGTGACCGAGGCGAACACGAAACTGATGCCCATCCAGTGCACCACCACGTAACGCAGCGCGAGCCGCGGGCCCTGGAAGGAAATCCACATGCCGAGGAAGCCCACCGCCCAGATCCCGAGGATCGCGGGCCACCCCAGGGTCCACGTTCCGCCGGCCCAGGCAGACAGCCGCCATACCGGGTAGGCGAAGACATAGAAACAGGCCGCGGCGAACAGCAGCAGGAACAGCGGGCGGACTCTGGACACGATGAACGGCTGGTGGCTTTCCCCTCGGGATTGACCGGAACCATAACCGATGGTTCACTGCCGTGACCAGCCTCCGCAGTCCCTGGATCCTCCCGGCCCCTGGCTCTCCCGTCCCTGGCGTGGCCCAGCGGATGACCATGCCGGTCCGGCCGGACCCTGCTCAGCCGATGGACATTGCCAGTACGCGGCTGATCTGTGCCTGGTTCATGCCCGACTCCCCGCGCCAGGCATTGAACGCCTCCTGCACCTTCCGAAGAGCGGTCTTCCCGCCGGGCGGGCCGTCCACCACGCCGGCGTCGATCAGGGCCCGGGTCACGTCCCCCGTGACCAGGAACCCGTCCTTGCCCATGGCGCGAAGGTAGTACTGCGCGCTGTTGCCGCCAAGGCGCTCGCCGTGCTTCTTGAGGAAGTCCAGCAGTCCCACGTAATCGTCATCCGGCCAGCCGGCAATGAACGCGGCGAAGGATCCATGCTCCGCCGCCACCTGCCGGATCATGGCGGCGTTGCGCGGCACCGTGAGAATCTTCTGCCGGTTGCGGACGATGCGCTCGTCCGTGCACAGTTCCTCGATGTCCTCCGGCGCGAGAAAGGCGCAGGTGTCCACGTCGAAACGGTGAAACGCCTCCTCGAAGCCCGGCCACTTGTTCTCGATGACCCGCCAGACGAACCCGGCCTTGAAAACGGCCCGGGTCATGCCCGCCAGGTGCCGGTGGTCCGGAATCCGCGAAAGCGCCCCGGGGGCGAGAATGCCCGTGGGCAGTTTCTCCCGGAGGGCCTCCATCCCGCCATGATGCCCCGCCGCCCGTTCGAGGATGGATTCCAGTCTGCTGATTTGTTTCGCCATATAATCCCGCACGGAAGTTTCCGATCGCCCAATCATGCCCCAAGCCGCCCGTTTGAGAAAGACCAAGGTCATCGCCACCATCGGTCCCGCCTGCGACGACATCGACACCCTCACCCGCATGATATCGGCCGGCATGAACGTCGCCCGGCTCAACATGTCCCACGGTGACGTCGCCTACCATACCGCCACCCTGGAACGGATCCGGCAGGCGGCGGACGGCTCGGACACGACGGTTGCGGTCATGGTGGACAACCGGGGCCGGGAAATCCGGACCCGCAGGATGGCGGCGGACGGCGCCACGCTCAGGCGGGGGGACCTGTTCCGCCTGTACGGCGACGGCAGGACCGGGGACGAGACCGGCGTCTCCCTCACCTACCCCAGGCTGCACCTGCATGCCCGGGCCGGGGAGCGGATCCTGGTGGACGACGGCCAGATCGAGCTTCGCGTCGAGGAAACCGACGGCGAGTCGGTGGTCTGCCGGATCGTCTGCGGGGGCGTGCTGAAGCACAACAAGGGCGTCAACTTTCCCGACAGCACCAGCGCCCTCGACGACATCGAGTACGACGACCGGATGGAGGTGGATTTCGCCGCCGCCCACCAAGTGGAATACTTCGCCGCCTCCTTCATCCGCAGCGGGCGCGAGATCCGGGACCTCAGGGAGCGGTTCACGCGGCGCGGCGTGGACATCGCCATCATCGCCAAGATCGAGAACCGGGAAGGTGTCAGCAACATCATCGACATCATCGACGCGGCCAACGGCATCATGGTGGCCCGGGGCGACCTCGGCGTGGAACTGGAGATGGGCGAAGGCCCGAAGATCCAGAAGCAGATCATCCGCGCCACGGTATCCCGGGGCAAGCCGGTGATCACCGCTACCCAGATGCTGGACTCCATGGAGCGCAACCCCCGCCCCACCCGCGCCGAGGTGAACGACGTCGCCAATGCCATCTTCGACGGGTCATCCGCGGTGATGCTCTCCGGTGAAACCGCCTCCGGCACCCGGCCCGTGGAATCCGTGGACACCATGGCCAGCCTGGCGCTGGAGGCGGAATCGGGCCTCGATGAATACGGCTACCTGCAGCGCATCGAATCCCACCCGTCCAACGAGGTCACCGAGGCCGTGGCCCAGGCCGCCATCACCATGGCCAATCACCTCAAGGCCGCCGCGATCATCGCCCTCACGGAAACCGGGTTCACCGCGCGGCTGATCTCCAAACACCGGCCGAAGAGTCCCATCCTGGCCGTGACTTCCTCGAAACCGGTGGTGCAGCGCCTGGCCATGAACTGGGGCGTGCTGGGGATGCTGTACCAGGGGCAGGGCAACGACGAAGACCGCACCCAATTCGCCCTGGCAAACGCCCGGGAACTGGGTTACGTCAGCACGGGGGACCTCGTGATCATGACCGCGGGCAGCGCGCGCCAGGCGGGCAGTACCGATCTCATTCGCGTGCTCACCGTCGACTAGCCCGAACCCGGCCGTCGGGCAGGCCGACCGGCGCATGACAACAGCAACCGGACCGGGCTTGCCGTATCTTCCTGGCAATCTCCGCAATGGCAGTCCCGCATGTTTGCCTTTTCTGGCAGTTGTGCGACCATCGGGTCCGCAGTCCGGACAGGTCACAGATGCCGAAGTCGGCGCCTCGTATAACTCTTCATCCATCCAGGCCCATTTCTTTTTCACTATAGTTGGGCCTCCGCCGGGGCGTGCTCCGGGAAATCCCCGAATGGCGCCGCTGAATCATTCCTCGGGGTTTCCCGACAGGCGCCAGCCCTTGAACCCTCCGTCCAGGCTGTAGCAGCGCTCGAAGCCCTGCGCGGCGAGAAACCGTGCGGCGTCCTGGCTGGTATTGCCATGATAGCAGCAGACGATGACCGGGCCTGCGCGGTCGGCGGTGGCGATGAACTCCGCCACGTTCCGGTTGTCCAGGTGCAGCGCCCCGGCGATATGCCCCGACCGGAAGGAGGCCGGGTCGCGGATGTCCACGACGACGGCGTTTTCATTGCGGATCATTTCCAGGGCGCCCGCCTGGTCGATGCGTTGGTAGTCCATGATGATCTGTGACGGTTTCCGCCCGGGGCCGGCGGTTACGGAACCCGCGCCGGGCCGGGATACCCGCAAGTGAGTATACGCGAACCGGCCGCGGGGATCAGGGCCGCGGAACCCGCAGGCGAAGCTTCTCCCCCCTTTGCACCAGTTCCAATTCGCCGAGGAAGCTCATTCCGAGCAGGATTTCCTGCCCGCTCATGTCGGGATTGATGCTGGCGGGGACATTGCCCATCTCGATGTGCCCGAGCCGGACCCGCTCCAGGCGGGTGGCATAGACGGTGACATCGCCATTGGCGGTCCTCGCCGTCAACGCAGGTCCCCTGGCAAGGCCGATGGTGTCGGCAACCGCCCCCGGTATGCTGACGAGGGTGGCGCCGGTGTCCAGGAAGAAGCGCACCGGGCGGCCGTTGATCTCGCCGCTGGCAACGTAATGTCCCGTCCGGTTCTGTTTCAGCACCACCTCGCGCTCTCCGCCTTCCAGCACGCGGGTGAGGTTGGCCCGGTTGGGGTTCTGCTGCTGGTCCAGAAGCCAGCTGAAAATGTACGTCATCCCGCCGATGAACAGCAGGGTCACGATGATGCCGCCGTATCGCCGGAAGGTGCTGCCGGACAACTGTCACGATCCTGGGAACCCGGATGCCAATATACCCGACCCGGGGCCCGTGCCCCACCCCGGGCGACGGTCCCGTGGTGCCGCACGGCATGTCATTGGGTATACTTTCGGGGCTACCCTCGCGCACCCATGACCGATCACGCCAGCAGGATCAAGTCGATGAAGCTCTATACCCACATAGGGCGCATCCATAATGAACTCGCCGAACTCGGCAAGGGCGCGGCCGACCCGATCAGCGCCGGGGAAATCAGCGCGTTCGACCAGCTGCACTATCACGGCACCCGCGCCGTGGACGACGCCATCGGACGCATGGGGCTCGATGCCGGCTCCAGGGTGCTGGAGATCGGCTCGGGGCTCGGCGGCCCCGCGCGCCATATCGCCAGCCGCGCCGGCACCCGGGTGCTGGCGCTGGAGCTGCAGCCGGACCAGGACGCGCTCGCCGCCGAACTGACCGCGCGCTGCGGACTGTCCGCACTGGTGGAACATGCCTGCGGCGACTTTCTCGCCTTCGACTGGGGGAACCGGCGCTTCGACGCCATCGTGAGCTGGCTGGCCATCTTCCACATCCCGGACCGCGGGGGGCTGCTCGGGATATCCCGCGACATCCTGGCGGAGGGAGGGCTTTTCTATGCCGAGGACATGTACTCCCGCAGCCCAATGGACCCGGAGGCGCACGCCGAGCTCGCGAGCGGCATGTATGCCGCCTACCTGCCGGATTTCGATACCTACCGGGACGACTTCACCGCGGCGGGCTTCGAGATCCTGGCCTTGGATGACATGTCCGACGACTGGACCGAATTCACCACCGGCCGGCTGGCGGACCACCGAAGCCGGCGCGCGCGCCACGTGCGCGTCCACGGCGAGCCGACCTACCGGGCCCTGGAGGAGTTCTACGACCTGGTGAACCGTCATTTCCGCTCGGGTAAACTGGGCGGTCTACGTATTCTCGCGCGCAGCCCCTGACCCGATCCCGGGTTGCCGGGCTGCCGCATCACAACCATTCGTGAGGTACCAACCCATGTCCAATCGCACAAACAAAGATAGTCCCGACACCGGCCGCCGCAAGACCCTGAGGACCCTGGGCGCCGCGGCGGGCGCTGGGGTGGCCGCCAGTCTCTCGCCCACGCTGTTTCCAAGGGCCCATGCCCAGTCCGCTCCCATCCGGATCGGCGCCCAGTTCCACCGCACGGGCATCGGCGCTTCCTACGGGCGCTGGTACGAACGCACCGCGCAGGCAGCGGCGAAACTGATCAACGACGAGGGCGGAATCAACGGCCGACCCGTGGAGCTGGTGGTCGAGGACGACGGCACCGATCCGAAGCGGGGCGCCGAGGTCGTCGAGAAATTCGCCGCCCAGCACAACGTGGACGTCGCCTACGGCACCCTGTTCTCCCATGTGGTGAACGGCTCCGCGCCCCGGGCGGGGGAACTCAAGCTTCCCTACATCGTGGTCTCCGAGGGCTATCACGTGGCCTCGGGAAAGCTCAACCGGTACGTGTTCCAGCCCGGCATCACCGACGTCCGGTCCCAGGTGATCTCAATGGCGCCCTGGGTGGCGTCCAATCTCGGCCGGAAGGTCACCATGATCTTCCCGGACTACGCGTTCGGCCACGATCACCGGGACTACTTTTCCCAGGCCATCGCCGCCCAGGGCGGGGAGGTGCTGGAACTGATCGCCATCCCCCCCACGGAAACCTCCTTCACCCGGCACCTGCCAAGGATCGCCCGGGACACGGAAGTGCTGTACCACGTCATGGTGGGGCCCGGCGTGCTCACCTTCGTCAAGGAACTGGGGCAGCATTTCGGCAGCCAGCGGCCGGAGATCTTCGGCTTCATCGACTCCCTCGAGGCGGTGGACCTGAAGACCCCCCAGCTCGAGTTCCTCGAGGGCACCTATTTCTGGGAGGGCTATCCCCGCTATGCCCAGCCGGACCAGACGGAGCATGACCGGTTCTACCGGGCCGCCGTCAGCGTCGACGACAACGGCGCCAGCATCAGCGACCCCAAGGATGTCTCCACCTATGCGCACATGTTCGGCTGCTGGGAGACCCTGTTCATCATCAAGCAGGCCATGGAGGCCAGTGACTACGGCGGGCCGGCGGATCGTGCCCGGTTCGTCGAGGCCATGGAGGCGATGGAGTCCTTCGAGGAGGGGCGGAACCATCCCCAGGGCCGCAAGGTGTTCGACGCCCGCATCCACCAGTGCTTCGGCCACCAGTCCATCTCGAAGGTGGAGGACGGCCGGCTGAACGTGGTCCACAGGACCTCGATCGAGGACGGGCGCTACGAGGCCGAGGCGGACTACACCACCATGCCGCTGTAACGCAGGGGCCGACTCACCGGGGCAATGTCCGGCTGGCCGGCATTGCCCCGATCACCGCTGCCACCGCCGCCCGCTTCCCCCTGAGGCATGGATTTCGGTCCGTTCTTCCTTCTCGCCACCCTGGAAGGGCTGGTGCAGGCCGCGGTGCTCTGCCTCACCGCCTTGGGGCTGTCGCTGGTGTTCGGCGTCATGCGGGTGGTCAATGTCGCCCACGGCGAGTTCTTCATGCTCGGCGCGGTCATGGCCTGGTGGGTGGCCACCTGGGCCGGCGGACACCCGGCCCTGGGATTCGCCCTGGCCCTGTTGCTGGCGCCGCTCCTGGTGGGGGCCATCGCCTGGGCGGGGGAGCGGCTGGTGCTGAAGCGGGTGTCCTACGATCCCGAAGCAACCATCGTCGCCACGATCGGGATGCTCTACATCATCCAGCAGACCACGCTGCTGACTTTCGGCCCCGATGCCCGGGCCGTGAACCCGCCCTTCTACTTCCGCGTGGAATTTCCCTGGTTCGGGTATTCCGGCTACAAGCTCTGCGTCATCGCCGCCGCCCTGGTCCTGCTCCTGGCCACCTGGTTCCTCATCACCCGCACGCGCCTTGGCCTGATCATGCGGGCGACGCGGTTCGATCGTGAAACCGCGGAGAATTTCGGCATCGCCGTGGGCCAGGTCTATGCCATGGTGTTCGCCCTGGGCGCCGCCCTGGCGGCGGCGGGGGCGGTGCTGGTGGTGCCGGTCCGGCAGGCGCACTACCTGATGGGCATCGACCCACTGCTCCTGTCCTTCATCGTGGTCATCATCGGCGGACTCGGCAGCATCCGGGGAACGCTGGTGGCGGCGCTCCTGATCGGGTTGAGCGACGGCATCATCTCGGTGTTCTTTTCCCCCACGCTGGCGAAAATGATCTCCACCCTGGCCGTCGCCCTGGTGCTGGTGTTCCGGCCCCAGGGCCTGTTCGGCATCCGCGCCAGGGCCTGACGATGTCCGCCTGGCGAAAATCGCTGCTGCTCCACGGCGCCATCCTGGCGGCGCTGTTCGGCCTGCAGTTCGTGCTGCCGGAATACCACCACCTGGCGGTGACCCGGGTCCTGCTGCTGGCGGTTTTCGCCATGGGCTTCAACCTGCTATTCGGATACACCGGCCTGCTCAGCCTGGGACACGCCATGTTCTTCGCCGCAGGCATGTACGGCGCCGGGCTCACCGCCTACCACCTCGCCTGGCCGGTGCCCGCGGCCATGCTGTTCGGGGTGCTGTGCGGCGCCGGTCTTTCCCTGGTGGTGGGCCTCCTGGCGCTTCGGACCACCGGCGTCGCGTTCATGATCGTGACCCTGATGATCTCCCAGGTGGTCTACCTCGCGACGGTGTACTTCACCACCTGGACCCGGGGTGACGAGGGCCTGGTGATGCCCGCTGCGGCGCGCAGCTTCGAGCTCCTCGGCAGACAATGGCTGCTGACGGACCCGTCGACCCGCTACAACCTGGCGCTCGCGCTGCTGGCGCTGACCATGGCCTGCGTGCTCCTGGTGGTGCGGGGGCGCTTCGGCCGGGCGCTCATCGCCATCCGGGAGAACGAGGACCGGTCCAGGATGCTGGGCTACAACACCTTCATCTTCAAGCTCCAGGCGCTGACGCTGTCGGGCACGCTGTCCGCCATGGCCGGAGCGGCCTATGCCCTGATGTTCGCCTACATCGGATCCTCCTTCGCCGCCATCCAGTATTCCATCGACCCCCTGCTCTACACCCTCCTCGGCGGCGCCGGCACGGTGGCGGGGCCCATCGTGGGAACCTTCTTCATGTTCTACCTGGTGGATCTCGCCAGCGAACACACCACCGCCTACCTGCTGGTCACCGGCGTGGTGCTGCTGTTCCTGGTGCTGTTCTTTCCCCGGGGAGCGCTCGGATACGTCCGGGCGCGCTGGCTCGGGTGGCTGCCATGAACCTCCTGGAAGCGCGGGACGTGAGCCGGCATTTCGGCGGGCTCCGCGCAGTGGACGGAGTCGACCTTTCGCTGGAGGATCGCGGGATCCACGCCATCATCGGCCCCAACGGCGCCGGCAAGACCACCTTCGTCAGCCTGCTGTGCGGACGCCTGTCCTGCTCCGCCGGCACCATCCGGTTCGACGGCGAGGACATTACCGGCCTGCCCGCCTGGCGGCGGGCGCGGCGTGGGATCGCCTACACGTTCCAGATCACCAGCATCTTTCCCCGGCTCACCGTACGGGAAAACCTCGCCATCGCCGTCCAGGGCTGTTCGACCCGGCGCGAGGATCCCGGCCCCCGGGTGACGGACATCCTGGCCCGCGTGGACCTCCCGGACCGGACCGGCGAGGCCGCCGGAACCCTGCCCTACGGCCACCAGCGCCTCCTTGAGGTGGGCATGGGGCTGGCCCTGGCGCCGCGCCTGCTGATCCTGGACGAGCCCACCCAGGGGCTGTCCGACAGCGAGATCAACCATTTCTGCGGACTGGTGCGGAACATTGCCTGGGACGCCGCCGTGCTCCTCATCGAGCACAACATGCGCGTGGTCATGGAACTGGCGGACCGGATCACGGTGCTGGATCACGGCCGGGTGCTCTCCCGGGGCACCCCGGCCCAGATCCGGTCCGATCCTGCGGTCCAGGCCGCCTACCTCGGCACGGGGGCGGACTGATGCATCTGGCGCTTCGGGGAGTCAACGGCTATTACGGCAGCATCCGGGTACTCCGGGACGTGGACCTCGCGGTGGCCGGCGGCGAGATCCTGTGCCTGCTCGGCCGCAACGGCGCCGGCAAGACCACGCTGCTGCGGGCCATCATGGGACAGGTTCGCCGCGAGGGCGATTTCCTCCTGGAAGGCCGGCCCATCGGCGGCCTCAAGCCCCACGAGATCCCCCGGCGGGGGATCGGCTACGTGCCCCAGGGCCGGCGTCTCTTCGCGGAACTCACCGTGACGGAAAACCTGGAGATCGGCATCATGGCCACCCGCCGGGACAGGGCGGCCATGCACGAGGCCCTGGAATTCTTCCCGCCGCTGGCGGACAGGCTGCACCAGGTGGCCGGCACCCTGAGCGGCGGCGAGCAGCAGATGCTGGCCATGGCCAGGGCACTGTGCCTCAAACCCTCGGTCCTGCTGCTCGATGAGCCCACCGAGGGCCTGATGCCGTCGATGGTCGCCGGCATCCGCGACGTGATCCTCAGGCTCCGGGACAGCGGCGTGGCCGTGCTGCTGGTGGAACAGAGGGTGGACACGGTCATGCCCGTGGCGGACCGGGTGGCGTTCCTCGAAACTGGCGTGCTCAGGCTGGACGCCAGGCGCGCCGAGGTGGAAGCGGACCCCGGACTGCTCCGGCGCTACCTCGGCGTGTAGGGCGATGCGGGCGGATTCAGTGGATGCGCCCGAGGAAGTTTTCGAACAATGCCCGGGAGTTGGACTGGAAGTCCTCCCGGTGCCGGTCCGCCTCGGACTGCATGTGCAGGAGCGCTCCCTGGCCACAGGCCTTTTCCAGGGCGGTAGCGTATTCCGGCACTTCGCCCCATTCCGCCACGGTGGTATCCGTGATCTCGATGTGGAACTGCACCGACGCCGCGCGCTCCCCCAGGGCCATGGCATTGACCGGGCAGGCGTCCGAACTCGCCAGGATGACGGCCCCGGGCGGCGGGACGGTCACTTCCGCGGAATGCCACTGCAGGGACATGATCCGGCGACGGCAATTCCGGAAAAACCAGTGCTCCTGGCCCGTCCCGGTCAGCTCCACGGGCATCACGCCGATCTCCGGCGTCGCCGCAGGGCCTACCTCGCCGCCCATGGCGGCGGCCAGCAGCTGGTGGCCCAGGCAGAAGCCCAGGTAGGGCCGGTCGGCGCCCACCCATTCCCGGATCGCCGCCATTTCCGGCTCGAGCCAGGGGTGCTCCGACACCTGCCAGACATCCATGGGGCCGCCCATCACCAGCAGGGCGTCATAGCCGTCGAGACGGGGAATGTCGCCGCCGGCATCCAGTTCCACGGTGTCCCAGTCGACCCCCGCCTCCCGCATGAGGTCGCGGAAGATCCCCGGATGCTCGCAGGCGATGTGCTGGAAGACGAGGAATTTCATGCCGGTCCGGCCGGGAGGGCCTCGACAACGCTGACGCCCGCCGACCGCATCACGTCCACCTGGGCGGCAAGGGATCCGTCCAGGTCGATGGCGCGGCAGGCTTCCAGCACCACCGTGACATCGAACCCGAGCGATGCGGCGTCGACGGCGGACCAAGCCACGCAGAAGTCCGTCGCAAGGCCCCCGAGCACCAGCCTGCGGATTCCCCGGCTGACCAGGTAACCCCGCAGCCCGGTCACGGTCTCGCGGTCGTTCTCGAAAAACGCCGAGTAGCTGTCGATCCCGGGACGGAACCCCTTGCGGACCACCATCTGGGCGCGGCTGTCGTCCAGGTCGGGATGGAACGCGGCCCCCCGGCTGCCCTGGACGCAGTGCACCGGCCACAGCGTCTGTTCGCCGTAATCCAGACGGATGCTCGTGAACGGTTCCGCGCCGGCATGGTTGGCGGCGAAGCTGACATGTTCGGCGGGGTGCCAGTCCTGGGTGAACACCACCGTGCCGAATTCGGGCATAATGCCGTTGATGACGGGCACCACCTGCTCGCCGCCGGCCACGGCAAGGGCGCCGCCGGTGCAAAAATCATTCTGTACATCCACTACAATGAGCGCGGTATCGTCGGGGCGGATCATGATCGGTAGTCGTGCCGGGCCAGTCGGCATTATACCCAACCCGCGTTCCTGCGAGCCCGCCGCACCCCGTTTCCCCCGCCTTCTTCCGGGGTCTCCATGAACGCTGGCGTCGGGCGCTTTTCGCAGCGGATCTTCCTGGCGGCGGCCGCCATGGCGGCGCCCGTCACCGCCATGGCCCACAGCGCCGAGCGCGGGCTGGTGATGCTGCTGCCCACCGGGTTCGCCATCACCGGGGGCGGGATCGCCGTGCTGGCCTCCTTCCTGCTGCTGGCCCTGGCGCCGAGGCGCCTGCTCGGGCGGATCATCGCCGCCCGGCTGCCCCTTTGGACCCAGCGGACGATCTCGCCGCTGGTCCCGAGCCTGGTGTCGTTCGTCGTGCTGTCGGCGCTGGTCCTCGCCGGCTTCACCGCCAGCGAGGATCCGCTGGCAAACCCGCTTCCGCTCGCCATCTGGACCCTGTGGTGGGTGGGATTCACCCTGCTGCAGTTCCTGGTGGGCGATCTCTGGAAATGGTGCAACCCCTGGTATGCCCCCGGCCGGCTGGCGGCGGCGCTGGGATGGCCGGCGAAGGCGCCCCTGACCCTGCCGGCAGGCCTCGGCTATCTCCCCGCCCTGTTGCTGTTTTTCAGTTTCGCCTGGTTCGAACTGGTCCATGCGGCGCCGGAGGACCCGGCGGGACTGGCCACCGCGGTCCTGGTGTACTGGGCGGTCACCTTCGCCGGCATCCAGGCATTCGGGTACCGTGACTGGATGCACCGGGCAGAGCCCTTTTCCATCTTCTTCCGCCTGGTGGGGAACTGCTCGCCGCTGCTGCGGGAACCCGTAGAGGGAGAAAGCGGGGACCCGGCCGCAGGGCCGGGCCGCGTCCGGGTTTCCCTGGGCTGGCCGGGCCAGGGCTTCCTGCGCCAGGCGCCCCTGTCCTGGACCGGCATGCTGTTCGTGCTGCTTGCGCTCAGCAGCAACTCCTTTGACGGGCTGTCGAAAACCTTCACCTGGCTGGCGCTGGGCGGCATCAACCCGCTGGAATTCCCCGGGCGCAGCGCAGTCACCGGATTCAACACCGCGGGGCTGGCGGGCGCGTTCGTGGCGCTTGCCCTGCTGTTCCTGGCCGCGGTGATGCTGGGCCGGTCCGCCGGCCCCGGGGGCCCCGGACGGCCCGCCCCGGGGGTGATGGCGGGAAGGCTGGTCTACTCCATCGTGCCCATCGCGGTGGCGTTCCACATTGCCCACTACCTGACCCAGCTCATGGTAAACGGCCAGTACGCGCTGCGGGCGTTTGCCGACCCGTTCGCGCTCGGATGGAACCTGTTCGGCCTCGGCCCGGACTTCCATGTGACCACCTCGTTCCTGAACAACCTCCACAGCGTTTCCGTGATCTGGGGATTCCAGACCGGCGTGATTGTCCTCGGACACATCATCGGGATCCTGCTCGCCCATCTCATCGCGCTGGAACTCTACGGCCGGTCGCCGGACGACACGCGGGCCGCGGTACGGAGCCAGTGGTTTCTCGCGCTGCTGATGGTGGGCTACACGGTGTTCGGCCTGTGGCTCCTGTCGACCGCATCCGTGGGTTGAGCGCCGAGGCGCGCGGCCGCGGCGGGCGCGTTCGATGAAGGGCCGCGATGCCCGGCCGGCATCCCGGCCTCGCCGCAAATCCCTGTATCGGGGTCTTCCTTAAAGGGATTTGTATTGCACGGCCTGAACGAATATCATCAACCTGTCTCAACGGGGTGCCAGCCGGACACTGTCCGGCTGGCTGAGAGGGCCTCCAGGCCAACCCGTCGAACCTGATCCAGATCATGCTGGCGGAGGGATTGAGATACTGACGGTCAGGAATTCCGACCCGCTCGCCTCTCCGCACTGCTTTGACCAGACCACATCGAGGACCTGAACAGTGCGCAAATTCCATCAAATCCAACTTCTCCTTTCGTTCGTATGCGGTGCGGGCCTGCCCGCCCTTGCCCAGGAATCCACGGATGCGCCGGAAACGGACGCCGGCCCCCCGGTCCTGACGGTATATACCTACGACTCCTTCGCTTCCGACTGGGGGCCCGGCCCGAAGGTCGAGGAGGCCTTCGAGGCCGTGTGCGAATGCGACCTCAGTTTCGTCAGCGTGGACAGCTCCACCGGAATCCTGAGCCGGGTCCAGCTCGAGGGGGACACCTCTCCTGCCGATGTGGTGCTGGGCCTCGACAACAGCCAGGTGGTGGAGGCGCTGAATACCGGCCTGATCGCCCCGCACGAAGTCGATGTGCCCGCCCTGGATCTTCCGGGCGACTGGGACGATGCACACTTTCTGCCCTTCGATTTCGGTTTCTTCGCCTTCATTTACGACGAAACCCGCATGCAGGATCCGCCGGACAGTTTCGAGGCATTGCTGCAAGCGGACGACAGCATGAAAATCGTGATCCAGGACCCCCGGTCCAGCACCCCCGGACTCGGTCTCCTGCTCTGGGTGAAGGCCCTCTACAACGACCAGGCCGGGGCGGCCTGGAAGCGCCTGGCGCCGAAAATCCTGACCGTCACCAAGGGCTGGTCCGAGGCCTACGGCATGTTCCTCGAGGAGGAGGCGGACATGGTGCTCAGCTACACCACGTCGCCCGCCTATCACCAGGTCGCGGAAAACGAGACCAAGTACCGGGCCGCGGCCTTCGAAGAAGGCCATGGCATGCAGGTCGAGGTGGCGGGCATGCTGAAGAACGCTCCCAACCCGGACCTGGCGCGGCGGTTTCTCGGCTTCATCCTGACTCCGGCCTTCCAGTCACTGATTCCCACGGGGAACTGGATGTATCCCGTGGCCTTCCCCGAGGAGGGGCTGCCCGACGCCTTCAACACCCTGGTCCGGCCCAGCCGCGCCCTGTCCATCAATGCCCAGGGCGTCACCGACAACCGGCTGGACTGGATCGATGAATTCAACCAGGCGCTGAGCCAGTAACCTCACCGGGACGCGTCCTGTTGCCGCGGATGCCCGCAGGGGCCCTTGCAGTACGCCCGTCCGGCCGCCGGTCCGGGCCGGCAGGATTCACGGCTGCCGGGATACTGCTGCTTCTGCTCGTCCTGGCCCTGGTGGGCGGATCCTTCGGGGGGCTGCTGTTCCATGCCGGCGAACTGCCCGTGGGCGCGGTGCTGGAAAGGCCCTATACCTGGTCCATCATCCGCTTCACCCTCTGGCAGGCCGGCCTGTCCACGCTCCTCAGCGTCGGACTCGCCATCCCGCTGGCCCGGGCGCTCCATCGGCGCCGGGGTTTCTACGGACGGCGCCTGCTTATCCGGCTGACCAGCGTGTCCCTCGTGGTGCCCACCATGGTGGCGATCCTCGGCATGGTGGCGGTGCATGGCCGCAACGGCTGGGTGAACGATCTCCTGGCGTTTGCCGGCCATGCCCGGCAGGACTATCTCTACGGGCTTGCCGGAATCCTGATGACCCACGTCTTCTTCAATCTGCCCCTGGCGACGCGGCTGATGCTGAACGGACTTGCGGAAATCCCGTCGGCCCAGTGGAAACTGGCCGCGCTCTACGGTTTCCGGGACCGCGACGTATTCCGGCTGGTGGAATGGCCCGTCCTCCGGGGTGTGATCCCGGGGGTGGCGGGCGTTGTTTTCCTGCTCTGCTTCACCAGTTTCGCCATCGTCCTGTCCCTGGGCGGCGGACCGGCTGCGAGCACCCTGGAAGTGGCGATCTACCAGGCGCTGCGATTCGAGTTCGACCTCCCCAAGGCCGCGGCGCTGTCGTTGATCCAGGTCCTGTTGTGCGGCATCCTCACAGTGCTGTTCTTCTCGTTCCGGGGGGCCCCCGCCTGGGGGGCCGCCGACGCCGCGGTCATGGAAGCGGACCGGCACCGGCCGGACACCGGCGGCCTCGGGGGGCGTCTGGCCGACGCCGCAGTCATCACGCTGGCCGCGGTCTACCTGCTGACCCCGTTCATCGCCGTCGCCCTGGGCACACTGGACGGCCGGGGGTGGAGCATCGTGACCGACGGGCGGTTCTGGCATGCGCTGGGCTGGTCGGTCCTCATCTCGCTGGCGGCCGGCTTCATCGCCACGGCTTCGGGGTTCTGCATGGCGTGGCTGTGCGCCGGCCTCGACGGTTCCCCGGGATGGCGGCCGCTGCGGGTGCTGCCCGAACTGGTCGGCGCACTGACCCTGATCATTCCGCCGCTCACCCTGGGAGCCGGCCTTTTCCTGCTCCTGCGCCAGTACACCGACGCCCTTTCGCTCGGCCACTTCATGGTGATCTCGGTGAACGCCCTGTTCACCCTTGCATTCACCCTGAGGGTGCTCGTGGGCCCCGTGACTAGGCAAAGGCGGCGTTTCGAGAACCTGGGAAGAAGCCTCGGGATGTCCAGCCTCGCGCTGTGGCGGCTGGTGTACTGGCCGGTGCTCAAGCGGCCGATCTGCTATGCCCTGGCGCTCGCCACCACCCTCGCGGCCGGGGACATGGGCGTGATCGCGCTGTTCGGCACCGAGCGGCTGAGCACGCTGCCCCTGCTGGTTTACCGACTGCTGGGCGGCTACCGGCTGGAACAGGCTGCAGTGGCGGCGCTGTGCCTGTGCGCGCTGTGCCTGCTGCTGTTCTGGCTGCTCGAACAACTGGCACGGCTCGGCCGAGGGGAGGCGCGGGATGCTTGAATGCCGCGATCTCCGGTATCGCCACACGGGCGGCGACCACACCATCGGCGCGGACTTCTCCCTGGAGGCCGGGCAGGGCGTCGCGCTGATGGGCCCAAGCGGTGTCGGCAAGACCACCATCCTGAACCTCATCGCCGGATTCCTGACACCACAGTCCGGCGAGATCGCGCTGGACGGCGTGTCCCTGCTGCCCTTGGCACCGGCCAGCCGGCCGCTGACCTACCTGTTCCAGTCCCACAACCTGTTTCCGCACCTGACCGTGTGGGAGAACATCGCTCTCGGCATGGATCCTGGCCTGCGCATCGACAGCGCCGGGCGCGGGAACATCCGGACGGCGCTCGGGCGGGTCGGGCTCGACGGCATGGAAAGGCGCCTGCCGACGAGCCTTTCCGGGGGCCAGCAGCAGCGGGTCGGGCTCGCGCGCTGCCTGGTGCGGCGCCGGCCGGTGCTGCTGCTGGACGAGCCGTTTAGCGCCCTCGACCGGGAACTGAGGGACGACATCGCGGCCCTGATTCTCGAGTTGCAGCAGGAGCTTCGGCTGCGACTGGTGGTCTCCACCCACCAGCCTGACGATGCGGCGGCACTGCATGCCCGCATCATCCGCCTCGAAGGCCGTCCGGGAGACTGAGGCCCGTGCCCGTGCCGGATCAGATCCTGGCGCCGACTTCGGCGCCCTCGCGGATCGCGCGCTCCGCGTCCACCTCGGCCGACAGGTAGGCGCCGCCCACGAGGTGCACGCGGCGTTCCCGGCCCCAGGGGTTCAGTTCCTGGTACAAGCCGTTCACGGAAAGCTGGCCCGCGCAGATCACCACATTGTCCACCTCGAGCAGCCTGGCCCGGCCGTCGACCTCGACATGGATGCCGCGATCATCCACCAGCGCATACCGCACGCCGCCGATCTGCTCCACCCCGGCCTGCTTCATCTTCAGCCGCAGAACCCAGCCCGTGGTCTTGCCGAGGGTCCGGCCGAACGGCGCCGGACGGCGTTGCAGCATGTACAGTTTGCGGCGCGGCGGCGGCGATGCCGGCGGCACGAGCGATCCGCGGGCCTCGTAGGCCGGGTCGATTCCCCATTGCCGGTACCAGCCTGCAACCTCCGCCGGCGATTCTGGTGGCGATTCCGTCGGCGCCTCGTCGTGAAGAAGATATTCGGCGACATCGAAACCGATGCCGCCGGCGCCGACGATAGCCACCCGACGGCCCACTTCCCTGCCCTCCCGGATCAGCTCGTCGTAACGCAGCACCATGGGGTGGTCGTGCCCGGGGAAATCCACCGGGCGGGGGCGCACGCCGGTGGCAATGACGATGTCGTCGTAATTCTCCTGACGCAGCGTACCGGCATCCGCCGCCACGCCGAGCCGGATGTCCACGCCGTGTTTCGCCAGCATCACGCGGCAGTAGCGCAGGGTCTCGCGGAAATCCTTCTTTCCCGGGATGTGCATCGCGATATTGAACTGCCCGCCGATTTCGCCGCCACGCTCGTAAAGGGTCACCCGGTGTCCGCGCGCGGCCGCCACCAGGGCGGCGGACAGGCCGGCCGGGCCCGCCCCGACCACGGCGACGCGCTTCGACGCAGGCGCCGGCCGGTAATGCACTCTGGTCTCGTTGCAGGCCCGCGGATTGACCAGGCAGGTGGCGATCTTCTGGTTGAAGATCCGGTCCAGGCAGGCCTGGTTGCAGCCGATGCAGGTATTGATCTCATCGCGCCGGCCCCCGGCCGCCTTCTGCACCCAGCGCGGGTCGGCAAGCAGCGGCCGCGCCATCGATACCATGTCGCACCAGCCTTCCGCCAGCAGCCGTTCGGCCTGTTCCGGCATGTTGATCCGGTTGGTGGCGATCACCGGAATATCCACGCGTTCACGGAACTTCGCCGTGATGCCGGCGAAGGCGGCGTGGGGCACCGAACTGACGATGGTGGGAATGCGCGCCTCGTGCCAGCCGATGCCGGTATTGATGAGATCGGCCCCGGCATCCTTCACGCCCTCCCCCAGCGCCACGACCTCGTCCCAGTCAGAGCCGTCCTCCACCAAGTCCATCATCGACAGGCGGTAGATGACGAGAAATCCGGGACCCGCCCGGGCGCGTACCCGGCGCAGGATTTCGAGCGCCAGCCGCGCCCGGTTGTCGAAGCTGCCGCCCCAGCGATCCGTCCGGTGATTGGTGCGGCGGCAGAGAAACTGGTTGATCAGGTAGCCCTCGGAGCCCATGATTTCCACGCCGTCGTAGCCCGCGGCCCTGGCCAGCCGGGCACAGCGGACATAGCCGCGAATCTGGCGCTCGATACCGGCTTCGCCGAGCGCCCTCGGCTCGAAGCGGTTGATGGGCGCCTTCAATGCGGACGCCGATACGATGTTGCGGTGATATCCGTAACGCCCCGCGTGCAGAATCTGCAGGCAGATCCTGCCGCCTTCCCGGTGCACCGCCCGGGTGATCCGGCGGTGATTGGGCAGGTCGAGCACGCTGTTGAGCGTGCCTGCCAGCGGCCCCAGCCAGCCCTCCCTGTTGGGGCTGATCCCGCCGGTGACCATGAGGCCCGGCCCGCCGCCACTCGCACGCTCGGCAAAGTAGGCGGCCAGCCTGCCGTAATTCCAGAACCGGTCCTCAAGACCGGTGTGCATGGAACCCATGACAATCCGGTTGGGCAGCACAAGTCCGCCCACCGGCAGGGGGCTGAAAATCGCCGGGAAGGTGTCCGTCATGGTCCCTGTGCCTGAAGATTCATTGTCGTTGGAAAGTCATATTGTATCGTTATCATGATGCCCCGACGCTTGGAGCGCCCGGGGGTTTGCCCTACACTCGCCGCCCCTCTCACGCCGGCCGGTTTCCCGCACCATGCCAACTGTCATTCTTCGCGCCTGGGCCCTGATGCTGGGGATCCTGCTGCTCATGGTCGGCAACGGTCTGCAGGGGACGCTGCTCGGCATTCGTGGGACCCTGGAGCAGATCGACGCCTCCTGGATGGGCGTCATCATGGCCGCCTATTTCATCGGCTTCCTCGGCGGCTCCCGGGTTACGCCGGTGCTGCTCAGGCGGGTGGGCCACGTGCGGGTATTCGCCGCGCTGGGCTCCCTGGTGTCGGCCGCCTTCATCCTCTACGCCGCCATCGTGGACCCGTTGTTCTGGCTCGCCATGCGGCTGGTGGTGGGCTTCTGTTTCTCGGGGCTGTATGTCGTCGCCGAAAGCTGGATCAACGACATGGCCAGCAACGAAACCCGCGGCCAGGTCCTGTCGCTGTACATCCTGATCCAGATGACGGGCCTGGTGACCGGCCAGCTCCTGCTGAACGTGGCGGACCCCTCCGGTTACACGCTGTTCGTGCTGATTTCGGTGCTGGTATCCGTTTCCTTCGCACCGATCCTGCTGTCCGTGTCGCCGACGCCGGTGTATTCCACTGCGCGGCCGATGTCCCTGCGTGAGCTGATGGGGGTATCTCCCCTGGGCTGCGTCGGGGTATTCCTCCTGGGCGGCGTTTTCTCGGCCCTGCTCGGTATGTCGTCGATCTACGGCGTCCAGCGCGGCCTGTCCGTCAGGGAAATCTCATGGTTCGTGACGGCCATCTACATCGGCGGCGTGATGATGCAGTACCCGGTGGGTTGGGTTTCGGACCGGATGGACCGCCGTCTCCTGGTCGTGATCATGACCGCCCTGGCCACGCTGTTCTCGGTCGCCGGCATGTTCGGGCAATCCGTCTGGTGGCTGCTGGCCATGGCCTTCTGCCTCGGCGCCGCCGTCAATCCCCTGTACCCCCTGCTGCTGGCGTACACCAACGACCGCCTGTCGCCGGAACAGATGGCTTCCGCCTCAGGCGGGCTGATGTTCATCAACGGCGTGGGCGCCATGGGCGGCCCCGTGGCTGTCGGCTTCCTGATCAACCGGATGGGGCCGAACGGGTTTTTCCTGTTTCTCTCCGCGCTCACGGCTCTCGTATGCCTGTACAGCCTGTACCGGATGTCGCGCAGCGAGCCGGTGGCGGTGGCCGACACCCATTCCTATATCCCGGTCACCGCGGCCACGACACCGGTGGCGGTGGAGATGGCCGCAGAGGCCGCCATGGCCGAAGAGGAATAGACCGGCCGTACCGTCCATGCGGCTGTCCCGACGGGGCAGCCGGTCCATCCGCCCCCGGATGGCGGATGCCGTTCCCGCCGGCCCGTTGCCGGGAACGGGACGTGTTCTTTACCGAAATTTTACGCCCCATTAACCCCGTGTTTGCACCGGCAGGACCACAATGACCCCATCGGAAAAGCATGAAAAATGCCAAATGAAACGAAACGGGGGACTTGGACCATGAACCAACGGAACATTGCCAAAGCATCCATTCTCATGGCTGTCATCCTGGGCATGGGCACGGTCTTGGCCGGCAGCCACAACAAGCATGCTGGGATTGACCGGGGCTACCATCACCGTCACGACCACCTTGACGGCATGCTTGGAGACCGCGGCACGAAGCATCCGACAGTGCATGCCACCGAGGATCTCGAGGTGACCGAAGCCCAGCTCGACACCTTGAAGATGATCCTCGAGAACCGACGGCAACAGCAGGGCAACCATCAGCAGGCCCGCCGCGGGCTGATGCTGGAGGTCCTGGCGCTGGATCCCACGGCAGAGGATTTTGACGAACGGGCAGCGATACTGGCGGATCGCGTTGCCGCAGTGGCACGGGACCGGGCCCTGGAGCTGACCGGAGTCCTGAAACAGGTGGCAACCGTGCTCACTCCCGAGCAGATCCGGGAGATGCAACAGATCATGGAGGCAGGGATGGCCCTACATAACCATAATGGTCCGAAGGATGGTGTTTGATTTACCTCTTCTCGACAGGCCCGCTTCGGCGGGCCTTTTTTCGTCTGCACGTCCCGGTCGGTATAATATTCGCGGACACCCCCGGCCAAGTCCGCCCCTTCACGCAATGACCCAGAGCCCACGAATACTGATCGCCGACGACGACAGCATACTGACGGACATGCTGTCGGAATACCTGGAAGAGGAGGGATTCGCCGTGGAATGCACCGCCACGGGGCTCGAAACGGTGCAGGCCGTTGCACACGAGACCCCGGATCTGGTGGTGCTGGACATCATGATGCCTGAATTGAACGGCATCGAGGCGCTGAAGGAAATCCGGCGGCATACCGACATACCCGTGATCATGCTGACTGCCCGGGGCGATGACCTCGACCGGATCCTGGGGCTTGAACTCGGGGCGGACGACTACCTCGGAAAACCCTGCAATCCACGGGAGTTGCTGGCCCGGATCCGCGCCGTGCTGCGGCGCAGCGCGGGCAGCATTTCACCGCCGGACCGGGACCTGGTACTGGGCGACCTCGGGCTGTATCCCGGAACCCGGCGCACCACCGTGATGGGGACCGATGTCTGCCTGACCCAGACCGAGTTCGATCTGCTGTACCTGCTGCTTTCCACACCGGACCAGGTGGTTACCAAGGCGGACATGTCGCTCAATGTCCTGGACAAGCCGATTTCACAGTGGGACCGCAGCATCGATGTCCATATCAGCAACCTGCGCAGGAAAATCGGCCTGCATGAGGACGGCAGCGAGCGGATCCGCACCCTGCGCGGCAGCGGCTATCTCTATGTCTCGCAGGCCCGGGCACCGTGAAGTCGCTGTTTTTCAGGATTCTGGCACTGTTACTGGGATGTTCCCTGGTGGTGGTGCTGATTTCCTTCCTTCTGTTCCACTGGATCGACCGAGAACTGGAGCCAGGCGGGGAACGGGTGCGTTCGATGATCAGGGAGGCCGCCCAGGAACTGGTACACGACTATCACGATGGCGACATCGAAAGGGCCATCAGCCGGCTGGACCGGTTCAACGTGCGCGCCTGGATTGAAGATGACCGCGGCCGGACGCTGACCCATCCCGGCGTGCCGTCCGGGATCCGGAACCAAGTCCGGGAGTTTCCCCAGATCATCTATCCCCACCAGAACCAGACCGGCCACTTCATCGTGTACACCGAACCGGTGGAGCTTGACGGGCAGCGGTACCACGTCATCATGACCACCACCCTGCTGGGCATCCATCGGCAAGGCCGGTTCGAGTATCTCTGGATCCCCCTGCTGACCATGCTGGTACTCGGCCTTGCGGTCGGCAGCGCCGCGATCGGCTACTGGATTCTGCAGCCGCTGCGCGCATTCCGGGACACCGCGGGCTCCATCAGCGCCGACAATCTCGGCGCCCGACTGCCCGACCACATCACCAGCCGCCGGGACACCTTCGGCGACCTCGCCCGGGAATTCAACGGCATGACCGAACGCCTGGAACAGTCGGTGCAAAGCCACAACCAGCTGCTGCGGGACGTATCCCACGAACTGCGTTCCCCACTCAACCGCATCCAGGTGGCAGCTTCCCTGTGGGCGCGGAAATCCGGCGACACGGAGGCCTGCCTGCGCATCGAGAACGAGGTTGGCAGGCTGGACCGGATGATCGAGGATCTGCTGTCGCTGTCGCGGCTGAAATCCGGCGTGTCCCTGGAACCTGTGGCGATGGAACTGATGGCAACCCTGAGGGCCGTATCGGATGACGCCGGCTTCGAGTTCTCCCCCGAGGGCAAGTCCGTTTCGGTCCAGGGCCCCGGTACCGCGAGGTGTTCGGGTGACGCCCCGCTGCTGATGAGCGCGCTGGAGAATGTGGTGCGAAACGCGCTCAAGCATTCCCCGCCCGGCGGCAACGTGGAAATCACCCTGAAGCATGTGTACAGCAATTACTCGATCGATGTCCGGGACCATGGTACCGGCGTGGATCCGGACAAGCTGCACCGGATTTTCGACCCGTTCTACCGTGCCGACGAGGCCCGTAGCACCGGCAACGGCCATCACGGGATCGGCCTTGCCCTGGCGAAGGCGATCATCGAACTTCACCGGGGCTCCATCCATGCGTTCAACGAAGACGGGGGCGGTCTAACCGTCACCATCTCCCTGCCCGCCGGCTAGCGCAGTCCGACCGTCGCATGCACGGGGAACCGGTCCGTGCCAACCGGCAGTTCACGAACAGATACAGGATTCCCTTGAAGTGACAGGTTGGCTTGCCTGTCTAAGTGTTTATCGCCGCGATTATTTCCCGATGGCGTGAATTTCCGGGATGTTTCTGCATCCTTCCGACCTGCCCGAAAAAAGAAAATTATTTCCCTTCTGCACGGGGTTCGCCTGTGGATAAATATCCGTGCTGGGTTTAGACTCTTATATCCCCAAGCGTCAGCCGCGATGCTCACAAGTCCGGCGCCGCTTCTGATGATCTTGTTTTTTTACATTGATATCAATCAGTTGGGGGCTTTTTGTTCTTTTGGTTTGGACAAATGGTCAGTTTTTTCTGGGTGTGCCCTACTTGAGGGATGATAACCGGGCTGATAAATCGGTTGACTAATTAATGAGCAATAACAATATCTGGCACATCTGCCTGGAGAAGCTGAGAGGTGAAATGGCGGATGATGTGGTCAATACCTGGCTTCTGCCGCTCCACTCCAGCATCCGGGGCCAGACCCTGAAATTGCTTGCACCGAACCGGTACGTTCTCAACCATGTCAGGCAGAACCTGCTCGACACGATCGAATCGACCGTGGTTTCCATGGAAGCAGGCATCAGCCAGGTCCAGTGCGAGATCGGCAGCCTTGCCAGCGACCGTCCCCAGGCGGCGCGCCCCGGCAACAGTTCAGGCAACAGCATTTCGTTTGCCACTGAATACGGCGATGACCGGAACGCCCGTCCCGTGCCCCAGTCCAGCAATGGCATCAACCGTGATTTCACGTTCGCCAACCACATCGAGGGCACGTCCAACCAGCTGGCCAGGGCCGCCGCGCAGCAGGTTGGCAAGCATCCGGGCAGTTCCTACAACCCGCTGTTCATCTACGGCGGAGTCGGGCTCGGTAAGACGCACCTGATGCAGGCCGCCGGGAACCTGATCCTCGACGGCAATCCCGGCGCCAAGGTTGTCTATATCCGCTCGGAACTGTTCGTCAACGACATGGTCAAGGCGCTCCGCACCAATTCCATGAATGCGTTCAAGCACTACTACCGCTCCCTGGACGCATTGCTGATCGACGACATCCAGTTCTTCGCCCGCAAGACACAGACCCAGGAGGAGTTCTTCCATACGTTCAACGCCCTGCTGGAGGGCCAGCACCAGATCATCATCACCAGCGACCGTCTTCCCAAGGCCATCACCGACGTGGAGGAACGACTGGTGTCCCGGTTCAGCAGCGGTCTCACCGTGGCCATCGAACCGCCGGAACTGGAAACCCGGGTGGCAATCCTCGAGTACAAGGCCAAGAAACTCGGGGAATCCCTGCCCTCGGACGTGTCGTTCTTCGTTGCCAACACCATCCGTTCCAATGTGCGGGAGCTCGAAGGCGCCCTGCACAGGATTATCGCGAGTTCCGGTTTCACGGGCCGCGCCATCGACATCGACCTGGCCCGGGAGGCACTGCGCGATATCGTGATGTACCGGGAATCCCGGCTCAGCATCGAGAATATCCAGCAAACCGTGGCGGAATACTTCAAGGTACGGGTTTCGGACCTGATCTCCAAGAAACGGTCCAGGGACATCACCCGTCCCCGGCAGATCGCGATGTCCTTCGTCAAGGAGCTGACCAACTACAGCCTGCCGCAGATCGGGGATCATTTCGGCGGGCGTGACCACACCACGGTGCTGCATGCTTGCCGCAAGGTGGAGGAGCTGCTGCGGTCCGACAACAAGGTGCGGGAGGACTACCGCAACCTGCAACGCCTGTTCGGCGCCTGATCCCCGATTCCTGCTTCCACCGGCGCCGGGCGGGTATACCCGTCCCGCTGGCCGGGACCCTGCCCTGGTGCCTGACGGCCGATGCTGTGGACTATCACTGGAAAACCTGTGGGTTTTCGGTGCAAATCAGGGCTTTTTCCGTTGACGGTTTGTGGATAATATTTATCCCCATGGAATTTCTGCCCCATACCGCCCCCATCGACGGTTTCCCCACAGCAAGGATGCCGGTAAAATATTGACCAAAAAGGATTAATTAATTTCATCCACATATCCACAGGGCCTAAAAAAACTACTATCATATACATTACATGAATATCAAGATTGAAAGAGCCGCCCTTCTTCCCACGCTGAGCCTGGTCGGGAGTGTTGTTGAGAAGCAACAGACCCTGCCGGTTCTCGCCAACCTCTATTTCGGTCTTGAAGACGGACAGCTCACCATTGTCGGTACGGATCTCGAGCTGGAAATATCCGAGACCCTGGAGGATGTGGAAGGGGACAATGGTGCCTTCACCGTGTCCGCGAGGAAAGTGCTGGATATCTGCAGGATGCTGCCGGACGAGTCAGTGATCAACTTTGCGAGCAGTGGTGATAAGGTGGTGGTCAGTTCCGGGCGAAGCAGGTACACGCTGAAGACCCTGCCGGCCCAGGACTTCCCGAGGATCGAAGTAACCAGCTTTGAGGAAAGATTTAAAATCAATGATCTAAATCTCAAAAGGATCCTTGAAAAGACCGCTTTCGCCATGGCTATCCAGGATGTGCGCTACTACCTCAACGGCATCCTGTTCGAACTCGGCCTCAACACCCTGCGTGCCATTGCCACCGACGGGCACCGGCTCGCGCAAAGCGAGGAAACCATCCAGCTCTCGGTGGAGAAACTGCGCCAGCTCATTGTGCCGCGCAAGGCGGTGGCCGAGATCACACGGTTCCTCGGCAACGTGGAAGAAACCGAGATTACCGTGCAAATGAGCAGGAACCACCTGCGAATGATCCGTGGAAATACCACGATGATCACCAAGCTGATCGATGGAAAGTTTCCCGAATTCAAGGGAGTGCTGGAGACCACGATGAGTGCGACGGGTATCCAGGTCAACCGTGGGGAACTGATTGACGTCCTGAACCGTGCGGGAATCCTGACCACGGATCGGTTCAAGGGGGTGAAGCTGCGCCTGGCTGAAGGCAACATCGCGGTGACCGCGAACAACCCAGAACAGGAGGAAGCGCTGGAGGAGATCTCCGTCGAGTACGACGGTGAGCCCATCGAAACCGGGTACAATGTTTCCTATCTTATTGAAGCCGCAAAGGCGATCGCAGGCGACACCGTATTGCTGAATTTCCAGGGAAATGACGGAATCTGCATCCTGAACCAGCCGGGAGACGAAGTATCCGTCTGGCTGGTGATGCCCATGCGGATCTGATCCACGGCCTCCGTCCGGCTCCTGGCCGGACCATCCTCTCGTCAGCCGGAACCTTGCGCAGTTGATGTGCAATGTTTCACGTGAAACATATCCGGCCAGGAACCGCGTTCCGGACCGGCGTCCGCTGTCCGTAGGACCGGAAATGCGCCGCCGCCGGCCCGGGAAAGGAGCAGGGCGATTTCGGCCCGCCCATGTCATCCTGACGGAAAGGACGGAAGGAACAGAAGATCCGGACGGATCAGCCTCGGGAAATGTTTCACGTGAAACATTTCGCACCTGAACCGACGCAGCCGGGTCTTTCCCAAGCACTGTGGCCGCACGGACAAACCCGAGGCATGGGATCGTCCTGACCGTCTGCCGGCGGATGACCCGGCACGCAGTTTCCCCGACAGGCCGCGTCTGGCCGTCATTCATGGTGACGGGGCAGGGTGAAATCTCCGTTCACCGATTGTCCGTGGATGATGATACTGCCGCAGCGTCGGGACCACGGCGCCAGGTTGGTTTGCGGGAAAGCAGCATGAAAACGCCCGGACTGGCACTGGGCAGGCTTTTCCATGCCCGAATCGGTTGCCTCCGTGGGATGGGAGATTTCCGTATGGCCGTATCGTTCGTCCGTTTGCCATTGCAACGGAGACCGAACCGACTGGCCGTCCGCGGACCGGAACCAGCAGGCTGAAGGCCGGCGATCCGGCGCCTGCAGGGGAATTTCCGCACCGTTCCGCGGGCCTTCGTGGCGGGTCTTCGCCCATGGCCGGACGAACAACTGTCCAGGATCGGCAGGATGTCCGTTCCATGACTCTAATTAATAATATAACTATATGAAATATAGATTTAAAATAAATCATGCCCTGATCGGGTTCCGGCCCGAATGCAGGCGGTTTCATGATATAATTCAAACGCTTATACGGATCTCCCGGTTTCTGCATGACTCAAGACTATACCGCCAGCAACATCAAGGTTCTGAAAGGACTCGATGCAGTCAGAAAACGACCGGGAATGTACATCGGGGATACCGATGACGGCACCGGGCTGCACCACATGGTGTTCGAGGTCGTTGACAATGCGGTCGACGAGGCCTTGGCAGGGCACTGCAGCGAGATCAAGGTCGTCATCCACGCCGACGAGTCCATTTCCGTGATCGACGACGGCCGGGGCATTCCCACGGACATTCTCGAGGAAGAGGGACGCAGCGCGGCGGAGGTCATCATGACGGTGCTGCATGCCGGCGGCAAGTTCGACCAGAACTCCTACAAGGTCTCCGGAGGATTGCACGGGGTCGGGGTCTCCGTGGTCAACGCCCTGTCCGAGCGCCTGGAGCTTGAAATCCACCGGGACGGAAAAGTGCATACCCAGCTGTACTCCATGGGCGAACCCAAGATGCCCCTGACGGCGAACGGGGGTACGGACCGCACCGGCACCCGCGTCACTTTCATGGCCAGCCACCGGGTCTTCAGCGCGGTCCATTACAAGTTCGAGATCCTGGCAAAACGGCTGCGGGAACTGTCCTTCCTCAATTCCGGCGTCCGCATCGAGCTGGACGACGAGCGGGACGGCCATACGGAGGTGTTCGAATACGAAGGCGGCATCACCGCGTTCGTCAGCCACCTCAACAGCAAGAAAACCCCGCTTCACCCCACCGTCTTCAACGTGAACGGGGACCGGGACGGCGTGCACGTCGAGCTGGCGATGCAGTGGAACGATTCCTACCAGGAGAACGTGTTCTGCTACACCAACAACATCCCCCAGGCGGACGGCGGAACGCATCTCGCCGGCCTGCGGGCGGCCATGACCAGAACGCTCAGCGGTTATATCAATGAACTTGGCCTCGCGAAGAAGGAGAAGGTCAACCTGAGCGGCGATGACTGCCGGGAGGGCGTGACCGCCGTGCTTTCGGTCAAGGCGACGGATCCGAAATTCTCCTCCCAGACCAAGGACAAGCTGGTTTCTTCGGAGGTCAAGGGCGCGGTGGAAAGCATGGTGTCGGAAAAGCTCGGCAATTTCCTCCAGGAAAACCCGGCGGAAGCGCGCATCATCGCCCAGCGCATCGTGGAGTCCGCCCGCGCCCGGGAGGCGGCCCGCAAGGCGCGGGAACTGACCCGCCGCAAGAACGCCCTGGATCTGGGCGGACTGCCCGGCAAGCTGGCCGACTGCCAGGAAAAGGATCCCGCACTGTGCGAGATCTATCTGGTGGAGGGCGACTCCGCCGGCGGCAGCGCCAAGCAGGCGCGGGACCGGCGCTTTCAGGCTATCCTGCCCCTCAAGGGAAAGATCCTGAACGTGGAGAAGGCGCGCTTCGACAAGATGCTCACGTCCGACGAGGTGGGGACGCTGATCACCGCGCTGGGAACCGGTATCGGCAAGGATGACTTCGACATCAGCCGGCTGCGCTATCACCGGATCATCATCATGACAGATGCGGATGTGGACGGCTCCCATATCCGGACGCTGCTCCTGACCTTCTTTTTCCGCCAGATGCCCGAACTCCTGGAACGGGGCCACGTCTACATCGCCCAGCCGCCACTGTACAAGCTGTCCAGCAAGAAGAAGGAAACCTATCTTCTGGATGACAGTGAAATGAGCGCCCATCTATTGGACCTGGCCACGCGGAAGGGCGTGCTCGGGCTGGCGGACGGCGGCGAACTGACCGGCACGGAACTGAAATCGACCATCCTGGACCTGCAGTCGGTCCAGTCCACCATCCAGCGGCTGTCGCGGCGCTACCAGCGTCCCGTGCTCGAGGCCCTGCTCCGGATCGAGCCGGTGCTGCCTGAGGATCTCCAGCAGGGGAGGGCCGAGCGCATTGTCGCCGCCCTCGAGGAGGCCCTCAACCCGGGACACTCCGACGTGGTTCGCTACGAGGTGCGGTTTGAACCCGCGGAACGGGAAATCGCCGTGGACCGGAAACGCTACGGACTGACGGAGACGGTTCAGCTGGGAGGGGATTTCTTCAAGAGCCCGGAATACCGGGCCATGGTGGTGCTGGCCACCCGCCTGAAGGACATCGAGTCGGGCGTGATCACCGTCCGCTGGGGTGAGACGGAAACCAGGGAAGAGGGCTTCGCCGGTGCGGCGGACAGCATACTTGCCCGGGCGCGGAAGGGGGTCGCCATCCAGCGCTACAAGGGGCTCGGTGAAATGAACCCGGACCAGCTCTGGGAAACCACCATGGACCCTGAGGTCCGGCGCCTGCTCAAGGTGAACATCGAGGACGCCATTGCTGCAGACGAGACGTTCACCACCCTGATGGGAGACCAGGTGGAACCGCGCCGGGAGTTTATCGAGAAGAACGCGTTCGCGGTCAGCAACCTGGACGTCTAGTCCGGCCCGGCACAGGCGGCACCCGCCGCCGGCGGTTCAGAAGGAATACTCCCGGGGCTTCGACATCACCCGCTCCACCATGGGCCGGAAAAACTCCAGCGGCAGGGACGGGTATTCCGGGTCGAAACAGTTCTGATCGTAGTTCTGGCAGAAGTCCACGCAGTCCTGGTACCAGGGATGGTCCCTGAAATGGTCGCGGGCATGCCGGTCCTTGTCATAGTGATGGGCATAGTAGTACGACTGGAACAGGCCATGGTGCTTGATGATCCAGTGCACCCGCTCGGAGACATAGGGTCTGAGGACGGCCGCGGACAACTCGCTGTGGGAGGCCGGGGCCAGGAGGTCGCCGATATCGTGCAAAAGGGCGGCCACCACCATCTCCTCGTCCTCGCCCGCATGGTACGCCCGCGTGGCGGACTGAAGGGAATGCTCGAGACGCGAGACCCGGTAGCCCTCCAGACTGCCGCCAAGCTGCTCCATGGCCTTCATGAGCCGTTCCGGCAGGGCGCCGATGGCGGACTCCTCGTGGACGGCCAGCAATGCGTATTCTTCCCGCGTGCCGTCTTCCATGCGGGTGAACGAAACGGTTTCTGCAGGCTTGTTCATGTTGATGTCTCCAGGGATCGGGTCAGCGGTCGAACAGGGTGAGCGCGGCTTCCGGCGGCCTGCCGATCACGGCACGGCCATCATGCACAACGATGGGACGTTCCAGCAAAACGGGATTGTCCACGATCAGCCGGATCAGCGCATCCTCGTCGTGATTTCCGTCGGCAATGCCGAGTTCCCGGTAAAGGGCCTCCCCCTTGCGCATGAAATCACCCACGGAACAGCCAAGGGCCGCGGCGATGCCACGCAGCGTGTCCGCGTCGGGAGGCGTTTCCAGGTAGCGGACCACTTCCGGTTCGATGCCTCTGGCCTCGAGCAGGGAAAGGACGGCGCGGGATTTCGAACAACGCGGGTTGTGATAGATGCGGGTCATGGACCAGGGGGTGCTGCTGTATTGCCGGAAATATATGTCGCTGCCATGGTCGAGGCAAGATACACGCCATCACTGACGCAAAAGGGGAAGGAACTGCTGCACCTGACACGCGCGGCGCAGGCGGCGGCACCGAAACGTCACCGGCGCGGCACCGGCGTGACCGCATCCCGGGTAAGGGTCAGTTCCGGCCGGCCCCGCCCGCGCCGGAACAGGGCGCGAGCCTGGGGGTACGGCTTTGCGCCAGCACGGGTATCAGGATGCGTTCCGGACAGCTGTCCCGGGCAAGCAGGCCGGTGGCCGGGTCCAGTTCCAGGAAACGTACCCCGGCGGGCCGCCGGTGAGCGGACGGCGCAAGGGGGAGCGCCTGCATGATTTCCATCCACACGCGCATGGCGCCGCCGGCGCCGGTCAGGCCCACCGGGCGGTTATCGTCCCGGCCCACCCACACCACGGTCACCAGGTTTCCGCTGTATCCCGCGAACCAGCTGTCCCGGTAGTCATCGGTAGTGCCCGTCTTGCCCGCCAGACCGAGTGACGGCGGGAAGTGCCGTGATGCGCGGGACGCGGTTCCGCTGCGGACCACCTGTCGGAGCGCAAAGTCGATCAGGTAGGCGGGCCCCGGCTCGATCACCCTGTCGGCCCTGCCGGGAAACCGGGCGATCACGCCGCCACCCGGGTCGTTGATGTGGCTGATGCTGCGCAGGGGCATGCGGTTGCCGCGGTTCGCGATGGACTGGTACAGCTGGGCGATTTCAAGGGGGCTGTGCACGCTGGCGCCTAGCAGCGTGGAAGGATATCGCGGGATTTCCTTGCGGACCCCGAGCCGGTTGATGGTTTCCGCAACCGAATCCAGGCCCACCTCGAGACCGAGCCGCACCGCAGGCACGTTGTAGGAGCGTGTCAGCGCCTCCAGCAACATGACCGGCCCCCGGAAGTCGCGGTCGTAGTTCTGTGGCGACCAGGTGCGCCCGGCCTCGGTTTCCAGGGTCAGCGGCGTGTCCTGGATCATGCTGCCAAGGGAGAACGTGCCAGGCCGTTCCAGGGCCGCGAGGTAGACCAGCGGCTTGACCAGGGAGCCGATGGGCCGTTGGGCATCCACGGCGCGGTTGAACCCCGCGAAGCCCCCCTGGCGTCCGCCCACCAGGGCCAGGATGTCACCGCTGTCCACGGACACCACGACGGCCGCGCCCTGGAGCACGCCCGGCGAGATGCCGCGGTCCGACTCAAGCCGCGCAAGGGCCCGGGACAGGGCCTGCTGCGCGGTCTGCTGGATATCCGCATCCAGCGTCGTGTACAGCCGGATTCCGCCGGCGCGCAACACGTCCTCGGGGAAGTACTGGCGCACCTGCCGGTGCAGGTAGTCGACATACGCGGGGAAGACACTTCCGCCGGCGCTGCGGTGCGGCGCGATCGTCAGGGGCGACCTCGAAAGGGCCGCCGCGTCGGCGTCGTCGATGGCCCCCACCTCCGCCAGCTTGGACAGCACCAGGTTCCTCCGCACCAGGGCGCGCTCCGGGTTGCGCCTGGGATTGTAGAGGGAGGGCGCGGGGATCATCCCAACCAGGGTGGCGATCTCATGCGGACCAAGGCGGCCCAGCGGACGGGCGAAGTAGTACTCGCTGGCCAGCGCAAAGCCATGTACCGCACGGTTGCCCGACTGGCCGAGAAAGATCTCGTTGAGATAGTGCTCGAGGATCTCGGCCTTGGAATGGCGGAGCTCCAGGGTGATGGCCATGAGGGCCTCCGTGACCTTCCGGGACAGGGTCCGTTCGGGACTCAGGAACAGGTTCTTCACCAGTTGCTGGGTGATGGTGCTGCCGCCCTGGGTTGTCTGGCCGTGGAGCAGGTTGTTGACGAAGGCCCGGGCGATGGCGAAGACATCCACGCCGATATGCCGCTCGAAATTCCGGTCTTCCATGGCCAGCAATGCCCGGACCAGGAGTTCCGGCATCTGATGGAGCCGGAGCGCAATCCGGTCCTCATAGGGCCCGAGCTGGAGCGTGCCGATGGCCTCCGGCTCCAAGGAGATGCTGCCGAGGCGGGCGCCGTCGGCGTGCCTGTGCATGGCGCGCAGACGGCCGCCCTGAAACGCCAGGCGCACCGGCCCGGACGCCTCGGCGCTGCCGGGTGCCGGGTTGGGATAGAGGTCCATCCGGTTGCCCGTCAGCACGTAGCTGCCGGGACCCTCAATGCGTTCCGCCCGGCGATATCCGCGGTATTCAAGCAGGGACAGCACCTTCTCGGGCGACTGCCCCAGGAGCGGGGACAGCTTGGGCGCCCGCGCGTAGAGGAGCGCCGGCCGGGGATGCGCACTGTCACGGAAATACAGCTGCATCTGGTAGTCGAAGTGCAGCAGGAGGCCGGCAAAACACGCCGCAAGGGCGAGCGCGATCCGCAGGGCAAGGGGCCGGAAAAACAGAATCCGGCGCCTCCCTCCCGCCCCGGCGTGGGAGCGGCCGGCGCGCCTCTTGCGTCGGGTCGCCAATGCCCTCAGAAACTACGGCCGCATTGCCAGCAGATTTCGAAGCCTGCAGGGCTGGTTTCGCCGCACTGGCCACACAGGGAAGGGGGTCCGGACCGGTTCTCCGCCTGGGACTGCGCCAGCATCTCCACCAACCGCCTGGCCCGGTCGGCGTCGGCGTCGCGCCGCACCCAGACCTCCGGGCCGATCACCGGCAGCTCGCCAAGGGCGCCGACCGCGTTCTCCTGAAAGATTTCACAGGGCACACCATTGCCCCGGAGGCAGTCCGCATAGATGCGGGCATCCACCAGGGACTCCGCGCGGTACACGCATTTCATGAACGTCCGCCTGCTGCGACCGGCGTTCGCCTCAGGGTTCCTCGGGTTCCGAGCCGCGTGGCCAGGCCACCATGATGGCCTGGACCAGCGTGGCCAGGGGGATGGCGAAGAAAACGCCCCAGATCCCGAACAGACCGCCGAAAAACAGCACCGCCACGATGATGGCCACCGGGTGCAGGTTCACCACCTCGGAAAAAAGGAGCGGCACCAGCAGGTTGCCGTCCAGGGCCTGGATGATCAGGTAGGCCACCACGAGATAGTAGAACTCGTTGGTCACGCCCCACTGGAAATAGGCAATCACCACCACCGGCACGGTCACCACGGCGGCGCCGATGTAGGGAATCAGCACCGACAGCCCCACCAGCACCCCAAGCAGCATGGCGTACTGGAGGCCGAGCAGCGAGAAGGTGAGGAAGCAGGTCCACCAGACGATGAGGATCTCCCAGAACTTGCCGCGGATGTAGTTGCCGATCTGCACATCGACATCGTGCCAGACCTGGATTGCGAGCTGGTTGTCGCTGGGCAGCAGGTCGTGGGTCCAGTCCAGGATCCGGCGCTTGTCCTTGAGGAAGAAGAAGATCAGGATCGGCAGCAGGATGACGTAGATCAGGATCGTGATGATGCTGGTGACACCGTAGAGGGAATTGGCCAGGGCCTGCTGTCCGAGCCCGGTGAGTTCGGCCCGCAGGCTGCTGATCAGTTCCAGGACCTGTGCCTGGGAGAACAGTTCCGGGTATGTCTGCGGCAGTGTCATGAGCGCGGCCTGGCCCTCGCTCAGCATGGATGGAATCTGGGCCACCACCTGGGCGAGCTGGGTGTAGAGCGTCGGCAGAAGCCAGAAGAAGATCGTAACCAGGAAGAGCATGAAGGCGATGAACACGGTCCAGAGGCAGATCCAGCGCGGCAGGTGCAGGGACTGCATGCGCCGGATGATTCCCTCCAGCAGGTAGGCGATGACAATGCCCGCCAGCACCGGGGCCAGCATGTTGCCGGCATAGACCACGATGACGAACAGGACCACCAGCGCGGCGGTGAGAAACACCACCTGCGGATTGGAGAGCTGCCGCCTGACCCAGCTTGAAATCTGTTCCATCGGGTTGTTATAGCAGGTTTTCCCGGCGTCGGCCAAGTCGCCTGCAAATACCCGTCAGGCGGCTTCGATCTCGAAACTGTGGGTGACGGCCACCGAGGACTGCAGCATCCTGGTGACCGAGCAGTACTTCTCCATGGACAGGGCCACCGCGCGCGCCACCTTCCTGGGGTCGAGATCCGGGCCGGCGACGGTGTAGTGAACATGGATATCGGTGAACACGGCGGGCACGGCGTCGGCCCGCTGCCCCTCCACGGTGATCCGGCAGTCGGTGACGGTCTGGCGGCTCTTTTCGAGGATCAGGGCGACGTCGATGCCGCTGCAACTGCCGAGCGCCGCCAGCAGCAGCTCCATTGGTCTTGCCCCGGCGTTGTTGCCGCCGTTGTCCGGGGAGCCGTCGGTGGACAGGCGGTGGCCGCTTTCGGTGGCAACATCAAAGGCGATCCTGCCGGTCTTGCTGAGCGTGATTTTCATCGGCACGGGGAATGGTCGGTTGCGGCAAGTATAAATGACCCGCCTGCCCTTTCGCCGATCCCCGGCCCGGGGCCGGGATCAGCCGTAGACCGGCGTAACCCAGTGCCTGTAGTCGGGCTCCTCGCCGGTGAGCACCCGGTGGAAGATTTCACCCAGATCCCGGGTCACGGGACCCCGGCCGCCGTCGCCGATGGTGCGGTGATCGATGGTTCCCACCGCCGCCATCTGCACACCGGTACCGCAGAAGAAGACCTCGTCGGCCATGTAGAGCTCTGACCGGTCGATGTTGCGTTCCTCGATCCCGAGGCCGAGCCGGTCCCTGGCCAGCTCCACCAGCGACTTGCGCACGATGCCTTCCAGCAGGTTCGCCGTGATCGGCGGCGTGACCAGTGAACCGTCCCGGACCATCATGAAATTCGCCGCCGTCGCCTCGGAGACATGGCCGTCCTGGTTCAGCAGGATGGCCTCGTCGAAGCCGGCCAGCATGGCCTCGCTCTTGGCGAGGGCGCTGTTGACGTAGGTGCCGTTGACCTTGCCCCGGGCCGGCATGGCGGTGTCGTCGACGCGGCGCCAGCTGCTGACGCAGACCGAGAGGCTCTTGTCATCCGGCAGGTAGCTGCCGGTGGGCTGGCTGAAAATGGCAACCTTGTCCCGGGCGTCATGCAGCCAGACCCGGAACACCCCCTCGTCCTTGTAGGCGATGGGGCGGATATAGATGTTTTCCCGCCAGGACTCCTTGCGCAGCAGTTCGAGCGTGGTGGCCACCAGCGCGGGGTTGTCCATCCCGATCTCGCTGAACAGCAGGTGGGCGCTGTGCAGGAAACGGGCGTAGTGGTCCGCGAGCCGGAAGATGTACAGCTGCTCCTGCCCGGCATTCCAGTAACCGCGGATGCCGCCGAAACAGCCCGTGCCGTAATGCAGGGTGTGGTTGGTGATGCTGATCTTCGCCTGATCGATCGGGACGATCCCGCCCTCGAAAAACGCCCAGTTGGTCATGATGATGATTTCAAGCTTGTGGTGTTGTCGTTGATCGGGAAGGGCGGAACCGCACGCCCACCCGGCCGAGATTGCCGTAGTCCGCGAGCACGGCATCCCCGGGTTCCGCGAAATAGATCTCCCCCGCGGTGCCGGTGGACACCCGCTCACCGGCGCGCAGCGTCCGGTCCCGGAGCGCCAGGTGGTTGGCAAGCCAGGCCATGGCATACAGCGGGTCGCCGAGCACATTTTCGCCCACACCGACGGCGAACGTTTCGCCGTTCACCTGAAGGCGCACCTGCCGGCGGCAGAAATCGACCCCCTGCCATCCGGTGACCGGTTCGCCGAAGATACAGGCGCCGTGGACGGCGTTGTCCGCAATGAGGGCGTACTCCCCGACAGTGGAGAAGTCGTTGAACCGGTGGTCGACGATTTCAAGGGAAGGCACGAAGGCCTCGATATAGGGCCGTATCGTTTCCGCGGTGTAGGGCGCCCCCGCCTGGGGCACGTCTTCGCCCAGGATGAAGCCGAATTCCGCCTCCATGATCCGCAGACGGAACGCTCCGGGATCGAGTTCCACGTCGCTGTCATGGGTGGAATGTGTCATCAGTCGTCCGGGGAACGGCCCGCTGACGTTGAGCAGGCGGATCACCCGCTCGTTGGTGCAGGCCATCTTGTAGCCGCAGGGCACGCCCCCGAAGCGCCCGGTCAGGCCCCGGACCACCTCGTCCTGGACGGCGTAGGCCGCGGCCTGGGAGCCGGGATAAAGCGCATCCGGGATATTGTCCACCGGCTCGAGGGAAAGGCGGTGGTCCAGGAGAAAGGCGGCGGTGTCCGGGGGTGCTGGCATGGCAGGGGGATTCTGTCACAAAAGCCCGGGCGCGGTGAACCGGGTCAGGGCTCCCGGTGTTTCATCGACGGACGGGCCATGCGCGACTCGAAATACACCACCAGCAGCCCGCTGCCGATGATCAGCAGGCTCCCGATGATGTCCCGTGTCCCGGGCAGGTCGCCCCAGACCAGGTAACCCACGACCACGGCAAAGGGCAGGCCGGTGTACTCGAAAGGCGCCACCACCGAAGCCTGGGCAATCCGGTAGGACTGCGAGAGCAGGTAGCTGCCCGCGGCCACCGCCGCGCCGCAGGCCAGCAGCAGCTGGAAATCGGTGAAGCTCGGCCAGACCCACGCCCTGAGGAGGAAGTCGAGGGTCACCTGGCCGAACACGTTGAACCGGCCGTTACCGATCAAAAGGCCGCTCAGGATGCTGACGAGTATGAAGGCGACATGGATATAGAATGCCAGGGTGCTTGCGGAGTCGACCATGCCAAGCCGCCGCGTCACCATCACCATCACGGAATAGGTCAGGGCCGCCAGAACCGGCAGCACGGCGGCCCAGGTGAAGCCGGCGCCGCCCGGCTCCACCATGACCACGACCCCGAACATCCCCACCGCGATGGCCATCCACCGCGGCAGTCCGACCACCTCCCCCAGGATGGGACGGGCCAGCAGGCAGATGAACAGGGGCGCAGTGAAGAACAGCGCCACCACCTCCGCCAACGGCATTACCGACAGGCCAAGAAAGAAAAACATGTTGGCCAGCACCAGCAGGAGTCCTCGGAACAGGTGCAGCAGCGGCCGCCGGGTCCGCAGCGTCGACGGCCCGCCCGTGAACTGCACGAAGACAAGCACCAGCGCCAGGGCGATCACCGCCCTGAGAAGCGTGATCTCATGCAGCGCGTAGACGGGGCTCAGCCACTTGATGATGGCATCGCTGATCGTCAGGAACACCAGGGCCGCGGTCAGGCAGACGATTCCCTGGACGTTGTGACTGTGGCGGGTGGGGGCCTGCATGGTGGTGGGTACGGGAGCGAAGGGGGAGTATAGGGGCAAAGCCCGCCGGCGGCCCGCGCGCCGGCGGCCGATGCCGCAATCCGGCAAATTTACCGGGACGGAGCGTCGAGCCGCGGCAACGGCACACCGCGGCAAGCCGGCGAGGGGCCCCGCAGGGCGGCGCGGGAATCCTTCAGCCGGCCTCCCTGGCGTCCAGCCATGCCCGGATGATGGCCCGGTGCCGGTCCCGGCCGTAGCTCGGGAAGTGGCCGCCATGGACCACGTGGACGGGCAGGTCCAGAAGCCTCACCATGCTGCGGTAGTAATCCGCGGCATCGGAATGGTAGGTGTCTTCGATCAGCGGGCCGTCGTAGACGATGTCGCCGGAGAACAGGATGCCGGTTTGCTGCTCGAACAGGGCGATGCCGCCCGGCGAGTGGCCCGGTGTGTGGATGACCAGGAACCGCCGGTCACCGAGGTCCACGGTGTCCCCGTCCTCCAGCAGGCGGGTGGCCGGGGCCGCCCTCACGGCATATTCCGTGGAGGTGTAGGGCGCCGGTGGCAGGGCAGTGAAGATGTCGTCCGTGACGTAGGGGTCGGCCAGGGTTGCCGCCCGGGTGGGGGCCGCCAGCAGGTCGGCCTCGGCGCGATGGACCAGGCGGTCGCCGAACTCATGGTGGGCGCCGATATGATCGAAATGGGTATGGCTGGTGACCGCCAGGCAGGGTCTTTCCGTCACCAGCGGAACCTGTTCGCGCAGGCTCACCACGCCCATACCGCTGTCCACCAGCATGTCGCGGTCCCGGCCGCGCACATGCCAGATATTGCAGCGGTAGAACGCCTTGATCCAGGGCTCCGAAATCAGCGTGACGTCATCCGCCAGTCGCTCGGTCCGGTACCATTCCTGCGGGGTCACCCTTGTTTTCATGGCGGCAGTATAGCGCCGGGGAAGGCTGGCCGCACCCGGTGTTGTTGACGCGCCTTCGCCCCGTGGGTGATGATTCCTTCCCCCGAACATTCATAACCATCACCAAAAGAGGAGACCATGAACAAAACCACCATCGCTTCCCTGCTGTCGGCATCCCTGCTGCTCGGCGCCCACGCCGCGGCGGCCCAGGAGGAACTCAACGCCCTGGTCTGGTGCGATCACACCGATCCTGCATTCATCGAGCCGTTCGAGAAGGCCAACAACGTCAAGGTCAACCTGAAGGACTACGAAGGCACCGGGACCGCGCTGTCCATCATCGAACAGTCCCAGCCCGGCGACTGGGACGTCTTCGTGGTGGACGGCATCGACGTGCCCCGGGTGGTGGAGGCCGGCATCCTGGCGCCGCTGCCGGAAGATGCGCTGCCCACGGCGGACCTGTTCCCCGCAATCGTCATGCCGGAGAACCACGTCATCGACGGCAAGACCTACGCCGTCACCGAGAAATTCGGCTACAACACCATTTCCTACAACAAGAACAACGTCGACGTCGCCGACTTCCAGGACATCGCGGTGATGTGGAGCGAGAAATACAAGGGCCGGATCGCGCTCTACGACTACTACCTGCCGATGATCGGCCTGGTGGCCATCAGCCTCGGCATCGAGACCGCCAACATCCAGGAGTCCGACCTGCCCGCCATCCGGGAGAAGCTGTTTGCCATGAAGGATGTCGCCAAGCAGGTGGGCGAGGTGGTTTCCAGCCAGACGGCCATCGCCACCGGCGAGGTGGATATCCTGGTGGGGGGCGGCGAATGGGTGACCGCCGGGCTGACCGGCGAGTTGCCGCATCTCGACTGGGTGATTCCCGAACAGGGCGCGGTCCGTTGGTCCCAGTCCGTGGGCGTCTTTGCGGATTCCGGGAAACCGGACCTGGCCCTCAAGCTCGTGCAGTACATCCTGAGCCCGGAAGGCCAGGCGCGTCTCGCGACGTCGTCATGCTACTGGGCGATGCCCGCCAACAGCAGGGCAGCCGAGCACCTGTCCGACCAGCAGCGCGCCGCCCTGCGCTGGGATGACCAGGAGAAGTATCTTGCCAATGCCCAGCTCTACCCGGCCCCCGACGCGGAACTGGACGCCAAGATGCAGGACATCTGGACGGAGTTCCTGCAGCGCTGATTCGCGAACTTTCCGGTGACGGTGCCCGTCACCCGGAACGCCGGGGTCTCCCGCGGCTGGGCCTTCGTCGGCCCGGCCGTCCTGTGGACCCTGGCATTCTTCATCGTCCCGTTCGTGATGATGATCTGCTACAGCCTGTGGCAGCGGGCGGGCACGGGGCTGGTGCGAAGCTGGAACCTGGACAACTACACCGGGTTCCTCGACAAGCCCCACTTCGTGGCCGGGCTCCAGAATTCCCTGGAGATCACCGTCCTGGTGACGGTGGTCTCCATCATCCTGGCCTATCCCCTGGCCTGGATCATCGCCGAGCGGGTGCCACGCCGGTGGCAGCGGCTCGCCCTGCTCCTCGCCATCCTGCCGTTCTGGACATCCTACGTGGTGCGCTCCTATGCCTGGCTCCTGGTGCTTTCCCGCGGCGGCTATCTCAACCAGTTCCTGGTGGGCGCGGGGATCATCGACAGCCCCCTTGAGATCACCGCCACCCGGGCCGCCACGGTGACGGGATTCGTGCATTTCTTCGTCATGCTGCTGACGCTGACGATCTACGCGAACCTGGTGCAGCTCTCGCCCAACTACCGCCGGGCGGCGATGGATCTCGGCGCGAGCCCGCTGCAAACCTTCTGGCACGTGATCCTGCCCCTGACCCTGCCCGGGGTGGTGGTAGGCGCGTTTCTCACCTTCGTGCTGTGCATCGGGGACTACATCACGCCGCAGATTCTCGGCGGCAACAACGAGCTGGTGCTGCCGCAGATCATCATGCTGCAGATCACGCGGCGGGCCGACTTCCCCACGGCGGCGGCGCTGTCCATCATTCTCATGGTGGTGATCACTCTGGTCTATCTGGCCGCGTCGCGCTGGCTGAAGATGGAGCGGGTCTGATGCGCCGCTGGCTCGACAACGCGGGCACCGGCAGCTACCTGCTGCTGCTCTATGGCTTCATCTACCTGCCGGTGATGACCCTGGTGCTGTTTTCGTTCCAGGAGGGGCGGTTCCCGATTCCGCCCTTCAACGGGCCCTCGCTGCGCTGGTACGAGGCCGTGGCCGCCGACGGCAAACTGACCTCGGCGCTGACGCACTCGCTGCTGGTGGCGCTTCTTTCCTCCGCCCTGGCCTGCGTTCTCGGGTTCCTGGCGGCCTACGGCTTCGCGCGCTTCCGGCTGCCCGGGGCCGGGCCCCTGAAGGTGATGATCACGGCCCCGCTGACGGTGAGCTACCTGATCATCGGCTTCGGCCTCCTGGTGACGCTCAACCTGGTCGGCGTGTCCCGCAGCCTGTGGACGGTCGGCATCGGGCACGTGGTGATCAACACGCCGCTGTGCTTCGCCATCATCTACGCTTCCTTGGGCGAACATCAGCGCAACATCGAACGCGCCGCCCAGGATCTGGGCGCGAGCGATCTCAGGGTGATGCTCTGGGTCACCGCGCCCATGCTGATGCCGTCCATCGTCGCCGCCTACTTTCTGTCGGTGACCTTTTCCTGGGACGAGTTCATCATTGCGTTCCTGCTGAGCCGGTTCGACGTAACCCTGCCGGTGGAGATCTGGAGCCTTCTGCGATCGGGCCTCAATCCCAAAACCAATGCCGTGGGAAGCGTCGTGTTTCTGGTCTCGGTGGTGATCGTGCTGCTGCTCGAATTCACCGTGTTCCGCCGGAGAGGATGGAATGACCGCCCGGGTTGAGCTTCGCGGCATCGGCCACCGGTTCGGAGAATTCGAGGCCCTGGCGGACATCGACCTCCCGGTGAATGCCGGTGAATACGCCGTGCTGCTCGGTCCGTCCGGCTGCGGCAAGACCACGCTTCTCATGATCCTGGCGGGATTCATCCACCCCGTCCGGGGCGAGGTGCTGATCGGCGACAGGCCGTACAACGGCGTGCCGCCGGCCAGGCGGCCCACCACCACTATGTTCCAGGACTATGCCCTTTTTCCGCACATGACAGTGAGGTCCAACATCATGTTCGGACCGAAAATGCGGGGCGTTGCCCGCGGGGAGTCGGAACGGCGCGCCTTGGAACTCCTCGAGATGGTCAATCTGCCCGGGGCTGCGGGAAAGAAGCCCCATGAACTGTCCGGCGGCCAGCGCCAGCGGGTCGCCCTGGCCCGCGCCCTGGCGGTGGGACCGGACGTACTGCTGCTGGATGAACCCCTGGGCGCCCTCGATCTCAACCTGCGCAAGCAGATGCAGCACGAGTTGAAGCAGATCCAGCGCGAGACCGGCACCACGTTCATCCATGTCACCCACGACCAGGAAGAGGCCATGGCCATCGCGGACAGGATCGTGGTGATGAACCACGGCCGAATCGAGGACCACGGCCCGCCGGATCGGGTCTACCTTCGCCCGGCGACCCTGTTCAGCGCCGGTTTCATGGGTGAACTGAACCGGGTCGAGGGCCGGGTCCTGGAGGCCGGCGGCGCGGAACTCCGCCTCGAGGCCTGGGATCGTGAACTGACCCTGCCGCCCGCGGCGGCCATGAACCGGCCGCTGTCCCGGGACCAGCGCGTGGTCCTTTGTTTCCGCCCAGAACACTTCCGGGTGTCGGCGAAGGATCCCGTGGTGGACCTCGGCGGCGCCAGTGCGCGGGACGTAGCGTTCTTTGGCCCCCACCTGCGCGTGGTGCTGGTCCCGGATGCGGCGCCGGACCGGCCGCTGACGGCGCACTTTCCCCAGCTCGCCCGGCTTGCTCCGGGCGCCCGGACAGACCTGTGCGTCAACGCTGATGCCGTGGTGGTCCTGCCGCTGGAGTGAGCACGGCGGGACGCGTATTCAGGCCGTCCGGTCCCGAAAGAGTTCGGCCAGCCTGTCCCCGGGGTCATCGGCCCGCATGAAGGCCTCGCCGACCAGGAAAGCGTGCACGCCGTTTGCGCGCATCATCGACACGTCCTCGGGGCGGTGGATCCCGCTTTCCGTGATCACGATGCGGTCCTGCGGCATGGCATCCAGCAATCCGAGCGTGGTGTCGAGGGAAGTTTCGAAGGTGCGCAGGTTCCGGTTGTTGATGCCCACCAGCCGGCACGGCAGCTGCAATGCCCGCACGAGCTCCGCATGATCGTGCACCTCCACCAGCACGTCCAGCGACAACTCAAGGGCCAGCGCCGCCAAGTCCGACAGGGCAGCATCGTCCAGTGCCGCCACGATCAGCAGGATGGCGTCGGCACCGATCAGCCGGGCCTCGTACACCTGGTAGGGGTCGACGGTGAAGTCCTTGCGCAGTACCGGCAGGCCGCTGGCCTCGCGGGCTGCAAGGAGGTAGTCGTCGTGGCCCTGGAAGAAGTGCTCGTCGGTGAGCACCGACAAACAGGTGGCGCCGCCGCGGGCGTAGCTGCGCGCGATCTCCGCAGGATCGAAATCGGGCCGGATCACCCCCTTGCTGGGAGAGGCCTTCTTGACTTCCGCAATGACGCCCGGCCGGCCCCGGGCGAGCCTGTCCCCCAGGGCGTCGGCGAAGCCCCGGGTCGGAGGGAGGCTGGCGGCGCACCGCCGCCTGAGGTCGGACAGGGGCGTTGTCCCGGCGCGTCCGGCCACTTCCCCGGCCTTGTGGGCCAGGATCCGTTCCAGGGTGTCGCTCACGACCGGCCCCCCGGCGACTTCAGTTCGATTTCCACGAAAACGAATTCGAAGTCGTTGATGTTGACGACGTTGTGCTCTACGCCCATCGGCCGCGCATAGGAAACTCCCGCGGTCAGGTCAGTGGTCACGTCGCCGTCGCCGGTCTCCGCCAGCAGCCTGCCCGTCGTCATCGGCACCACGATGTAGTCGAAGCCGTGCCGGTGCCAGCCGGTTTCGGCGCCCGGGGCAAAACGCCACTGCGTGACGATCACCCGGCCATTGTCGATCTGGACACTTGGCACGGCGCGGGGTCTGGCTTTGCTGGTGTTCATGCCGGGCTCCCCTTGAGAAAGTTCTCGAGCAGCTGGTGTCCGCAAGGCGTCTCGATGGACTCCGGGTGAAACTGCACGCCGTTCACCGGCAATTCCCGGTGCCGCACGCCCATGATCTCGCCGTCGCCGGTGCGGGCGGTGACCTCCAGGCAGTCCGGCACCGAGTCCGGCGCGATGACCAGGGAATGGTAACGCGTGGCCTGGAGCGGATCGGGGAGATCACGGAATACGCCCCGGCTGTCGTGGTGGATCATGGAGGTCTTGCCGTGCATCAGCGTCTGCGCGTGCACGATCCGCCCGCCGAACGCCTGGCCGATGCTCTGGTGGCCGAGACAGACACCGAGGACCGGGATTTTCCCCGCGAACCGTTCGATGGCCGCCACGGAGATCCCGGCCTCGTTGGGCGTGCAGGGGCCGGGGGAGATCACGAGATAGTCCGGCTGCATCTCCGCCACCTCGTCCAGCGTCACCCGGTCGTTCCGGAACACCCGGACATCCTGCCCGAGCTCGCCGAAGTACTGCACCAGGTTGTACGTGAAGGAGTCGTAGTTGTCGATCATCATCAGCATGTCAGCGCCCTCCTGCCCCGAACGGACCGTGCAGGCCGCCGTTCACCATGTCCACCGCCCGGAACACCACCCGGGCCTTGTTCATGGTTTCCTCCCATTCCTTCTCCGCCACCGAGTCGGCGACGATACCCGCGCCCGCCTGGATGTAGACCCGGCCGTCCTTGATCAGCGCGGTACGGATGGCGATGGCCGTATCCATGTTGCCGTTCCAGCCGATGTAGCCGATGGCACCCGAATAGATGCCGCGCTTGTCCGGCTCCAGTTCCTCGATGATCTCCAGCGCGCGCACCTTGGGCGCACCGGACAGCGTGCCCGCGGGGAAGGTGGCCTTCAGCACGTCGATGGCATCGAGTTCCGGGGTGATCCGGCCCGTCACGTTGGAGACGATGTGCATGACGTGGGAGTAGCGCTCGATGATCATCTTGTCGGTGAGCGTCACCGAACCGATCTCGGAGACCCGCCCGACGTCGTTGCGGCCGAGGTCGATCAGCATCAGGTGCTCCGCCAGTTCCTTGGGATCCGCCAGGAGTTCTTCGGCCAGGGCCTCGTCCTCCTCCGGCGTGGCCCCGCGCCCGCGGGTACCCGCGATGGGCCGTACCGTGACCTCGCCCTGTTCCAGGCGCACCAGGATTTCGGGCGACGAACTGGCGATCTGGAAGTCGCCCAGGTCGACGAAGAACATGTAGGGCGACGGGTTGAGCGTTCTCATGGCGCGGTAGAGCTCCAGGGGCCTTGCGTGGTAGGGCATGGACATGCGCTGGGACAGCACCACCTGGAAGATGTCGCCGTCGCGAATGTAGCGGCGGCACTTCTCCACCGCCTGTTCGAAATCCGCGCGCGGCAGGGAGGACTCGGCACCCGCCTCCCCGGGACCGTCGGCAAAGGCGTCCTTTGGCTGGGAGGATAGCGGCCGGTGCAGCGCCGCGGCCAGATCATCGAGCCGTGCCGCGGCGCGGTCGTAGGCATCCTGTTCGCCCGGGTCGGCCATAACGATGATCTGCAGCCTGCCGGACAGGTTGTCGAACACCACCACCTCCTCGGACACCATGAGCAGGATATCCGGCGCCCCGACCGGCTCCGGAGCCCCCTGCTTTCCCAGGTGGGGCTCGATGTAGTGCACCGTGCCGTAGCCGAAATAGCCAACCAGGCCGCCGGTGAAGCGGGGCAGGCCGTCCACGTCCGGGACCCTGAACCGTTGCTGGAAGGCGCGGATGGCCTCCAGCGGGTCGTCCACCTCGCGGTCCTCGACCACCCGTTGGTCATGGTGGACGCGGACCCGGTGCCCGGAGATTTCGATGCGGTTGCGGCAGGGCAGGCCGATCATGGAGTAGCGGCCCCACTTTTCGCCGCCCTGGACGGACTCCAGCAGGTAGCTGTAGGGGCCGGCGCCCAGTTTCAGGTAGGTGGAAAGCGGGGTTTCCAGGTCGGCCAGCAGATCGCGGGCAAGGGGGACGCGGTTGAAGCCGCGGGCGGCGTAGGCGTCGAATTCAGGTTTTGTCAGCATGTTCAATCATCACGGTCAGGAATGGCGGCCGCATGGCCGGGCAGGGCAAAGCGTCAGCTACGCCAGCCTCGCCAGGGCCAGGCCCATTGGATTCCGGATGTGATGACTGTTGGCATGCGGTAAACCGCGTGAATGAATCGTGTTCGCTGGCGGATTGTACCCGGATGCGGCACAAAGTCCAGCGGACAGGGCGGGACGGCGTTGCCGGGAAAGGGGGGCCTGCCGGCGTCCGGTACGGTTCTGGGCCCGGGATTCAGATCGCGGAGGAAAGCTTCCGGTCGCTGCCTCCGGATACCAGCGCAAGATGCTCGGCAAGTTCCCGGAAGTCCTCGAGCAGGCGGTCTGGACTGCCCGTTCGCAGGTCCACCCCCTGGTTGTAGCCGTAGGTCAGGCAGATTACCCGCATGCCCGCGGCCCGCGCGGCCTGGATATCGTTCATGGAGTCTCCGATCATGACGCATTCCGATGCGGCGCTGCCGAGGGTCCCGGCGGCGTGCAGCAACTGGTCCGGGTCCGGCTTGCGCACCCCGAGAGTGTCGCCGCCTACCCAGGCCGACAGGTGGCGGGACAGACCCGAAACCTCCAGGAGCAGGCCGGTATGACGGTCGGGCTTGTTGGTCACGCAGGCGAGGGTGAAGCCCTCCGCGCGCAGGCGCGCCATGGTCTCCTCCACGCCAGGGTAGAACCGGCTCCGCTCAAAGATGTGTTCGGCGTAGAGATCGAAGAAGAGCGGCAGCGCCCGCGCCTGCAACGCGGGGTCCGGCTCCCCGTCCCATTCTCCGGTGATAGTGCGCTTGATCAGCTTGTCCGAACCGTTGCCGGTCCACATGCGCAGGTCCTCCTCCGGCCTTTCCGCAAGGCCGAGGGCGCGCATGGTGCGATTGGCGGCGCCGGCGATATCCGGCACCGTGTCCATCAGGGTGCCGTCGAGGTCGAACAGCAGCGTGCGGGCTGTCAGTGGTTGCATCTTGAGGGGCGGGAATCAGATCGTTGCCAGCTGGTCCCGCATGGCGGCGACCACGGTATCGTACCGGCTGGGGTCTTCGGGCCTTCCTGCGCCGAAGATGGCGCTGCCCGCGACAAAGGTGTCGGCACCGGCCCGGGCGATCTCGGCAATGTTGTCCACCTTCACCCCGCCGTCGACTTCCAGGCGGATGTCACGGCCGCTCGCTTCGATCAGGCGCCGGGCCTTCTTCAGCTTGTCCAGCGTGGCGGGGATGAACGACTGGCCGCCGAAACCGGGGTTGACCGACATGAGCAGGATCATGTCCACCTTGTCCATCACGTATTCCAGCGCATCCAGCGGCGTGGCGGGATTGAACACCAGGCCCGGCCGGCAGTTCTCGGAACGGATCAGCTGGAGGGACCGGTCGACATGTTCGGACGCCTCCGGGTGGAAGGTGATGTAGGTTGCGCCGGCGGCGGCGAAATCCGGAATGATCCGGTCCACCGGCTTGACCATGAGATGCACGTCGATGGGGGCGGTGACGCCATGCTCGCGCAGAGCCTCGCAGATCAACGGGCCGACGGTGAGATTCGGGACGTAGTGGTTGTCCATGACGTCGAAATGCACCATGTCCGCGCCCGCGGCGAGAACATTGTCCACCTCCTCGCCCAGCCGGGCGAAATCCGCGGAGAGTATGGAGGGGGCGATCAGCTGGTCGGGCATTGCACTTGCACGCATCGGGTCCGTCGACGGGGGGATTATGGCGACGGGCACCGGTCAAGTCCACGCATTTGCGAAAGGAATCCCTTATGGCTCCCCAAAGCACTCCTCCCGGTCCCGCCGCGGTCGGGGCCTTCAGTCCTCCCCGCGGGACCCCAGGAGCATCGGGCCGTAGAAGATCACGAATGCGGTGAAGGCGGCCGCCCACGCAAGGGAGGAGAACACGAGAAGCGGGAATGCCGATTCCGGCAGCAGGGCCGCGGCGAGCCGGGCGATGGCCGAAAGGAGCACGAGCAGGTAGATGAACTGCGTGGAGGCGGGCGCGGTCAGGGGGCGTCCGGAATGCCCCCTGCTTGCACGGGTCATGACGGCGAGGGTCATCACGCCGATCGCCCCGGTGGTCCAGGCATGCAGCGACCCGGAGACGGGAACGGCGTAGGGCCACAGGATGGCGCCCCCGACGGCAGCGAAGCCCAGCGGCACGAAGGCATAGCCGACATGCAGGATCAGAACGAGGGGTTCGCGGAAGGTGCGGTGGCCCGACCAGCGCGCAAGACGGACGGCCTGGATGAGCGCGGCCACGAGGAGCGCCCAGCCCGTGAGCCGCCACCACGGGAAGGCGGTCCAGATCGCCAGGGCGGACACGGCGACACCGAGCGCGAGCCGGTCGAATGCACTGAAGGGCGCCGGAAGCGCCCGGGCGCCCTGGCCGGCAAGCCAGTTCCGGGTGAAGCCGGGAATGATCCGGCCGCCAATCAGCATGATCAGGATGACGAGAACCGAAACCGCTGCCCGGGTGGCATGGAACGGATAGCCGCTTTGGATAAGCTCGAGATGAAAGGCGATATTGGTCAGGCAATAGAGGAGCACGATCACTGCCACGGTGAGATTGCGGCGATTCCGTCCGGCGACAATCTCCCGGAAGACGACGGCGGAAATTCCAAGCAGGAAGAGGCTGTCGGCGATGGCCGCTGCCGCAAGCCCGACCGTGTCCGCGAGCAGGACCGCCACCCGGCCCGATAGCCAGACAGCGAATAGGACAAATAACACCGGGCCGCCGACTGGCGGGCGCCCGGTCCAGTTCGGTATGGCGGTCAGCAGGAAGCCGGCCACGATCGCCGATCCGTACCCGAAAAGGAGTTCATGGGAATGCCATACGACGACGCCGTAGGGGGTGTCGAACGTGATGTGCCCGGTCAGCAGGGCGGCCCAGAACAGCATGGTGGCCGCGGCCCAGAGGGCGCCGCCAAGAAAGAACGGACGGAAACCGTGGCTGAAAAGGACGAATCGCATGCGGGGAACCGGCTTCAGGTCACCAGGAGAGCCATGCAAGCGGGTCGACCCCGATCAGCCATTCGTGGCCCTTAAGGAGGAACCACAGGTAGGCGGCGGTCCCCGCGATGGCATGATGGAGGAACGGGCCGTTCACGCGGAGTCCGGACCTTCCCGAGAGGACGGCGGCAAAGGGGAAGACGGAAGTGGTTCGTGACAGTTCCCGCCACTGCAGGTCGCCGAGCCGTTGCCGGGCACGCCGGTCGAGCATGGGAATGCCCGCTGCGGCAAGGGCGGTCATCCCACCGAACAGGATGAGCGAAACGACATCGCCGTTGGGCGGAACATGCGCCCCGGCCCAGATCAGGAAGCCCCAGATCACGGGGTGGCGGGTGATCCGGACAATCGGGGGAAGAGGGACGGCCGGGTCGCGGCGACGAAAAGAAATGGAAAGCGGGTTGGCTTCGGCGAGGCCGGCGACGAGGAACCAGAACGCCAGCGGCATCGCGGCGACGGGCACTACCCACTGCCAGCCTGCCGGTGCCCAGAGCAGAATGAGCGGGGCCCTGACAGCGGCGGAAATGACCCAGGCAAGGAGGACAAGGGAGACGAGGGAGTAGACGGTCAGGTACAGGCGCCGACCGAGGACGGAGACCAGGCGCCGACGCACCGGCGGAGCCGGCGGCACGGCATGGGCCACGACAAAGAGGGTAATCGCCAGGAGGAATTCTGTCATGATGAAGTTGCAGCATGCCGGCCATGCAAGGCCCATGGCCCGGCAGACAGTGGAGAAAATACATCATTTGTCCGGCGCAAGGGAGAGGGTGCGCCCGCAAGCGGAACCGGAACGGCGGAAGGTCTACTTCACCACCAGGAACAGGGCCCGTCCGTCGCGCAGCAGGCGCATCAGGAGCACGCCGTCCGACCGCTCGACGACATTCGACAGGTCGTCCACCGACTCGATCCGCCGCCGGTTGACCGAATAGATCACGTCGCCCGGGACGATGCCCGTGCGGGCCGCGGGACTGCCGGGCTCGATGCCGGTGACCCGGATGGCCTTCTCGCCGTCCTCGGAAGTCACCCCCTCGAAGGATGCGCCGGCAAAACGGCTGCCTTCCGGGGCCTTGCCCTGGACATTCGCGACCTTCCGCGGATCGTGGATGGTGACTTCCCGCTCGATCAGCCGGCCGCCCCGGTAGAAGGCCACGGTGCCCCTGTCACCCGTGCGCAGCAGTCCCACGGCGTTTCGGAGGTCGGCGCTGTCGAGGATCTCGGCGTTGTTGAAGCCGACGATGACATCACCCGACCGCATGCCGATTTCCTCCGCCGCGGAGCCGGGAACCACCTGCGAGACCACGGCGCCGCGCCTGCCCGGGATGCCGAAGGCTTCCGCCAGCCGGGGCGTGAGATCCTGCATGGCCACACCGAGGATGCCGCGCTGCACGTCGCCGTGCTCAAGAATCTGGGCCATCAGCGCGCCGGCCATGTCGACGGGTATGGAAAGGCCGATGCCGATGCTCCCACCCCCGCGGGACAGGATCGCGGTGTTGATGCCGACCAGTTCCCCGCGGAGATTCACCAGCGCGCCCCCGGAGTTGCCTGGATTGATGGAGGCGTCGGTCTGGATGAAATCCTCGTAGCCCTCGATTCCGAGGCCGCTGCGACCGAGGGCGCTGACGATGCCGGAAGTCACGGTCTGGCTGAGCCCGAACGGGCTGCCGATGGCCACCACGAAATCGCCCACGCGAAGTTCCGAGGACCTGCCGATGGCAATGGCCTGCAGGTTGTCTCCCCGCACCTGGATGACTGCGACGTCGCTGTCCTCATCGGAGCCCACCAGGGTTGCCTCCATGGACCGGCCGTCGTTGGTGGTGACGGTGATCTCGTCGGCCCGGTCGATGACATGGTGGTTCGTGAGAATGTAGCCGTTGACGGCATCGACGATGACCCCGGAACCGAGGCTGCTGCCCTCCCGTTCACGCGGGCCGAGGAACCGGCGGAAGAACGGATCCTGCATCAAAGGGTGATCCGTGGTCCGGATCCGGGTAGTGGTGGAGATGTTCACCACCGCCGGGAGGACATTTTCCAGCATCGGCGCCAGGCTGGGCAGGGGCTCGCCATCCACCCGGGCGGGCAACAGGGCGTGGGCGGGGCCGGTCAGTCCGAGGAGGAAAAGAAGGCCGGCACCGAGAAGGGCGCGCGGGACTCTGGACAGCATGGTTCCGTTCTGCAGGGATGATTTACCCAATAAATCGGCACAAATTCGGGAAGTTAAACCCCCTTGTCGGAGATCGCCCATTCGGGACAGCCGGCCAGAATTTCCAGCTCCCTTCCTCCATGATCTTTCGAGATTGTGCCGCCCGGATCAAACCGGTGAGTCCATGCTCATCTGGTTCAGAAGCTTGAGGGACTATACAGATGATGCGACAGTGACACCCTGCCGCCTTGGAGGACACGATCGAGGAGGTGGTTACATTCTCCTGTCAGTGAATCCGGCCACTGCGGACAACATGCCCCTGAATCCCCCCTGACGCTGTCGTCGGTAGCAGTGCACTGGGTGGCGGGCAAGGAGTGGTGGGCCATGGCGTATCATGATGTGTGGCCACCTGGAAGAGGATTTTTCAGAGTCGGCTATGCCGTGTCGTACCAGTCAACGCTCTGAGCGAGCCGAGTGATTATGGGTTCTGCCTGGGCAAGCGCCGGGCCGGGGTCCGAACGGGATTCGCCATGCAGCAGATCGGCGATGCACGCCCCAAGTACTTCCATATCAGAGGGCGCAAGGCCGCGTGTCGTTACGGCCGAGACGCCCAGTCGCAACCCGGTCCATTTCGAAGGGCTTCGCGCATCGAACGGGACCGGGTTCTTGTTGGATGTGATGCCGGCCTTGGCCAGCACAGTCTCAGCCTGTTGGCCGAGAAGGCCCACCGATGCGAGATCGAGCAGCACCATGTGGGTGTCGGTGCCGCCGCCTACGATCCCGATGCCGCGGTCCGCGAGCGTGGCGGCGAGCACGCGCGCGTTTTGCACGACTCGCTGCCCATAGACTCTGAACTCCGGGCGAAGGGCCTCGCCCAGGCACACTGCCTTGGCGGCTAGAACGTTGGGGTGAAGGCTTCCCTGGACACCGGGGAAGACCGCGGATTGAAGGCGTTTTGCGAATTCGTCTGATTGCGCGAGGATGACGCCGCCCCGGGGCCCGCGCAAGGTTTTGGTTGTGGTGCAGGTAACGATGTCGGCATGAGGCAGGGGCGAGGGGTGCACGTCGGCAGCGACGAGCCCCGCAATGTGGGCCATGTCCACCAGTAACCGTGCTTCGACGGCTTCCGCGATCCGGGCCATGCGTTCGAAGTCGATGACACGCGGATAAGCCGACCCGCCGGCGATCAACAGCGCCGGACGCACCTCGCGGGCCCGGGTCTCGATCGCGTCGTAATCCAGCAGACCGCTCGCGCGGTCCACACCGTAGTGATGGGAGTCGAACCAGCGACCCGAGAGGTTTGCTCCAGCACCATGGCTGAGGTGTCCGCCAGCTGCCAGATCTAGACTCAGGATCCGGTCTCCGGGGCGTAGCAGCACGAAGAACACGGCCTGATTGGCCTGTGTGCCCGAGTGCGGCTGGACATTGGCATAGGTCGCACCAAAGAGCTCCTTCGTACGCTCGATGGCGAGGCGTTCCACGACGTCAACATACTCACCTCCGCCGTGGAAGCGATTTTCGGGATAACCTTCCAGCGTCTTGTTTCCGATCTCATGCCCGAGTGCCTCGAGCACCGCACGGCTCATGATGTTTTCCGATGCGATGAGCTCAATCTGCGCGTATTGGCGATCCGCCTCACTGTCGAGCGCCGCACGAACCGGCGGATCGACCTCGGCCAGAGAGCGCGACAGATGGCTCGGGGGGGCGTTGTCAGGGCGCATCATCGTTCTCGCCCAAACTCGAGCAGCACCCGTGGCATGAAAAGCCCCAGACCGGGCACATTGGTCACGGGCAAGACCACCGGAAGGTATATGAAAGTGTGTTCCATTGATGGGCAATTGTCTGCTGTTGAATTAGGGAATGGTATTCTAACAAATTGATTTTACAGAGACTTTCCTTGTATTGGAATTTCGCTACAGTGATTTCGGGTTTCAATGGCCTCCACCTCCCGTGAGCGGTACAAGAAGGTGTCGAGGTCGACCTTGCCCCAGTGGGCGATTTCGAACCAGGCACATGGCCGATCATCGAGGGCACGAGGTCATGGCACCGCACGAGTAAGCGGTGTGCCTGGCGCCATGGTGTATGGGTTGCTGCGGACTGCGGAGCGAGGTCACGCCGTTCACCCTGGCGGGGTTGACGCACCCGGGCAGGGTTCCCGCCTATGTTGCGAGAGAGCCGGCAGCTGACAGGACCGTTTCGGCAAACTGGGCCGGAGAGGGAACAATGGTCACATTGTTCTCCTTCAACATTTCGACCTTTTCCCGGGCACTCTCGCCGGCCGTGTTGACGATCGCCCCGGCGTGCCCCATGCGCCTGCCTTTCGGGGCCGTCAGGCCGGCGATATAACCGATCACGGGCTTGGACATGTTTTCCCGACAGAACTTCGCCGCCTCGATCTCCTGGGGTCCGCCGATCTCCCCGATCATGAGCACCACCCGGGTTTCGTTGTCCTGCTCGAACCGTTCGAGGTGATCCCTGAAGGAGCTGCCGTTGATCGGATCGCCGCCAATTCCGACCGAGGTGGACACCCCGGCCCCCACCTGCTTGAGTTGATACGCCGCCTCGTATCCGAGAGTGCCTGAACGGCTGACGATGCCGATGCTGCCCGCCTTGTAGATGTGTCCCGGCATGATCCCCAGCATGGACTTTCCGGGACTGATGACACCCGCACAGTTCGGACCGATCAGCAGCATGCGCCGTTCCTTCTTGACCCGTCTCATGTAGCGCTTGACCCGCAGCATGTCCTGGGCCGGTATCCCGTCCGTGATGGCAACACAGAGCTGAATCCCGCCATCCACCGCCTCCATGATGCTGTCGGCCGCGAACGCGGGCGGCACGAAGATGATGCTTGCCTCGGCACCGGTTTCCGATACCGCGTCATGAACCGAGTTGAATACGGGTCGCTCAAGGTGTCTTGTGCCCCCTTTCCCGGGGGTCACGCCGCCCACGATGTTCGACCCGTAATCGATCATTTCGGTGCTGTGGAAAGTGGCGATCTTCCCGGTGAACCCCTGGACCAGTATGGGCGTGTCCCGATTGATCAGTATCGCCATCAGCCTTTCTCCGAAATGGATTCGACCGCCGCCTTGACTGCGCCGTCGAGGGTGTCGGTTGATTGGATCTGAAGGCCCGATTCACGAATCATCCGCAGGCCTTCGTCCATGTTGGTGCCCGACAGGCGGACCACCACCGGAATCCCGGGCTCGAATCGTCTTACCGCCTCGATCACGCCTTCGGCGACCCAGTCGCAACGATTGATCCCGGCAAAAATGTTGACCAGGATTGCCTTCACCTTCGGGTCGGACAGAACCAGCCGGAATGCCTTTGCCACCCGGCTGGGTGAAGCCCCGCCGCCGATATCCATGAAATTTGCGGGTTCTCCTCCCCGGAGCTTGATGATGTCCATGGTGGCCATGGCCAACCCCGCGCCGTTGACGATACAGCCGATGTTGCCTTCAAGCCCCACGTAGCTCAGTCCCCGGTCGGCCGCTTCCATCTCGTTCGGATCTTCCTGCGACTTGTCCCGGAACTCGGAAATCATCGAGTGGCGGAACAGGGCGTTGTCATCGAATGTCATCTTGGCATCCAGGGCCAGGACCCCGCCTTCGGCGGTGACCGCCAGGGGATTGATTTCCAGCATGGTCGCATCCAGGTCGCGAAATGCCCGGTAGGCGCGCAGAAAGATGTTTGCCGCCTGGCCGGTATCCTGTGCGTCGAACCCGATCTGGTAGGCCAGGCGCTTGGCTTGGAACATCTGCATTCCGACCGCGGGTTCGATTTCGGTCCGGATGATGGCATCCGGCCGGCTCTCCGCCAGTTCCTCGATGTCCATGCCGCCCTCCGCGGAACCGACGGCGACGATGCATTCGCGGCTCCGGTCCAGCACGAGGCCGAAATATTTCTCGCTCAGGATGTTGAATGCCGGCTCCACGTACAGCCGGTAAATGGGCTTTCCGGCCGGCCCCGTCTGGACGGTGACCAGCCTTCGCCCGAGCAGCGATTCGGACGCATCCCAGATCTCGTGGCTGTCACCGCACACCTTGATCCCACCGGCCTTGCCCCGGCCGCCGGAATAGATCTGCGCCTTGACAACCCACCGGCTGCCCCCCAGTTCGCTGGCGCGGTACACCGCCTGTTCCGGACTGTAGGCCAGTCCGCCCGGAGGAATGTTCACGCCGAATTCGCCCAGCAGTTGCTTGGCCTGGTATTCATGTATTTCCATTTCCTTATCCCCCCTCAGCCGGATGTCCCCGACGCGCGCGCGGCAATGGCCATGTCCTGTTCCACGATGTTCCGCGCCATTCTGGCCGATGCCGCGTCGATCAGTTTTCCGTCCAGGGATGCCGCGCCCTTGCCGGCCTTTTCCGCTTCTTCCAGGGCTTCCAGGATCCCCCGCGCCCGCTCGACCTCGGCCTCGGGTGGGGACATGACCCGGTTGGCCAGCTCAATCTGAGAGGGATGGATCGCCCATTTTCCCTCGTAACCCATCGCGGCGACGCGTTTCGCCGCGGCGATGAATCCGTCCGGGTCGTTGTAATCCCCGTAGGGCCCGTCGATCGCCCTCAGACCGTAGGACCTGCACGCAACCAGCATGCGCTGCAGGCTGGCATGCCACTGGTCTCCCGGATAATCCGGGTTCAGCCCCCCGATGACGACGGTTCTGGCACGGCAGCTCGCCGCATAATCCGCCACCCCGAAATGCAGTGCCTCAAGCCGGGACCCCGCCCGGCACGCGGACCGTGCGATCGATTCGACGTTGGCCATGCCGAGCGACGTCTCGATCAGGCATTCCAGTCCGATCCGGCGTGATGCGCCCCGGGCCTGTTCGATCTGGGATACCAGGCAGTCCACGACATAGATGTCCTCCGGAACCCCGACCTTGGGAATCAGGATCGTGTCAAGCCGATCCCCGGCCTGCTCGACAATATCGACGACATCACGGTACATGTAATGGGTGTCAAGACCGTTGATCCGAACCGAAACCGTCTTGCCCTTCGCCCTCCAGTCAATGTCGTTCAGGGCGTCGATGATGTTGGTTCTTGCCTTCTCCTTGTCCGGCGGGGCCACGGCATCTTCGCAGTCCAGGAAAACATAATCGGCGTCGCTGTTGGCGGCTTTCTCGAACATCTCCGGACTCGAACCGGGTACGGCAAGTTCGCTGCGCTGCAGGCGGACGGTCAGGGGGGGAATCTCGAAGAAACTCATCTGGGACCTCTCCCTCATATGCAACAGTGGGCAACCTGCGGATATCGCAGAAAACACGGAAAAACGATAATTCCGAATGCTTATGCAACATATCAATAAGATTGATCATCGCCATGGAACGGCATCCTCTCCTTGCGGCAGTGAAGCCCGTCCGGCAACGAACGTTCCGGGCGGCACCAGACGGAGCGGATTGCGGAGGCCGCGAAACGGTCCGAAGCGGTCCGGCAGAAGGGCCGCCCCTGGCGGTTCGGCGACCTTGCGGCCATCAATTGAGTGAACGTACGGTAGACCCCAATGCCGCCGTGGATTCGTTGTTGGCAGTGCCCGGACCGCCTGTGATCAGCCCCACCACATGCTGACGAAGCGGCCTACGGCCTGGCCGATCAGGTCCAGCCGGGCAATCTGCTGGATCCTGGGAGCCAGCAGGTCGAACCGGGATTCGTCGATGAGGATGGGCCAGAGCATGCACGTATCCACCAGGCTGATGATCATGATGTCCCGCGGGTCGGGGATTTCATCGTTCATCAGTTCTCCGGCGATGCGCCGCCTGACGTCACGATACGGGGTGCCGTCTGCGGCCACGAGGTGGTGGCCGCCCATCACCAGCAGCCTGCCGAAACGGTCCCGCGACACGATTCCCCGTTCCACCAGGCGGTCGTCGATCCGCGCGCGCACGGCCTCGTGATCGCGCGTGAACACATCCACCCAGTGGTCGATCGGGCGCCGTTCCTCGTCTTCCCTGATCCGGCCCAGCGCATGGTCGAGCGCGGGTTCTCCGGCCGGTTCCGGGTTCACGAGGAAGAGATGCTCGAGATCGGTGTCGATACGGTCGGCCAGGGCAAGGTCCATCAGCACGGCGCCGCTGATGGCGGCCCGGATGCGATGGCCCGGCAGCGCCACGCTCAGCCAGCCGGTCTCGTCGTCTAGCATCAGCAGCAGGATTTCCTCGCTGATCGTCAGCATTTCAGCGGCAGGGCCATGGGCTGGGTGATTGGCGGAACAATGGCTGAATGGCAGGACACGGGCCCGGGGATGCCGGCAGGGCAGTCGCGGTCACGCGGTCCGGTGCGGGCAGGGGCCGGTCAGGAGCCGAACTGGCGGATGATTGCCAGGCGCACGATGCCGAGGTCGTTCTCGATATCGTACGGGCATGGCCTGCGGGGCCCGTCCGGTCCGCAGCGGCCGTCGCCGGAGTGGTTCACTTGATGGCTGCTCCGGCCGAAATCCAGGTACGAACCCTCCAGTCGCAGCAGCCAGTTGGCGGCCAGCGGGGCTTCGACGCCGATGCCGAAGACCCAGCCGGCTTCCACCGAACTGTCCCGGAAGGAGTCATCCGGGTCTGCCCGTGTCGGCATGTCGGGTCCGAAGTCGATGTCGGTCACCGAACTGTCGATTCCGGCAAGCGCGAGCCCGCCGCCGGCAAATACGGTCGCCGGCCCGGCGGGATGCTCGATGCCGATGCGCGCGGTGGCGATCCAACGGAACTCGGACCTCACGGTCTCGTCCAGGCCCTCAGGATCGAGCAGGTTCGAGGTGGCCGTCCCGCCGCCGGACATGCCGTCGACCTCGATCCTGAGGGGCAGCCCGCCCCCCAGGAACTTCCAGCCGGCCAGCACGCCGCCGGCGAATCCGGACCGGTCGTATTCCACCGACCAGCCGGGATTTCCCCAGTTCGCGAAACCCTCCACGTCGATGACCCGGTGGTCCGCCTGGCGGCTTCCCGCGAACACGCCCGCGTAGGGTTTCCCCCACCGAAGGGCGGCACCTTCGCCGCCGGCCCGGGCGGTGCCCGCGTGGGCGAGAAGCAGCAGGGCGGACATCACGAGGCCCGCGCACCACGACCGGGCAGCGTCCCTGCGGGGGGGATAATTCTTCTGCATGTTCGGATAATCCGGATTTCAGTTCCGAGGCGATTGTACCGCCAAGCGGTTGTCGGGATGAATCCGGCGGAACGCAGGGGTGGCATGAGGGAATGAACGATGTTCCAGCGCGTGAAAACCCCGGCAACCGGCCGATGAGCCGGGGCCGGTCAACTTCCGGGGAACCGGGGACTCCTGCGGCCGGGACGGGCCGCCGGTTCTGCACTGCTGCCCTGCTCCTTGCGCTGTCGGTGGCTTCCTGTGCCGCCGCTCCCGCCGGCGGGAATCTCCCCGGCCCCGATACCCACTACGAGGACAGGGCCATGGGGGTGATTATCACGTTCGGGAAATGGCCCCCGGACGAGGAGGAAATCGCCCCGCTGCTGCGAACGCTTCACGGGGCGGGGCTCAGGGTAACCGATCGGTTCAAGCGGTTCCGGGTCTGGATTTTTTCGTGGGAGGAGCCCAGGGAAGGAAGCCGGGCGGAGGAACTTTGTGACGAACTTGCCCTGGACGGGCAGACCGCGTCCCTGTTCGAGAGCTGCGAGCCGGATTCCCTGCTGCATCCCGCTTAAGGCGCCTCGGGTCTGGCGGCCTGTCGCCTTCCTACTGGACGAGCGGTCCCTCCGCGACGTCCAGGGAGATTCCGCGGATATCCGCCTTCCCGGCGAGAATGGAGATGTACTGGGAAACCGCTTTCGACCACGCGGAGGCCTCAAGCCATGCCGCGATCCGGTCACTCACCATGTCGAAGGACAGGTCGTGTCCCTCGATCCTCCGGTCCAGCGCGATCACGTGGAAGCCGAACCGGCTTTCCACCGGGGCCGGGGTAATGTCGCCCTCGCGCATGTCCGCCATGGCGGCTTCGAATTCGGCGACGGTGCTTCCGGGGGACAGTTGCCCCAGGTTGCCGCCCTGCTCGCACGAGGGGCAGTCGGAATGGTCGCGGGCCAGGTCCGGGAACAGCTCCGGCCGCTCGGCGAGGGTCCCGCAAAGCGCCTGGGCGCGCATCTTAGCCGCGCGCCGTCCGTCCTCATCCGACGCCGGCACGGCGATGAGGATGTGACGGGCTTCGAAGAGGGTGGGGGCGCGGAACTTGCCGGGATGGCGTTCATAGTAACGCCGGGATTCCTCCGGCGTCGCCGAGGGCACGGACACTTCCCGGTCGATCAGGGCCCGGATGGCGGCGTCGCGCTCAGTTTCGAGCCGGCCGGCATCGTCCCTCTCCGGCACGGCCGGGATGTCGAGGCGCCGGGTCTCCTGCCAGAGAAGTTCGCGGACCACCAGCGCCTCGGCGGCGGTCCGCAGGGCCTCGCCCGGATTTTCCGAGGGGTGGTTCTGCGCCTCCGCCAGGATTTCACGCTCGGGAACCGCGATCCCGTTGACTGAGATCTCCCCGAGTGCCGGAACAACCGCTCCGGCCGGGGCACCTGTGCCGGCATCCTTTCCGGTGGACGGGTCGCCCGCGGACCGGCCGGACGGGGGATTGACCAGGACCGAGACCAATTTATCAGCCTGCGGGAAGCCGCGTCGGGGTGGGGCGCTTGTTGCGCTCGCGCACCACCTGGTAGCCGGGCCGCCACAGGTACTGCACCGGCGCGCTCAGCATATGCACCAGCCGCGTGAACGGAAACAGGACCATGATCGTCAGCCCGAGGAACAGGTGCAGCTTGAACACGGCGGCGGCACCAGCCACGTAGCCCGCAGCCGCGGTGTCGAACGTGAAGATTCCCTGAGCCCAGTTCATGAACTTCACCATCTCGTGCCCGTCGAGATGCTGCATGGACACGGGGATCGTCAGCAGGCCGAGCAGGAGCTGCAGCCACAGCAGGATGATGATCAGGGTGTCGGTCATGCTCGAGGCGGCGCGCACGCGCGCATCGAACAGGCGGCGATGGACCAGGAGCGTCGCACCCACGATCGCCATGACGCCGGCAATGCCGCCCACGACGATCGCCAGCACCTGCTTCGCCCCGTGGCTGATCCCCAGCATGTCGAAAAAGGCGATGGGGGTGAGCAGCCCGATCAGGTGCCCGAAAAAGACGATGAGGACGCCGACATGGAACAGCACCGATCCCCAGATCAGCTGCTTGCGGCGAAGCAGCTGTGACGACCCGGACCGCCAGGTATAGGGATCACGGTCGTATCGCACGATGGTGCCGACGATCATCACCACAAGGGCGATATAGGGATAGATGCCGAATAGCAGCGTGTTCAGGAATTCAGACATGGTTCGTACTCTCCGCGTTGGGCGGCGTTGCCGCGTCGGCCGGTCTGCGTCGGCCGGCGCGAATCTGCTTCTTCAGGCGCACCAGCCCGCAGTCGTCCCCGTCCGCGTTGCCGCCGAAGGTGACCACTTCCTCCTCCCAGATGCGGTCAAGCGCATCGAGGTCCGTGGGGTCATCGTCCGGTGCCTGGAGCAGGTCCTTCAGCAGTCCGGCGTCGGGCTTCTGCCGCGCCATCGACTCCAGGGCGACGAACGCGTCGGCATAGACGGATTGCCGCTTCTTCAGGCGCTCGCGCAGGGCGGCGAGGATGTGCGCCGTCTCGTCGAGCAGCCGGACGGCCTCGGCCCGGGGCTTCATCGACAGGTATTCGAGGAACATCGGCAGGTAGTCCGGCAACTCCTTCGTGTCGATTTCGAAGCCGTCCTCCTCGTACATGGCCATCAGGTCCACCATGGCCTGTCCGCGGTCGCGGCTTTCCCCGTGGACATGCTCGAACAGGTGCAGGGACAGCGAGCGGGTGCGGTCGAACAGGAGCACGTACCGCTCCTGGGCGTCGTAGGCGTCGCGCCCGCCGATATCGTCGACGAGGCGCCCGAGCGCCGCCTTGCCGGCGCCGTCCAGGGGGGCGTCGTCGATCGCCTGCCGGATCTCGGGCATCGCCTCGAGGAGCTCTTCCGTCGGGTACGAAAGCAGGAGCGAGACCACCTTGAACACGGTTTCCATCAGACCCGCTCCTTGAACAGCTCGGTCGGCGTCTGCACGGTGCGCGTGCGCCTGGCGCCGAAGAGGTCCTTTTCCGTCGTTCCGCCGGAGCAGCCGCTGCCGAAGGAGAAGCCGCACGAGCCGCGCACGTCGTAGGCATCCTCGGTGATCTCGCGGTGCGAGGTGGGGATGACGAAACGGTCCTCGAAGTTCGCGATCGCCATGGTCCGGTACATCTCCTCGATCATGGCCCCGGTCAGTCCAACCCTTTCGGCCACCGCCTCGTCGAGCACGCCGTCGATCGTCTTGGTCCGCATGTAGGCCCGCATGGCGAGCATGCGCTCAAGCGCGCCGATCACCGGCTCATCCTTGCCCGCGGTCAGGAGGTTGGAGAGATAGCGGACCGGGATGCGCATGGAACGGACGTCCGGCAGGCCGTCTTCCCAGCCGATCTTGCCCGCCTCGGCGGCGGACTGCAGCGGGGACAGCGGCGGCACGTACCACACCATCGGCAGGGTCCGGTACTCCGGGTGCAGGGGGAAGGCCACCTTCCAGTCCATGGCCATCTTGTAGACCGGCGATCTCGTCGCCGCCTCCAGCCAGGCGTCCGGCACGCCGTCCGCGCGGGCCCGGGAGATGACTTCCGGGTCGTTCGGGTCGAGGAACACCTTGAGCTGTTCCTCGTACAGGTCCTGCTCGTCGGGGGTGGACGCCGCGTCGGCGATGCGGTCCGCGTCGTAGAGGATCACGCCGAGATAGCGGATGCGCCCGACGCAGGTCTCCGAGCAGACGGTCGGATGGCCCGCCTCGATGCGGGGGTAGCAGAACACGCATTTCTCGGACTTTCCGGACGACCAGTTGTAGTAGATCTTCTTGTAGGGGCAGCCCGACACGCACATGCGCCATCCGCGGCAGGTTTCCTGGTCGATCAGGACGATGCCGTCGTCCTCGCGTTTGTAGATCGCGCCGGAAGGGCAGGCCGCCACGCAGGTCGGATTGAGGCAGTGCTCGCACAGCCTCGGCAGGTACATCATGAAGGTGTTTTCGAATTCGCCGTAGATCTCCTTCTCGACGCCCTCGAAATTGTAGTCCGCCGAGCGCCTGGAGAATTCGCCGCCGAGAATCTCTTCCCAGTTCGGTCCCCATTCGATCTTGTCGATGCGCTCGCCGCTGACCAGGGACCGCGGCCGCGCGGTCGGCATGGCCTGGCTTTCGCGCGCCGTCTGGAGGTGGCCGTAGTCGAAATCGAACGGCTCGTAATAGTCGTCGATCTCCGGCAGGTCAGGGTTCGCGAAGATCTTGGCGAGGATGCGCCACTTCGAACCCATCTTCGGTTCGATCCGGCCGTTGGCCCTGCGCACCCAGCCGCCGTTCCACTTCTTCTGGTTCTCCCACTCCTTGGGATAGCCGATGCCCGGCTTGGTCTCGACATTGTTGAACCAGGCGTATTCCACTCCCTCCCGGTTGGTCCAGACATTCTTGCATGTCACCGAACAGGTGTGACAGCCGATGCACTTGTCCAGGTTGAGCACCATGCCTATTTGTGCGCGTATCTTCATTTTGCTGCCTCCGTCTGCACGGTGGTGGTTTCACGGTACGGACCCTCCATCCAGTCCACGGTCTCAAGCTTGTGGACCACCACGAACTCGTCGCGGTTCGATCCCACCGTGCCGTAATAGTTGAAGCCGTAGGATTGCTGGGCGTAGCCGCCGATCATGTGGGTCGGCTTGGTGATCGCCCGGGTGACGGAATTGTGGATGCCGCCACGCTGGCCGGTGACCTGGGACCCCGGCGTGTTCACGATCTTCTCCTGCGCGTGGTACATGTAGATCGTACCTTCCTTCATGCGCTGGGAGACGACCGCGCGGGCGGTGATTGCGCCGTTGGCGTTGAACACCTCCACCCAGTCGTTGTCGACGATGCCGGCCTTGTCCGCATCCACCTCGGAAATCCACACCACCGGCCCGCCACGGTTCAGCGTCAGCATCAGCAGGTTGTCGGTGTAGGTGGAATGGATGCCCCATTTCTGGTGCGGCGTGATGAAGTTCAGCACCACCTGCGGGCGCCCGTTCGACTTTGCCTCGATGACCGGGTTGATCGTCTTGGTGTCGATCGGCGGCCGGTAGACGCAGAACGCCTCGCCGAAGGCCCGCATCCACAGGTGATCCTGGTACAGCTGCTGACGCCCGGTCAGCGTTCGCCAGGGAATCAGTTCATGGACGTTGGTGTAGCCCGCGTTGTAGCAGACCTTCTCGGACTCGAGCCCCGACCAGGTCGGCGAGGAGATGATCTTGCGCGGCTGAGCGACGATGTCGTGGAAGCGGATCTTCTCGTCTTCCTTCGGCAGGGCCAGGTGGGCATGGTCCCGGCCGGTGTGCTTCGACAGCGCCTCCCACGCCTTGACCGCGACCTCGCCGTTGGTTTCCGGCGCCAGCGAGAGGATCACTTCCGTGGCGTCGATGTCGCTGTCGATGCGCGGCCGGCCCTTGGTCGGACCCTCCTCGGTGACGACGCCGTTGAGGTGGCCGAGCAGTTCCACCTCGTGCGCGGTATTCCACGAAATGCCCTTGCCGCCGTTGCCGAGCTTGTCCAGCAGCGGACCGAGCGCGGTGAACCGCCTGTACAGGTTGGGGTAGTCGCGTTCGACCACGGCAACCGCGGGCATGGTCTTGCCCGGAACCGGGTCGGTCTCACCGGCCTTCCAGTCCGCAACACCCAGCGGCTGGGCGAGTTCGCCCGGGGTGTCGTGCAGGATCGGCACCAGCACGACATCCTTTTCCACGCCGAGCACTTCCGGTGCGACCTCCGAGAACTTCTTCGCGATCCCCTTGAAGATGTCCCAGTCGCTCCTGGCATCCCAGGCCGGGTCCGCCGCACTCGTCAGCGGGTGGATGAAGGGGTGCATGTCGGAGGTGTTGAGATCGTTCTTCTCGTACCATGTGGCCGTCGGCAGGACGATGTCGGAATAGACGCAGGTCGTCGACATGCGGAAGTCGAGGGTGACCAGCAGGTCAAGCTTTCCTTCCGGCGCCGCATCGTGCCAAACGGCCTCCTTGGCGCGTTGGCGGCCCTCCTCGCCGAGATCCTCGCGCAGTACGCCATGGCTGGTGCCGAGGAGGTGCTTCAGGAAGTACTCATGGCCCTTGCCCGAAGAGCCGAGCAGGTTCGAGCGCCAGACGAACAGGTTGCGCGGCCAGTTCTCCTCCTTGTCGGGGTCCTCGCAGGACAGTTTCAGTTCGCCGGACTTCAGCCCCTCGACGACATGGTCCCTGGCCTCCCTGCCGGACTTCTCCGCGGCCGCCGCAACCTCGAGCGGGTTGGTCTCGAGCTGCGGGGCGGACGGGAGCCAGCCCATGCGCTCGGCGCGGATGTTGTAGTCGATCGGCGTGCCGTCCCAGGGGCCGTCCGGGGCGGTCGGCGACAGGATCTCGTCCATCGTCAGCGTCTCGTAGCGCCACTGGTCGGTATGGGCGTAGAAGAAGGAGGTGGAATTCATCTGCCGCGGCGGGCGGCTCCAGTCAAGCGCGAAGGCCAGCGGCAGCCAGCCGGTCTGCGGGCGCAGCTTTTCCTGCCCGACGTAGTGGCTCCAGCCGCCGCCGGACTGGCCGATGCAGCCGCACATGACCAGGAGGTTGATGATCCCCCGGTAGTTCATGTCCATGTGGTACCAGTGGTTGATCCCCGCCCCGAGAATGACCATGGAGCGGCCGTTCGTCTTCTCGGCGTTGTCAGCGAATTCCCGGGCGACGGTGATGATGTGGTCGCGCGGGACTCCGGTGATCCCCTCCGCCCAGGCCGGAGAATAGGGCTGGCCGTCGTCATAGGAGGCCGCGCAACTGCTGTCCCCGAGGCCCCGGTCGAGACCGTAGTTGGCGACGAACAGGTCGAAGACGGTGGCGACCAGCGCCTCGCCGTCGGCGAGCGCCACCCGCCTTGCCGGCACCCGGCGGACCAGCACGCTGTCGTGATCCGTGCCCTCGAAATGATCGTGTTCGCGGTTGCCGAAATAGGGAAAGGCCACCGGGGCGACCTCATCGTGGTCCCCCTCGGCGATGAGGCTCAGTACGGGGTCGATTTCAGCGCCCTGCCCGTCCCGGTTCTCCAGGTTCCATTGGCCCTCCTCGCCCCACCTGAAGCCGATCGAGCCCTGGGGCGCGACCACGTTCCCGGTCCGGCCATCGACGGCGACGGTCTTCCACTCGGGGTTGTTGGCCTCGCCGAGGCCGTCCCCGAAATCCGACGCCCGGAGCATGCGGTCCGGAACATGGTGTCCGTCCTTCTCCACCAGTCGTACCAGCATCGGCATGTCGGTGTAGCGCCGGCAGTAGTCCCGGAAATATTCCGCCTGCCGGTCCAGGTGGAACTCGCGCAGGATCACGTGACCCATCGCCATGGCGAGGGCAGCGTCGGTGCCCTGCTTCGGGTGGAGCCAGATGTCGGAAAACTTCGCCGCCTCCGAGTAGTCCGGGGACACGACCACCGACTTGGTGCCCTTGTAGCGGACCTCGGTGTAGAAGTGGGCGTCGGGGGTGCGCGTCTGCGGCACGTTCGATCCCCACAGGATGAGGAATCCGGAGTTGTACCAGTCCGCCGACTCCGGCACGTCGGTCTGCTCCCCCCAGGTCATCGGCGAGGCCGGCGGCAGGTCGCAGTACCAGTCGTAGAAGGACATGCAGGTTCCGCCAAGCAGCGAGAGGTAGCGCGAGCCGGCGGCATAGGAAACCATCGACATGGCCGGGATGGGGGAGAATCCGATCACCCGGTCGGGGCCCCACCTGCGGGCGGTGTAGGCATTGGCCGCCGCGATGATCTCGTTGACCTCGTCCCAGCCAGCCCGCACGAAACCGCCGTGGCCGCGGATCCTGACGTATTCGGCGCGCTTCGCCGAGTCATCCTGGATCGCGGCCCAGGCCTCGACCGGCGTCCGTGCCGCGCGCTCCTTGCGCCACAACTTCAGCAGCCGCGAGCGCACCAGCGGGTACTTCACCCGGTTGGCCGAATACATGTACCAGGAGTAGCTCGCGCCGCGGGAACAGCCGCGCGGCTCATGGTTCGGCAGGTCCGGGCGGGTGCGCGGATAGTCCGTCTGCTGGGTTTCCCAGGTGACGATGCCGCCCTTGACGTAGATTTTCCAGGAGCAGGAGCCGGTGCAGTTGGCGCCGTGGGTCGAACGCACGATCTTGTCGTGCTGCCAGCGCTTCCTGTAGGCGTCTTCCCAGTCCCGGTTCTCGTTCGTGGTCACACCGTGGCCGCCGGCGAAGGTGCCGGTGTTCTTTCGCGCTAGGAAGTTGAGTCGATCAAGGAGAAGTGACATGGCAAGGTTCCTTTGTGTCGGCCCCTCAGCAGGGGACCTGGGCGTGCTTGCGGGTATAGAAGAACCAGGTGACGAGCACGCAGGTGACGTAGAAGATCAGGAAGCCCCACAACGCCGCCTGCGGTCCGCCGGTCAGCGTGATCGAGGTGCCGTAGGACTTCGGGATGAAAAAGGCGCCGTAGGCGGCGATCGCGGAGGTGAATGCGACGATCGCCGCGCTTTCCCGCTCTGCATGCCTGAGCTGCTTCACGTCGTCGAGCTCCGGCATCAGCCGGTTGACCTCCTGGCGCATGATCGTGGGGATCATCTGGAAGGTAGACGCGTTGCCCACGCCGGTCAGGAAGAAGAGCACCATGAAACAGGCGAAGAAGCCCCAGAACGCGCCGGACTGGTCCTTGATCGCGAGGAAGTAGATCACGCCCGCGACGGCCGCGATCATTCCGGTGAAGGTCCAGAACGTGACCCGGCCCCCGCCGTAGCGGTCGGAGACCCAGCCGGTCCCGGCCCGGCTGAGGGCGCCCACCAGCGGACCGAGAAAGGCGTAGGACAGGGCGTTGACCGAGGGAAACTGGGTCTTCATCAAAAGCGGGAATCCGGCGGAATAGCCGATGAAGGAGCCGAAGGTGCCCGTGTACAGCCAGCACATCACCCAGTTGTGGAAGCGGGAGAAGATCACCGCCTGGTCGGAGAAGGACGCCCTCGCCGCCGTGATGTCGTTCATGCCGAACCAGGCGAGCAGGGTGGAGATGATCAGGAACGGAACCCACACGAATCCGGCGTTCTGCAGCCACAGCGTCGTGCCCTCGTCGGTGATCTGGCCCCCCCCGACGAAGACCGCGAAGGCGCCGGTGGTGATCACGATCGGCACCAGGAACTGCATTACCGACACGCCGAGGTTGCCGAGGCCCGCGTTCATCGCCAGGGCGTGGCCCTTTTCCTTCTTCGGGTAGAAGTAGGTGATGTTCGCCATGGACGAGGCGAAGTTGCCGCCGCCGAGGCCGCAAAGCAGCGCCAGCACCAGGAAGATGAAGTAGGGCGTGTCCGGATTCTGCACTGCGTAGCCGATGCCGAAGGCGGGTATGAGCAGCGAGGCGGTGGTCACCGTGGTCCAGAGCCGCCCGCCGAAGATCGGGATCATGAAGGAGTAGAAGATGCGGAGCGTCGCTCCCGATACTCCGGGCAGCGCGGCCAGCCAGAAGAGCTGGTCCGTGGTGTAGTGGAAACCGATGGACGGCAGCTTGGCGACCACGACGCTCCATACCATCCACACCGAGAAGGCGAGCAGGAGCGCCGGTATGGAGATCCAGAGATTGCGGTTGGCGATTCTGCGGCCGTGTTCCTCCCAGAATTTCTCGTCCTCCGGCCGCCAGTCCTCAATGGCGCCGGGGCTCCATTTCCTGATGACCCCGGACAGTGCGCCCTCCTGCTTCGGTCCGTGAACCGGCTGCATCTCCGGCAGCTCCGGCAACGACTCGAGTTCCGTCGCGAGCGCACCGCGTTCCATGACGCGGATGGAAAAGTGCATCCACAGGAGCGCGGCCGTGACAATGACGAACAGGAGCGCGAAACAACTCGTCCAGATGCCGGTCAGGTCCAGCATCACGCCGAACATGATGGGCAGGATGAACCCACCAAGCCCGCCGATCATGCCGACGAGGCCGCCCACCGACCCGATGTGATCGGGATAGTAGACCGGGATGTGCTTGTAGACGGCCGCCTTGCCGAGGGACATGAAGAAGCCCAGCACGAAGATCGCGATCACGAACGGCACCAGGCCCATGCTGGTGGAGAAGACGACCGGTCCGTGAATGCCGTGAATGACGTAGTCGGTATTGGGGTAGGACAGCATGAACGTCAGCACCACCGAGACGCCGAAGGTCCAGTACATCACCGAGCGCGCGCCGCGCTTGTCCGACAGGTGGCCGCCGTAGGCGCGGAAGATGGAGGCCGGTACCGAATAGGCGGCCGCGATCATGCCCGCCGTCTTGATGTCGAGCCCGTACACGCCGACCAGGTAGCGGGGCAGCCACAACGCCAGGGCCACGAAGGCGCCGAAGACGAAGAAATAGTAGAGGGCGAAGCGCCATACCTGCAGGTTGCGCAGCGGCTCGAGTTCCAGCAGCGTGGAGCGGGGCTTTTCCTGTCTCGCCTTGCGCGCGGCCGTCGCCGGATCCTCCTTGGTGAAGAAAAAGAACAGGACGGCCATGATCAGGAGAGCGACCGCGTAGACCTGCGCCGTCGACTGCCAGCCCAGCGCCACGAGCAGGAAGGGGGCGCCGAAGTTGGTCACCGCCGCGCCGACGTTGCCGACCCCGAAAATCCCGAGCGCGCTGCCCTGGCGTTCCGGCGGATACCACTTCGATACGTAGGCGATGCCGACGGCGAAGGATCCCCCGGCAAGCCCCACGCCGAGGGCGGCCAGGAGAAACATCGGGTAGGTCGTGACCGTCGACAGGAGCCAGGTAGCGATGGCCGAGGCGATCATCACCAACGTGTACACGAGCCGGCCCCCGTACTGGTCGGTCCAGATTCCGAGAAATATCCGGCTCACGGAACCCGTCAGGACCGGGGTGGCCACGAGGAGGCCGAATTGGGTGTCGGTAAGGCCGAGGTCCTGCTTGATCCGTACGCCGATGATCGAGAAGATTGTCCAGACCGCGAAACAGAAAACGAACGCGATCGTGCTCATGCCGAGCATCTGGTGCTGGTCGCGTTGGGACACCTGGGCGGGAGAATTCATTTTTTTCCTCCGGAGCTGCCGCGTTGCCGGCTGAACGTTTTACAGAAGGATGCGCACGGGTATTCGAGAGCAATTCCGGTCCGGCCGATTTGATTCAGATCAATGTGCCTGTGATTAACTCGATGGATGGACCAATTCGGAAAAATTATCTGCCTCGCCATCCGTGACCGTCAACTAGCCTTTTTGATGACAAGGAACCCGGATCGACTGAGGGCCATCCCATGTGAGTCTGGCCGGCCGCCGTAACGGCTTTGGGCGTTACGAAATCCTTCAGTTCACCGTCTCGGTCAGCGTCAGGAAGCGCGAGGCGTTGAAAAACTGGACTGGGTGAGGGCTTCTGTTCGGGACTGGTGGAAGTACGCTGAAGCAGCGGAGGGTGCGTCCAGCGATGCGGCGCGGATCGAGAAAGCCTTCAGATCCAACCTGATGCCGCGCCGGTTAATATCCTTCGAGGACCGGTTGTATTCCCACAGCACCTAGGATTTACTCACCCAATGCTCCACAACCGAAAGCAGGTGGGGGAGAATTGTAGAGTTGTCCGTCAGGGAGTTGAAAGATATTTCTCTCCTGTCCATTCCGGCACCTGTTGGTCATGCCTCAGCCGCATCCTCTGGAGACAAACTGCATCGAAGATGTCGTCCAAAGTTCCCTGGTCGCTGATGGTACCGGGAAGGCTTGCGTTTGCCTCCAGCCAGAATCGGTCGGACACTGCCGATGCGTCTTCCAGGTAAGCCGACCCCCACCAGTCTAGGACCCTGTCCTGGGCCGAACGAAGAAGGCGATCACTCGGCAAGCGGGCCCCTTTTTGTTTCTGGTTAACCTTCCGGTGTGCCGGCATCAGGTTCCAGAGGTCGCCGCAGGGCCAAACGGCCCATGGCAGGCAATGATCAACATCCAGGTACCTGTGATTCAGAGCCTCACCGCTCCACACACAATACAGTTTCTTTTCGGTCGAAAGTTTTAGAGCCCGTTTACGTACCAGACTTACATCCCGATTGGGGTCCTCCCATCTCATCGCGGCCGTCATCACCGTATCCTCAATCGGTGCACCACGCTTTGCGGCGTAGGTCTTCATGAGGTGGCCCCATTCAGCCACTACTGCCGGCTCTATCCATACGCCAAAGCGTTGCAGTGTTTGCCATAGATGCCTGGGAACCAGCATTTCACCAAAACTGTACAGGTATTCCCGGTCCAAGGTGATCGTAGACGGGTGTGATCGCCTGCGAGACCTCGTTACTGGAAAGACCTGCCCTCCATCATTGTAGGTCACATGGGTGGCGGGCATGTTCTTAATAGTGCTTGCAGCGTCTCTCAACGCTTGGTGAAGGGCAGCGGAATGCTCGTTCGAAAACTTCGTGCCCACCCGCAGGTCGAGATCCGAGACTTCGGCAAGTCTCCGGAAGGCATCTTTCACGAAACCGAGACCATCCATCCCGTAATTAGTGTCAGGCAGAAAACCCCGATTTTCGGCGGCATTCCGGCGTGAATCC
>VYFG01000081.1 GCA_009842505.1 Gammaproteobacteria bacterium
AGGTCCCGACTCAACCCTTTCAACAACTTTGTGAGAAACATCGAAATGAAATCAATAGATAAATTCGTGCTGGTCCTCGTGGCTTCGCTGGCACTGCTCCTCGCCGGTTGCGGAGGGGGAAGTTCGACGCCGGCGACGACGCCCGATCCCACTCCGCCGCCACCGCCCGACTATAGCGGCCAGCTTCTGATGCATCATCAGGCGGCAGTCGAGGCAACCGCCAAGGCCGAAACTGCGGGCATGGCGGCTATGGACGCGGAGGATTCCGCGGTAGAAAGCGGCGGCATGCTCACCACAACGCAAGTTGGCGGCGACTCCACCAAGGCGATGATGAACGCCCAGGCGATTCTTGATGCCAAGGATGATGCAGCCCAGGCCGTCATGGATGCCGAGATGGCGAAGATGGACGCCATGACCGCCAAGACTGCAGCCGAGATGGTTCCCGACGGTACGGCAGGCAAAGCCCAGGCGATTGCAGCGCTCGACGCTGCCATCAAGGTGGCGGAAGCGGAGATCAAGAAAGCCACCGGGGTGCGTGACGGCCGGAAACTGGATGACGAAGTATTCAAGGTCGTGGGTGCCAACGGGAAAGGCACACCGCGGTCAATCGCTGACACGGTGGGCATGGACATCGCCGAGACGGTATCACCAGGTACCTCTGATGGCAGGGCGCGGGGAACGCTCGGTGCTACCGCGCCAGCGAACACAATCGTCGCTGGGCACAAGTATGAGACGGATGATCACCAGGGCATGACTTGGGCGATGATCGTCGGCGAAGACAACGTCATGAGCGAACGGATCGGCACCGGTAATCCGATCAGAATGGTGGCTTCGGTCTCTGGGATGACTGCAGCGGACGTGGACGCCGACGTGACTGCCACTGGTGGCACCGGAGGAACCAACGCATATGCCGACGCTTTCACGAGCGACTCCAGCACCTACATGGGGATCCCTGGTGACATCTTCTGCCTGGGTAAGGACTGCAAGGTGACGGACGGCAAGCTGGCCGGCAGCTGGTACTTCTCGCCGACTTCGTCGATGGTGTACTACATCAGGAACCCGGACAGGGATGCGTCCGTAGCCACGCCGTATATCGCGGAAGCCTCGTACACGCAGTACGGCTACTGGCTGACCACCGACGGCACCGACTGGACCCTCAACACCTTTGCGTTGTCTAGCGCCGGTGGAACCTCCGTCAACGTGGCCGCGGGTACCGAGGCCGACGGGCTCGCGGACTCTGCCACCTACTCGGGTGAGGCTGTGGGCATGTCGGTCCACAAGACGCCCAAGGCCGGTGGAGGCAATCACATCGACTCTGGCATGTTCACCGCCGATGTGAGCCTGACCGCGAAGTTTGGGGGAACCCCGACCGTCAGCGGCACTGTCAACAACTTCCAGGGTGACGCAGTCGGTTCGGGCTGGAGCGTGAGACTGGACGCCGTAGCCCTGGCTGCCTCAGAGGCTGAAGGTCTTGCGGTAGCTTCGGGAGAAAACGGCGCATGGGCCGCAACCGCGTATGGTGCCGATGCCACCGCGCGCCCAGATGGCATCTTCGGCGGTTTCTCCGCCCACTTCCTGGACGGGCACGCGGCCGGGGCATACGCCACCCGGAAGGACTGATATGGGCTATTGACCTTCAACGAGGGTGGCGGCCCTTTACATGACTCTTTCGGGCCGCCATCATTTCACACCCCGGGCGTGTCTTCGGATACGTCCGGGTTTTTTGTTTTAGTTCTGCCTGAACAGGCACCGGGAGCGCCTGAGAATTCGGTGAATACAACAGCCCTTGAACCCGTCACAGGAGTAGCCATCCACGCTTGGCGAAAACCGATTCCTTTCACGTCTGTCGTACTTGGTGGCATGGACCGGAAACATGTCGTATCGTGAATCCTCCCACCATCGATCACGAGGTCTAATTCCATGTCCACTTGCAAAATCCCTGCGTTCTGCTGTGTTTCTGTTTCGATTTTCGCTCTGACCGTTTTTTGAATTTACTATTCAGTCAAGCAGTCGCAGTATCGTTTGCAGGTCCTTGTGGGTGTAGCACTGGCTTAACGCCACGCCGTGCTTACGGCACAGTTTTAACAACCGTCCCTGCAGATCACCCCGTCGGGCCATTCCGTCGGATCACACCCGGGCAGCAGTAGTTCCTGGCGGTCGGAAATATCAGACAGACCGGCTCGGGATACGGGCAGCATCCCAGGAGGTTTCAGTGCCACCGGTTTGCCGGCCCGCAAAGCCGGACAGGCTATTCTGTGTGCCCGTGGGAAGTATGGTCGTGTTCGCCATGGCCATCCATTCCGCCGAAATGGAGCTTCTTGTTCACTCGGTCCCGGTCCGGCTTGGTGAAATCCAGCTTGAGATTCCACTCCCCGGTCATTTCGAGCTCGATCCGGGCCCGGTACATGCCAGGCGTATCATGCGGCTCGGCGGGCACCGGGCGGACATTGTGGGCGCCCGGCATGGACGGCATGTCGGCGCCTACCGTGAACTCGGCATCGACGATCGGCATGCCGCTCTTCCTGCCCTTGAGGGCGATCATGCAATCGTAGGTCAGTGTCCGGTGTTCTGCCGGCGTGCATTCCACCTCGGCTGCCTTGCGCTCGTCCGCGTCCGCAAGCGCCGGCAGCAGTACCAGCCCCGCAACCGCGGGCACCACAAGAAATCGATCAATCATCATTCTGTACCTCCTTTAGTCTGACGTGGGGGTTTCGGGCAAGGAGACGCCCAGATAGTTCGACACGAGCCGATCATCGAGCATCAGCTCCGACGCAGGTCCCTGGAGCGTGATCCGCCCGCTTTCGAGCACGTAGGCCCGGTCGGCGACCATGAGTGCTCGCCGGAGATTCTGCTCAACCAGCAGCATCGTGAGTCCCTGGTCGCGCAGTTGGCGGATCAGGTCGAAGACGCCGAGCGACAGCTTCGGCGACAGTCCGAGCGAAGGTTCGTCCAGCAGCAGCAGCCGCGGCTCGGACTCGAGCCCGCGGGCGAGCGCCAGCATCTGCGCTTCCCCGCCGCTCAGGCCGGCGGCCGGTCGCTCCAGCTTGTCCGTGAGCGTGGGAAACAGTTGACGCAAGTGGGGACGGTCGCGGGACCTGAGCATGAATCCGCTGCGCTTGTGGGCGGCGACCCGGAGATTTTCTTCCACGCTCAACGTCCCGAAGATCAGGCGCCCTTCGGGAACCTGGACGATGCCGCGGGCAACCACGGCATGAGCGGGCAGGCTGCCGATCGACTCTCCCTCGAACGTGATCTCTCCGCTGTCCGGCGGCACCATCCCCGAGATGGCATTGAGAATGGAAGTCTTGCCGGCGCCGTTCATCCCTACGATGGACACGATCTCCCCCGAGTGCACCGTCAGGGAAATCCCGTCGATCGCGCGCACACCGCCGTAGGAGACCGTCAGTTGGCGTACTTCAAGCATCGGGGCCATCATCCGCCCCCAGATAGACCTCCCGGACAGCGGCATCGGCAAGCACGTCGCCCGGGGAACCTTCCGCGATCTTGCGGCCGAAGTCGAGCACGCAAAGACGTGTGCAAGCGTCGGCAATCAGCGCCATCTTGTGCTCGATCACCACGCAGGTGCGGCCCGGAGCGACGATCTCCCGGATGAGCTCTGCCATGTCCGCCGTTTCGGCCGGTGTCATGCCTCCCGATGGCTCGTCCAGCAACACCAGCTTGGCGTCGACGACCAGCGCGCGGGCGATCTCGAGGCGGCGGCGGGCCGGGAGAGGCAGGTGTCTGGCCAAGACCTCCCGATCCTGGAGCAATCCCACCTGGTTCAGCGCCGCCTCCACTTTCTTCGTATCGGTGCTTCCGGCCGTCGGCAGGCTGCGCAGCAGCCCGAGGAGTCCACCGGCAACCAGGTGGTGCTGTGCGCTCCACACATTGTGGAAGACCGTCATGGACGGAAACAGCCGGATGTTCTGGAAGGTCCGCGCAATCCCGAGCCGGGCGATCCGGTGGCCCTTCCACCCGGTGATGTCCGTGCCCTGGAAGAGGATACGCCCGGAGCTCGGCGCATACACCCCGGTCACAGTATTCAGCAGCGTGGTCTTGCCCGAACCGTTCGGTCCGACGATGCCGAGGACCTCTCCGGCCGCCACCTCAAGGTCGATGCCAGTAAGCGCGGCCAGGGCCCCGAAGCGTTTCTCAATTCCCTCGAGTGCCAGCATGACGCCGCCTTGAGAACCATCCCTTCAGTCGATGCACCCGGTCCTCGTCGAGAATCCCCCGGGGCATGAAGATCAGCAGCACCGCTACCAGTCCCCCGAACACGATCATCCGGTAGCCCTGGATGAACCGGACCGCCTCGAGAAATCCGATGTCGATGGCGACCCCGATGAGCGGGCCGAAGGCGGTGCCGAGACCACCGATCAGGCCATAGGCGAGGGCATGAACACCCAGCATCACGTTGAAGAACTGCGGCTCCACGTAGGTGGTGAAGTGGGCGTACAGCGAACCGCCGATGCCGGCAATCCCCCCGGCCATGCCTGCGGCCAGGATGCGGTACCGCACGGTGTTGATGCCCTGCATCTCGGCCAGCAGGTCGTCGGACCCGAGCATCCGGAACACCGAGCCCAGGCGGGAGCGTTCGACCAGCGCGAGGACAATCAGCACCAGTGCCAGCAGGCAGTAGATGATCAGCATGAACTCGGCCAGGCTGATGTCGCGTTCGAACATCCAGCGAATGTCGTGGAATCCATTCGCACCGTCCGGTCCCACCATTTCGCCGTCGACCTCGACCTGCACCTCGGCGGTCAGCAGGATGAGGCGCACCATTTCCGCAAACGCCAGGGTCGAGATCGAGAAGTACAGTCCGCCGAGGCGCAGGGTCAGGGCTCCCACGACCATCGCCACGAGCGCGGCGGCGCCCACACCGATGAGGATGCCCGCCCAGATCGGCAGCCCGAACATCGCCGTGGCGGCGCCGGCCGCGTAGGCGCCGAGACCGAAGTAGGCCTGCTGGCCGAAGGAGATCTCGCCGGTGACCAGCAGCAGGTAGGCCGAAAGCGCAATGAACGAGATCATGCCGATGTTCGACAGGACCGTGATGACGTAGCCGTCCATCGCTCACACGCGCCGGAAGGCGAGTTCCTCGCGGCTGAGTATGCGCTGACCCATGAAGCCGCCGGGCCGCAGCACCAGCATGGCGAACAGCAGCACGTAGGCGCTCAGGTCCTTGTACTCGTTGCCCAGGTACCACTGGGAATGGGCTTCGACCATCCCGAGCACGAGGCCCCCCACGATGGCCCCCGGCAGCGAGCCCATGCCGCCCAGCATCATCGCGATGAGGCCCTTGAACGTGGCCCACAGGCCGAAATACGGCGTGATCTGCTCATCCGTGGCGAGGATGGCGTAGCCGGCGACGCCGCCCACCAGGGAAACCAGGGCGAAGGCGCACAGCATGACCCATTCGGTATGGATTCCCATGTAGCCGGCGGCCTGCGGATTTTCGGACATTGCCCTGAGCGCAAGGCCGTACCGGGTGCGGTGCAGCAGCAGATGCAGGGCCCCCACCATGACGACCGCCAGCAGCAGCATCGTGATTTGTTCCGCGCGGAACAGGAAGGGACCGATCTCGAAGGAGCCGGCGACGAAAAGGGAGGGGAAGGGATAGGTCCGCTCGGGCAGGAGGTGAACCGCAACCTCTTCGAGCTGCATCCAGATCACGAAGCTTGAGACCATGGACGCGAGCGCGGCGTCGCGGCGCACGGCACGAAAGCACAGGCGCTCGACATAAATACCGGCGAGGACCGTGCATGCCAGCGTCGTCAGGGCGATGACCAGCACGTTGACCTGGTAATGCACGTGCAGCCAGGTGCCGGCGTAGGCGCCCAGCATGATGGTGGCGCCGAATGCGAGGTTCAGCCGGCGCATGACGCCGAAAACGATGGTGAAGCCGATCGCCAGCAGCGCGTAGGACGAGCCAAACATGATGCCGTCAACGGTATTCTGGACGAAATCGATCACGGCATGTATCCCCGGCCCGAAGTGTGGCTATTCCTTCCGCGCCCCGAGGTAGGCCCGGTGGATGACCTCGTCTTCATCGAACTCTCCGGGTATTCCCGAGAACGTGATTTCGCCGCCTTCGATGAGATAGAACTTGTGGGCGACCCTGAGCGCCATCCGGGCATTCTGCTCGACCAGGAGAATGGTAACCCCTTCCGCGTTGAGCTCGCGGATGATGCCGAAGATCTCCTCCACGACGAGCGGCGCGAGGCCAACGGAAGGTTCGTCCATGAGCAGGATCCTGGGGCGTGCCATAAGCCCTCTCCCGATGGCCAGCATCTGCTGCTCGCCTCCCGACAGGGTGCCGGCAAGCTGGCCCTTGCGTTCTTCCAGGCGGGGAAAGCGCCGGAAGACGGCCGCGACGTCATCCGAGATTTCCGCCTTGGAAGCCTGTCTGGCGTAGGCGCCGGCACGCAGGTTCTCCTCGACGTCCATGTACGGAAATACCAGCCGGTTTTCAGGCACCAGGGCGATGCCCCTGGACACCACCTTGACGGCCGGCAGCCGGGTCATGTCCTCGCCGTCCAGGGTCACGGAGCCGGACTTGGCGGATATGATTCCCGCAACAGTGAACATGGTCGTGGTCTTCCCGGCGCCGTTGGGGCCGAGCAGGCAGGTGATCTCGCCCTGTGCCGCGTCGAGGCTTACGCCCCGCAGCGCCTCGATGTTTCCATACGAAGTGACGAGATTCCGGATGCTCAGCATCTGCTCAGGCACTCCCGCCGGCCGGCCCGGATTCCGTGGCGTCTGTCCCGAGGTATGCCTCCTGCACCGCCCGGTCGCTTTGCACCTCGCCCGGTGTGCCGAACGCGATCCTGTGCCCGAAGTTGAGCACCGCGATCTGCTCGGTCACGCCCATGACGAGTTCCATCATGTGCTCGACGAGCAGTATGGTCACCCCCGAGTCGCGCAACCGGCGGATTCGTTGGCCCAGATCGTCGATTTCCTGCCGGCTCATGCCGGCCGCCGGCTCGTCGAGCAGCAACAGCAGCGGGCGCGCCGCCGCCGCGCGCGCGAACTCCAGGCGCCGTTGCTCTCCGAAGGCCAGGTTGGACGCAAGTTCGTCGCCCTTGTGTGCGAGGTCGGCGAGCTCCAGCAGGTCCGCGATCTCCTTGCGGGCCTGGCGGGTGGTGCCGAACCAGCGCGGCAGAAAGCGTTGCCGGGAGATATCCTGGGGCGAGTTCTGCGCTACCCACAGGTTCTGCCACACCGTGAGTTCCGGAAACAGGCGGATGTTCTGGAACGTGCGGGCTATTCCGGCCCGCAGGCGCTGGTGCGGCGGTTTTCCGTTCATCAGGACTCCGCGGAAATGGACGGTGCCGGCGGTTTCGCCGTAGACGCCGCAGATCAGGTTGATCGCGGTGCTCTTGCCCGACCCGTTGGGGCCGATCAGGCCGATGATCCCGCCCTCCTCGACGGTCAGGTCCAGCTCGTTGAGGGCCTTGACCCCGCCGAAGTGCTTCGTCAGACCCTGCAGTTCGAGCACCGCTCTAGCCTCTCCTGCCAAGACTTGCCGCGCGCTTCAGGATGCGGGCGGTGCGGGCGTCGAACAGGCCGGAAGGCTTCAGGTTCATCGCGGCAATGATCAGCAGTCCGAACACGATGTTGCGCCAGTCTCCGAGAAAGCGGAGCCCTTCCACCAGCACCCCCTGGATGAAGATGACCGCCACCAGGGTGCCGATGACACTCGACAGTCCACCGAGAATCGGATAGGAGATCGCGAAGGTCGCGAGCAGCACGGTGAAGGTGAGGTGGTCAACATAGGTCGCGGTATGGGCATAGAGCGCCCCGCCGATGCCGGCGATGAAGCCGCCGGCGGTCATGGCCGTCACCTTCACCGCGGTGAGGTTGATGCCGACGCTCTGGGCCGCCAGTTCGTCCTCGCCCACCGCCCTGAGAACCGCTCCTGCGCGCGAACGGTCCATCCACCAGAGAGCCACCATCACCAGGATCACAAAAACCCAGACGAAGGTGGTGATCTCCCATGCCGACCAGCCGTTCGCCACGAAGTAGCGGATCTCGCGAAAGCCGTTGGTGCTGTCCGGTCCGACCTCGATGCCGTCGCGCGGCACGCGCCAGCTCAAATTGAAGAAGAACAGGCGAACGAATTCGCCGAAGGCGATTGTCGCCACCACGAGCATCAGGCCCTTGACCCGCAGGGCGGGAAAGCCGACAAGAAACGCGAAGAAAGCCGCGATGCATGCCCCCACGAGCAGCGCAGGCAGAATGGGCAGCTCGAAGATGACGGTGAGAATCCCGGCGCTATAGGCGCCGATGGCGAAGAACCCGGCCTGTCCCAGGGAGAGCTGGCCGGTGAGCATCAGCACGTACGCGGACAGGCCGAGGAGGGTATGAATCCCGATGAGCTGGACGAGGCCGAGGTAGTACGACATTCCCTTTCAGTCCCGGCTGATGGCCGACCCGAAAATTCCGTGTGGCCGGAAGACCAGGAATACGAAGAGCAGCAGCAACACGTACATGTCGCGCTCGTTGACCCCCCGGAAGTACAGGAACACGTTTTCCAGCGCGCCCACCATCAGGCCGGCCACGATGGCACCCGGAATCGATCCCAGGCCGCCGATGACCGTAACGATCAGGCCCTTGACGGTCAGCGGGATCGTGATCAGCGGCGAGAGCACCCCGACCGCGGCCGCCGTCATGGCGCCCGCGATCCCTCCAAGCAGGCCGGCGAGCACGAATGTGACGGCATTGGTGCGGTGGACGTCGATGCCGCAGAGCCGGGCCGCCACGTCCTGCTGGGACACCGCCCGCGTCGCCAGTCCAAGCCGGCTGCGGTAGAGCACGAACAGCAGGCCGGCGGTGGCAGCGATGCATACCGCGAACACGAACAGGAGGTCGCCGCGGATTCCGAGCGGGCCGAGCTCGAACATCACGTCCTCGAACATGGCCGGAAAGGTGAGCGGTGAGCCGTCGGTGGTATGGATGACGATCTCGTCGATGAAGAACAGGCCCCCGATCGAGGCCATCAGTGCGGCAAGATGGTTATGGATCGGGATGAACCGGAAGCAGGTCAGGTACGCGATGAAGCCGACGATTCCCGAGGCGAGCGCCGAAACCAGGAAAACCACCAGGGCGGGGGCATTGACGAAGGTGAAGGCAGCCAGACCCACGTACGCCCCGCCCAGGGACGCCGCGGCATACGTCATGTTGAGCTTGCCCATGGCGCCGAAGATCAGGGTGAAGCCGATCCCGATCAGCGCATAGGTCGAGCCGAACAGCAGCCCGTCGCCGACGGTCTGGGTGATGTACACGAAATCGAAATCACCCATGGCGGATTTCACTCACCCCCAATGTCCGGAATGTACTGCGATCCCGACAGATCGTGACGCATGTGGCCGGGCTGGTCAACCCGGCCACATGCGAACTGCTGGCCTGAACCGTCATCCCGACCCCGCAGGGCTCTGGATGCGGGTCATCCGGATGCCGGTGCACCGGCGCTCCCGCCGGTACAGGTGACGGTTTGTTCCGGAGACTACCTAGCGGGGATCGTGGACCACCTCCCACGATCCGCCTTCGGCCTGTACGAACACGAAGGGCTTGACGGATTCGCCTTCGTCCTGCACGCGTCCGATCTCACCCATCAGGCCGTTGACGCTGACCAGGGCCTCGAGGCCGTCGCGGACCTTCCGCCGGTCGGCCTGGAGCGTATCGGGCTTGGCCATGACGCCCATCGATTCGACCACCTGCTTGATGATATGCGCGTTCTCCCAGGCAGCCGCGCTGTGCAGGTCAGCGAATCCGCCGTTGGCCTGGGCAGCACTCGCAACCGCGGCGGCGGCATCCGTAATCGGCGCGAAGCCGGTCGGGATGTACATGCCTTCCGCGGCATCGGCGCAGCCCTTCAGCGTTTCCGCGCTGGACGAACTGGTGAGTCCCACCAGCACCTTGGGGTTGATCCGCTGGCGCTTCATCTCCTTGAGCATGCCGCAGGTGGTGAACGGGTGCGATGACACGATCATCATGTCGGCGCCCGACTTCTTGAATGCCCGGGCCTGGACCGAGAAGTTCGTGTCGGCCATCAGCCAATTTGACGACTTGGAGACCTCCAGCACGTTCTCATAGCCGTCCCTCACCTTGCCCGTGACTCCCTCGATGCCCCCGCCGACCCACTCGAAGCCGTGCTTCTTGGCCAGGGGGACGATGACGATCGCGAACGTCAGCTTGGAATGGGCCTGGTCGGTCTCGGTTCCGCCGTAGATCGTCTTGGCGTCGGGATACTGGGTACGCAGCCAGGAGAACAACTCGTCATACATGGTGATTTCGTTGGGGACGTTGCGGAACGTCCACTGGGACTTCTTGGCCAGGCCTGGGCGGATCGCCGTGTCGGTGAGAATCGGGAACTGCAGACCGGTGTCGGACGCATCGTCCACCGTCTTCTGAAAAATGCCGTACATGGCCGCCGCAGCGCCGGAGCACGTGGGGCCGATGCCGATCAGCGCGTCGGTCTGCGATTCGACCTTGCGCGCCACGGAGATGGCCTGGTCGGCGTTGCAGGCGGAATCGTAGTAGGTGAATTCCATCGGGACCATGGTGCCGTCACCCAGCTTCACGCCGCCCGCGTCGTTGATGGACTTGACTGCCGCGGTCAGCACGGCCTCCGAGTTCACCCCGAAGGAGCGCAATGGCCCGGATTTGGCGCCCCAGCCCGCGATCTTGACGGTGCGTTCTGAGGCCGCGAATGCCGGTTGCCCGAATGCAATCAGGGTGGCCGCGGCCACACCGGCGAGAGTGATGATTGAAATACTGGTCTTGGACATGGTGGAATCCTCTTTTTTGGACATTCCGGGAACCTGGCTGTTGCCGCAAATCGTGGTGAAGCGATCAGGAATCGAACACTGCCCCGTCAGCGCTCCCCGAAATGCGGCCGGTCTTGAATGACAGCCGAGCGAAATTGTTCAGTATATTTGTGATGCAATAATTTCCCATATTTGGATATTTGTCAAGCAAATTAACATTGTATTACTATTACGTCGCCGGACGGCGTGTCCCGCACCCGGAGAAACCTGTATTCGCGCCAGGCAGCTGCGTGCTGATGCGGGCGGATTCCGGACGGGCCAGAAGGTGTTGCGGGCGATACGAGTGGCCACCCGCAAGCGCAGGCGCGTTGCGGACCGAGTGCCGCAGAACCGGCCTGCGGGAATCTTGAGTTGGACGGTTTGCGGGCGGCTACGGTAGACTATGAACGGTTCAGGGGGACCTACATTTACCAAGATGAGAAAAGTGAGCTACGAGCCGCTGATGACGGCGAGCCTCGCGAAGCAGATTGCCGAGCGGATCCGGGAGTCCATTACCGACGGGACACTCAAAGCTGACGATCAGCTGCCGACCGAGGAAGAACTCGCCCGCCAGTTCCGGGTTTCCCGGCCCACCATCCGCGAGGCGCTGAAACGGCTGGCTGCGCAAAGCCTGATCCGGTCGCGTCGCGGTCCGACCGGAGGTACGTTCATCAACCGTCCGAGCCACGAGGAGGTCAGTTCAAGTCTGACGACCGCCACCGCGCTTCTTGTCAGCCTGGGCGAGTTCAAGATTCCGGAGATCCTGGAAGCACGTCAGGAACTGGAGGTTCTGTGCGTGCTTCATGCCGCAGAGCGGTGCAACGAGGCGGAGCTCTCCGAACTGGCCCGTGAAATCGAGATACAGCGACAGGCTTCGGTTTCGGACGAGGCTTTCTGTGCATCGGATGTGCGGTTTCATCGGGCCATTGCCGACGCGACGCACAACTCGGTGCTGAAGTTCGTCATGTACACCGTCATCGAGGCATTGCAGCCGATCGAGAATATGGTGGTGTTCCGCTTTCGCGAGCGCGAGGTCATCGTCCGGCAGCACGAGGAGATCCTGTCCGCCTTGCGGGCCAAGGACGGCGAAGCCGCAGCGCAGTCGATCAGGGAGCAGATCGCGTATCTGCGCGAACGCTTTGATGCCGCCCAGGCGATGCGTCGCCAGAAGGCCGCCGGGGTTCAGGGGGCCGGGCTGCCGCTGCGGAAATCGGGCAGCTAGGCCAGACCGTCATCCACTGACAGGGGCATCCTTCGTCCCCGCCAGGGGGCGGAATGTCACGGGACACCGCCTTCGCCGGGACTGCCCGGCGGGGCTTGGCCGGCCGGATCACCGGCCATGTGCTTCGCGAGGTACCGGTGGAGATCGCGGCAGGTGCCCTCCAGGTCCGGCGGAGCCAGCGGCCCCGGCTCGTAGTGCCGGGAGCGGAGGCCCCGCTGCAGCCGGAGCAGCACGGCCTTGTCCTCGGCCATGGTTTCCCGGAACAGCCTGACGGCATCCTCCAGGGCCGCCCCGGTCCATTCGTCGCCGAAGAAGAACAGGCCCATCCTGGCCCGCACCCGCTCCACGCCATCCGGCTGGAGGCAGATGAAGGAGGAATAATCGCTGCCGACGCCCACCACCAGCCCCGGGGGCACGGCGAACATGACACAGGTATTGCGCTCCTCCTCGGAAAGGTCGGGATGGCCCGCCGCGCCCTCGCCCACCCGCTCGGTGAATCCCACGGTGTAGCCGAGGTAACCGTCACCGGCGGGGAAGTGCCGGCACAGCCTCGTGGGATTGACCCTGTGCAGGGTTTTCCGGTGCAGGGGCGAGAGGTGATAGCCCTCCATGAAGTTCTCGAACAGGCATTTCCAGTTGATGTCCCAGGTTTCCGTCTCCAGGTGGCGAAGGTGCATTTCCTCGAGATGGTAGTTGCGTATGCGCCCGGCCAGCGGCGCCAGCGCCGCCGGCAGGTCCGGCGGTTCATCCGCCAGGCTGACGAAGAGAAACCCCATCCACTCGGCCAGGGGCAGTTCGCGCAGGCGGGTGTCTTCCTCCCGGAGCGGACCGGACGGATCCATCCCTGGTGCGTAGAGCAGGTTGCCCCGGAGGTCGTACGACCAGTGGTGGTAGGGGCAGACGAGGCGCTGCAGCCGGCCCGCGCCCTCCGCCAGGACGGTGCCCCGGTGGCGGCAGACGTTGGCCAGCGCCCTTGGGGCGCTGTCTTCTCCGCGCAGGATGATGACCGGTTCCCCGGCAACCTCGGCGGTGAAGTAGTCCCCCGGCTCCGGAATTTCCTCCCGGCGGCCCAGGCAGACCCACTGCACAGCGAACAGTTCGCTGATTTCCGCTGCGAGCCAGGACGGATCGGTATAGAACGCGCCCGGCAGGGCGCGGGCCAGGTCGTCGGGTTGCCGGAGCAGCCGTCGCAGGTGTTGGCGCAGGGCCCTGTTGTCGCCGGCGGTCACTCCGGATCAGGCCACGCGGCCGTAGAGCGCCAGGCGCGTGCCCTCGCTGACCTGCCAGCCCGGCGTCCGGTGGTAACTGAGAATGGCGATGATGCGGTTCCGGTCCCCCATCACGCGGGTCACGCGGTGGAGCGTGTGCCTGCCCTTGAACAGGAACAGCGTTCCGGGATCGAGCGTGATCCGGTGGACACCGTCCGGCAGGTCGGGGGAGCGCATCCGGCGGGCCACTTCCGCCAGGTTTTCATCTGCGTCGGAACGCATCCAGGGAATGTATTCGTAGCATCCGCCCTCGGAAGCGTTCTGCAGCATCAGCGAGACGACGAAGGACACGGAGTCGAAATGCCAGCCATTGGCGTTGCCGGGCTCGTACACGAGGACATTGACGCCGCCGAGCGGGTCCGTGACCGGGTACAGCGCCGGACTTTCCAAGGCGTCAGCCAGGAAGCGGCAGACCGACGGATCACGGTGCAGCCGGTAGAGCACGGAATCGGCCGGCAGCAGGTCTCCGGCCAGGGACAGGTGGGACGCGGGCAGCCGCAGGCGGGCCGGGTGATCCGGGGGAAGCGAGAGGTCGTCCCCCGCGCTCAGGTCCTCTGAGTACGGATTGTACCTGCCCGACATCCGGTATCCGCCGGGCATCGCCGCCCTGGCATGGCTGCGGACTTCCCGCACAAGAGCCGGCGGCAGGAATCCGGGCAGGGCGAGGGCGCCGGTATCCCGCAGCACTTCCCGGCAGCGGCCGACCAATGCCCGGTAGTCCGGGTCGCCGGGCCGGTCCAGCGGGTATCGTGCGGCAACCGGAGAAACGTGGGATGCATCCATGGGTGCATGTTACCGTAATTGGACCGGGGATCCATGCCGGGCGGGATTCCGGGAAGGCCCCGACGCGGTTTGCCGGGACAGTCCGTTCAGTCCCCGTCCGCGACACCCTCCGCCCTTAAGCGTGCCCGCCTTGCCCGGTAGCCCGGCAGCACCACCAGGATCACGGCCAGGACCAACAGGCCCAGGGTCATGGGCCGCTCGGCGATGAAGCCGATGCCGTTATAGAGCTGCATGGAGCGCGAGAAGTTGTCCTCCAGCATGCTCCCGAGTATGAAACCGATCAGCAGCGGCGCCAGGGGATAGTCGGCAAAGCGCAGCACGGTGGCGGCGATTCCGAGGCCCACCAGGATCAGCAGTTCCGTGGCGTTGTTCTGGCCGATGTAGGCGCCCATCAGGGTGAAGAAGAGGATGAACGGGATCAGGTAGTTGCGCGGGATCGCCAGCACCTTGGCGATGTAGGGTATGAGCGGCAGGTTGAGTGCCAGCAGGATCACGTTGCCGAGATACATGGAAATGATCACGGACCAGAAGATCTCGGGCTGGTCCACCATCAGCCTTGGGCCCGGCGACACGTTGAGTGCGATGAGGGCGCCGAGGAGGATGGCGGTGGTGCCCGAGCCGGGTATCCCGAGGGTCAGCAGCGGCACGAACGAGCCGGTGCAGGCCGCGTTGTTGGCCGACTCCGGTGCGGCCAGGCCCTTGACGGAACCCTTGCCGAACTCGGCCTGGTCTTCGCCCTTGGCGATGTTGCGCTCCACAGCATAGCCCAGGAAAGAGGCAATGGTGGCTCCTGCCCCGGGAAGCACGCCGATCAGGAAGCCCTGCACGGACTGGCGGCCGATGACCGGCGTGATCCGCCTCGCCTCGTCCCGGGTAATGCGCAGGTCGGTGATCTGCCCGGAGCCGCTCTGCCCGGTATTGGAACGGCCGGGGTCCAGCACGAGATAGATCGCCTCCGGCAGCGCGAACATGGCCATCGCCAGGGTGATGAAGCTGAACCCCGACTGCAGGTCCATGACACCCATGGTGAAGCGGGGGAGGTTGAAGAGCGCACCCTCCCCGACGGTGGCCATGACGAGGCCGGTGATGGTCATGAGCACGGCCTTCCCCACCTGCCCGCTGCCCGCGAAGGCGGCGATGGCGGAAAGGCCCACCACCATCAGGGCGAAATATTCTGCCGAATGGAACAGCAGCGCCACCGAAACCAGCATGGGCGCGAAGATCATCAGCAGGATTGCGCCCAGCGTACCGCCCGAGAAGGAGGCGATGGCGGCCACGGTCAGGGCCTTGCCCGCCTTGCCCTGGCGGGCAAGGGGGTAGCCGTCGAAACTGGTGGCCACGGTGGACGCCACCCCGGGGGCATTGATCAGGATGGAGGAGGTGGAGCCGCCGAAGATCGCGCCGTAGTAGACGCCGGCCAGCAGGATGAGGGCGGCGGAGGGATCGCCGATGCTGATGGCCACGGGGATCATGATGGCGATGATGGACATCGGCCCGAGCCCCGGCAGCATGCCGATGAAGGTACCGATCAGGCAGCCACCCACCACCATCAGGAGATTGATGGGGGTGAAGGCGGTGCCGAGCCCGATCAGGATTCCTTCGAACATCCCGCCGTCCGGTCAGCCGACGAAAAAGGGCAGCGGCCTGAGGAATATCCCCAGGACCTGCTGCACCAGGTACCAGACCCCCACGCTGGTCGCCAGGACCACGGGCACCAGCACCAGCCACTTCCTTTCCCCGAGAACCGCGGCCGACAGGATCAGGAACAGGCTGCTGGACAGGATGAAGCCGAGCGGTCTCAGCAGCAGCGCGTAGGCCACCATCAGCGACAGCAGGATCAGGGCCTGGCCGAGCTTGTAGTCGGTGAGCCTGCGGTAGTCGATCTCCGGCGCCCTGTGCCCGCCGACCGTTTTCTCGAAGCCGGTGAGCACGAACAGGGCCACCAGGATGCCGATGACCGACAGCACCTTGGGGAAGGTGCTCGGCCAGACCGGATTGCGCTGCATGAAAGGCGGCAGGCCCGCGTCCATGGTGAAGAAGGCGGTGTATCCGTACACCGCGAAGATCAGGAGAAGAACCAGCGCAATCCAGCGATCAAGGGCCATGCCGCCTGTCCGGGGACGTCCGGGTGCGGGTTACAGGAACCCGAGTTTCCGCATCAGGTCGCCGATGACCGTTTCCTGGCTCTCGAGAAATGCCTTGAAGTCGTCGCCGGAATTGTGGATGTTGACCCAGCCGTTGCGGGCCCTCACCGCCTCCCATTCCGGGGTGTCGTACATCTTGGCGAGGACGCCCTGGTAGGCCGCCAGCATATCGGCGGGCAGGCCGGGCGCCGCGAAGAAACCGCGCCAGTTGACGAACGTGGTGTCGATGCCCTGTTCCTTCAGGGTCGGCGCGTCCGGGGCCGCGTCCACGCGCGCATCGGAGGTGACCCCCAGGATCCGCACCTCGCCGGCGTTGGCCAGTTCCACGGCCTCGGAAAATCCGGTGGAAAGCGCCGCGATCTCACCGGACAGCAAGCCGGCCATGGCCTTGCCGCCGGCATCGTAGGGAATATAGTTCAGGCTGGTGGAATCGCTCCCCGCTGCCTCCAGGATCATGGCCGCCACCAGGTGGTCCATGCCGCCGGGCACCGAGCCCCCGCCAATGGCGACCGAGGTGGGATTGGCCTGCTGCGCGGCGATCAGGTCGCTGGCGCTGCCGTGGGGGCTGTCCTTGGGAACCACCAGGGCTGCATAGTCGCCGATGGTGCCCGCCACCAGGGTCAGGTCACGGAAATTGTGGGGGAACACCCCGGTCAGCGAGCGGATCACGATCGGCGTGGAATTCACCATCAGGGTGCCGTGCTGGCTGTCCGCGTTCTCGATCAGATAACCGATGGCCTTGCCGCCACCGCCGCCGGACATGTTTTCATAGCTGGCGGTGCCGACGAGACCGGCCTTGGTCAGGGCTTCCCCCGTGCCGCGGGCGGTGCCGTCCCATCCGCCCCCCGCACCCCCGGGGATCAGGAAGTGGATGCTGTCGATATCTGCCGCATGGACGCCAATTCCGGTGGTGGCCAGGGCAAGACCGGCGGCCGCGTACATCACTGCGCGGCGAATTCTCTTGATGAGTTGCATTGATAATGTCTCCGTATTGGTGATTGGGCAGCGGAATACTGCCGGAGCCAAAGCATAGCGGGAAAATTTCTTTCATTCCACCGTGCCGGACCCGGCACGTCCCGCCAAGGCAAGCACCACCCTCGGCGGGGCCGTCAGATGATGGCCTTTTCCGCAAACGGCTCGCCGAGTTCGATCCGCCCGTAGCCGAACGGGGTCAGGTCCAGCGAGCGGTACTCGCCCCAGGCGATCCACTCGGCAAGGCCGCGGCCGATGGCGGGGGACTGTTGCAGGCCGTGCCCGGAGAAACCGTTGACGAAGAGGAAATTGGTGATCGTGGTATGGGGCCCGACGATCGCGTTCTGGTCCAGGGTGTTGTAGGCGTAGTGGCCCACCCAGGAATTGACCAGCCGGATCGCGTCGAACTGGGGAATCCGGTGGGCCAGGACGGGCCAGACCTTGTTCTCCCAGAGATCGTGGTCCGCCTCGAAGTCGTCGTAATCCACCGCCGGGTCCACGTCCGGCGGACAGCCGGACAGGTAGTACCGCCCGTCCGTGCGCATGTGGACGCCGCTTGGGTCGATGGTAAGCGGCAGGTCCCGGTCCAGGGGCCTTGCCGCGTCGAATATGAAGGTGTAGCGCTTGCGCGGCTCGACCGGGATTTCGATTCCGGCCATGCGCGAAGTGCGTACCGCCCTCGGGCCGCTGGCATTGACCACGGTTCCGCAGCCGATGTTTTCGCCGGATTTCAGGGTCACGCGCTCCACCCGGTCGCCCGCCCGGTTTTTTGTCATGGCCACCACTTCGTTGGCGACGTATTCGGTCCCGCGCTCTCGGGCCATGCGGCGCCACCAGTCGAACAGGGAGCCGCCGTCGAAGTAGCCCTCGTCCTTCGGGTTGTGGCTGCCCGCCACGATATCGTCGAGATGGTAGAACGGGTACTCCGCCCGGATCTGCCCGGGATCCAGGATGCGGGTGGCGGCACCCAGGGCCGACTGCACCTGCTGGCTCGCGCGCAGGGTTTCGGCGAATGTGTCGTTATCCGCGAGGTACAGGTAGCCGAAGCTCTGGAATGCCAGTTCGGGCACCCGCGAGTCGCCGCCCAGGTGTTCGCGGAAGTTCCTGACGTACTCGGCGGCGAACTGCGAGATGCGCACGTTGATCTCGGTGGAGAATTGCTGGCGCATGCAGCTGTTGGTATGGGACGTCGAACACAGTGCATAGGACGGGTCCCGTTCCACCACCAGCACGCTGCCGTCGAAGTCCGGGTTGTCCATCAGGAACCATGCAACGGCTGTGCCGTACATTGCACCGCCGACGATGATGACGTCGTAATGCCGGTGGCAGGGAGGGTCGGTCGGGGTGGTCGTCATCGGCTGTCACGGAACTTTTGCGGCGACATGGTAACGCGAAAAGCGCAATTCCGGATTCCGATTTTGCTCCGATTTTGCGGATGAAACACGAGGGCTGTTGCAGTAGAGGTACTTGCAAAATTCCCCGGCCAAGCAGGTTCCTGCCTGACCGGAGG